>NZ_JAVGCX010000019.1:0-82966 GCF_052928325.1 Lysinibacillus sp. BSL11 | reverse complement strand
GCACGCCGCCAGCGTTCGTCCTGAGCCAGGATCAAACTCTCCATAAAAGAAATTTGATTAGCTCAAATTGTTTTGCTGGCATCATGTTTGATGTCCAAAATTGTGTTTCGTTCACTAGCTAAACTAGTTACTTAAAACTTTATTGATTACGTTTTGCTTGTTCAGTTTTCAAGGTTCATGTTTTGCTTTATTTTAGCGTGTCACCCTGGCGACTTGTATAATACTACACCCTTATTTTTAAAAGGTCAACACTTTTTAATAAAAAACTTTAATTTTTTTATTATCAAAGTAAAACTTCCTATATTAATAACTACCAAATCTATTCACAAGCTAGCTCAATGTTAGACCATGAACTAGAAAATAATTTTATCATAATTTCCTACAAAAAAATAATAGATCTTTAAAAAAACAAAAAACTCGGTAAAGAAACCGAGTTTTTAAAATGGGAAAAAGAACGGGATGGCTATCATCATCACAATAAACATAACAAGTTGTAACGGAACCCCTATTCTTACGAAATCCATAAATTTATACCCCCCCGCCGTCATTACCAGTGCATTCGTAGGGGAAGCAATTGGCGTAGCAAATGCCATACTTGCTGCAACTGCGACTGCAATCATAAATGTTGTGGGACTAACTTCCATTGCAATGGCTGCACTCATGGCAATGGGTGCAAACAATACAGCAGTTGCCGTATTACTAATAAATTGACCAAAAACAGCTGTCAAAATATAAACTCCTATGAGTACGCCGTATGGTCCGAAACCACCTAAAGCATTAATAATACCATCAGATAAAATGGTCATGCCCCCTGTTTTTTCTAACGCTGTCGCCATTGGTAACATGGCAGCCACTAGCACAATACTTTCAAAATTCATATTGCTATAGGCATCTTCCATGTTTCTCAAGCAACCTGTTAAAATCATAAGTACAGCACCAATCATCACAGAAATGACAGCAGGGAAAATTTCAAATGCCATCAAAATAATCATGAATAACATAATAATCCCGGCAATTCCAGCTTTGCCTGTAGCCGCTGCCACACTTGCGTGTTCTTTCGGCTGTCCGACAACCACGACATCTTGCGTTTCTCTTGCTAACAAAAGTATTTCATCCCATGCTCCCTGTACTAATATTGCGTCTCCAAATTTTAATTTGTGAGATACCATATCCTGAAGCTTGTAACCACCCTTACGATTAATACCAATGATATTTAGATTGTATTTTTCCCGGAATCCAAGGGAACTAACCGTTTCATTGATAAAGCTCGAATTGGGGGTAAGCAATACCTCAGCAATACCCAGATGCTTCGATACCAATTCATCGGCTTCTCCTTCAACTAATCCTTGCATCTCAAGATGATAGTCCTCAACAAAACGACGGATATCCTCTATTTCTCCTTGAACATATAACTCATCCATGGCATGAATGACACTAGTTGGTCCTGCCATTTCTTGATAAGTCATCGGTAGTAAATTAATGCCCTCCTGTGATTTCCGATGAATTTTCATCATACAAAGCATATACTTAGCTGGTAGTTTTAATTCCGCTAACGATGTTTCAATAATAGGTGACGCCTCAGGAACGGAGATTTTAAATAGACGATTATTTAAATCATATTGCTTAATAATTTTTTTTGGTGAAAGTTTATAACCTTCATTGGTCTGTGTACGGTTTTGATCCTTTGGTAATAAAATATTTCTTACAATTACTAAGTAGATAATGCCAGCAATCATCCCCACGATACCAATAGGAGTTACTTCAAAAAAGCCAAGTTTGTTATAGCCTCGATCAACCAATAACTGACTGACAATTAAATTGGTTGGGGATGCAATCAGTGTCATCAAACCAGAAAGACTTGCTACATAGGAGAGTGGTAGTAGAAATTTAGAAGGGCTAATTTTCATACTAATTGCTATACTTACAACGATTGGCATCATTAAGGCGACAGTACCCGTATTACTCATAAATGCACCAACCGATCCTACAATAATAAGTAGTAGCACAAATAACTTCAGCTCACTATTGCCTGACCATTTTAGTAAGAGTTGGCCCGCCATGCCTGCCAGGCCCGTACGTAGGATCCCTGCACCCACGACAAATAACCCTGCAATCATTAAAACTACAGAGTTTGAAAAACCAGCTAATGCCTCCGCGGGCGTCAAAATATCCATAATGACAAATGCTAAAAGTGACACAATTGCTACAAGATCTGCTCGTATTTTATTGGTCACAAATGCGAAAATTGTTGCTCCTAAAATAAGAAATGTTAATGTAAGCTGCACATTCATGAATTCCTTTCTAACATTAATCATTATTAAAAATTGACAGCAAAAAATTTGTACCCATTACTATTTTTATTATAGCTTACCCTGAGCTCTATATGATAAAATTCACCATCTTTTCAAAATTAAAATAAGTGTGGTCGTATCCACACTTATAATGATAGCTACTCTATTTTATTTTTGATAAAGATTATGTTCTTTAATATAGTTGTAACAAGCAGTAGGCAAGAGGTATCTTGGTTCTCCCCCCATTGCAAATTCTTCTCGAATATAGGTAGAGCTAATTTCCATCGCTAGCCCTTTATCTATAAGATGGAATCTTCCATCATCATTATTTCTTAAAATTGGAGAACGACTAATGGTTGATAGCATATCGATGCCATGTCGTGCCATTACAATAAATTTATTCTCCGCTACTAATGCGTCGCCCTTTTTCCATAAACCTGCACCAATATCCACTAGTAAATCAGCACCCATAATAAAATGGACCTCATCCTCCGGGTTCTTCTCTCTAAAGTATTTCATGGTGTCATATGTGTAAATATTCCAGCCTTCTTGATCCATCTCATAGGAATCTGCAATAAAACGATCGTCCTTAGCAATAGCTAACTGAAGCATATTCCAACGATGTGTATCTGCTGTTTTTATGGTTTTATCTTTGCGTTTATTTGAACAAGGCAAAAAAATAACCTTATCTAACTTACATCGATGTGCCACAGTGCTTGCTGTCCAAAGATGGACATTGGTAATAGGATCAAATGATGAACCATAAATGCCTATTCTCGCCATCGTCTCTACCCCCTAGCAGTTGACTTTTAAATACGTTGTGAAATCTTTTCTTTTATTGCCTGTATGCTTGCCAGTTTATTGTCCCAACATGCTTGACTTAAATCGACTGGATATTCTTCCGGATTCATTGTTCGTTTATACTCACACCACAATAAATGTAAGTTTTCCTGTACATATTTTTGTATTTCTTGAATAGTTGGCTCCTCATAAACAATATTTCCATTTTCTATAATACTTTCATGTAACTCTTTTGCCGTAAAATTTGTAACAAATTTACTAATATACGTATGAATAGGGTGGAACATTTTCAATCTTTCTTCTTGCTGGATATTTTCCTCATCTAACGCTATATAGTCTCCCTCAGCATGACCATTCTCCGCATTAATAATACGGTAAACACGTTTACGTCCAGGTGTAGTCACTTTTTCAGGATTTGCTGAAATTTTAATGGTATCAACCAGTTCTCCACTTTCGTTTTCTATCGAAACTAATTTGTATACTCCACCAAGAGCTGCTTGATCATAGGCTGTAATCAGCTTAGTTCCGATTCCCCAAGCATCAATTTGCGCCCCTTGTGACTTTAAATGCATAATTGTATATTCATCCAAATCATTCGAAGCCATAATTTTAGCTGCTGTAAATCCTGCATCATCTAGCATTTTCCTCGCCTGTTTTGAGAGATAGGCTAAATCTCCACTGTCTAAACGGATACCAATAAAATTAATTTGATTCCCTAACTCCTTTGCTACGCGGATAGCATTAGGAACACCAGAACGTAGTGTGTCATAAGTATCTACTAGGAAAACACAGTCTTTATGGGCTGCTGCATATTTTTTAAACGCTGTATATTCATCTCGATAGGTTTGAATCATCGCATGGGCATGTGTTCCTGACACAGGAATACCGAATAATTTTCCTGCTCTTACATTGCTTGTTGCAGAGAATCCACCTATATAAGCAGCACGAGTTCCCCAAATAGCAGCATCAAATTCGTGTGCGCGGCGGGTTCCAAATTCCATTACCACATCCTCACCCGTCACTTGTTTGATACGTGAAGCTTTTGTCGCAATCAGGGTTTGGTAATTAACGATATTTAACAACGGCGTTTCAATTAATTGAGCCTCTGCTAATGGTGCTTCAATTCGCAAGATAGGCTCGTTAGCAAAGACCAGTTCTCCCTCTCTCATCCCCTTAATTGTCCCTGTAAATTTAAGTTCTTTTAGATATTCAAGAAATTCCTCGGGATACTTCCCCTCTTCTCGTAAATATTGAATATCGCTTTGAGAGAAACCAAAGTTATTAATAAACTCAATCACTTTTTTCAATCCAGCGAAAACTCCATAGCCATTGCCAAATGGAAGCTTTCTAAAATATAGTTCGAAAACAGCTTTACGTTGATGAACACCATCTTGCCAATAAGTTTGAACCATATTAATTTGGTATAGGTCCGTGTGTAACATGAAACTATCATCTACATATTTCATATTTTCCCCTCCATTCATGTTAAATAATAGTGGCACCTAGAGTATGCTCGAAATGATTTAACGCCCACTCATGTCCAGCTTGATTAAAGGAGGCGACAGCATTTTTATGAATAACGATATCGAACCCTTTATTATAAGCATCTACTGCTGTATGAAGAACACAAATATCTGTACAAACGCCGATTAAATGCAGCTCAGTAATTCCTCTTTCACGCAATTTCAATTCTAAATCTGTTCCTGCAAAAGCAGAATAACGCGTTTTATCAATGTAATAGACGAAATCTTGGTCTTTATTTTCTTCATATAATGAGTTTAATGCACCATATAACTCTCTACCTTCTGTATGACGAATATTATGAGGTGGGAATAGCTTTGTTTCTGGATGATAAACATCTCCCTTTTCATGAACATCTATCGCAAATACTGTAAAATCCCCGCTCTTAATAAACTCCTTTGTTAAATCAACATTTGCATGTTCGAGCAGTTGCCCAGGCTCTCCACAAGTAAGAGCCCCATCCGTCGCAACGAAATCCACTGTATAATCAATATTAATTAATGCACGCTTTTTCATCATTTCATCCCTCCATTTTTTAATTAGTAATACTTAAATTACAAATTACTTTCTTTAAAATAAACAGGAAAGACGGATCTTTCCTAATGATAGATAGACTCTACCATTTCGAAATCATTAAATGTATAGAGCTGGGAAGGCCGAAACGAATTTCTTTTTGTTTTCTTCGGTTTTCCTTCTTCATCCAATGCTTTTTCGATAAATGGTAATTTAGGTGCTTTTGTAAAGAATACGGAATCGTTAGAGATTCGTGGATCTTCTCCAACTGTTAGAAGTACTCGTTGCAATTCGGACAATGTAAACTCTTGTGGTAAAAAGTTTTTGGCAACAGTTGTTTGTATCATATCCCTTTTAATAAAATGCAACGCATCGGAAATGATTTTTCGATGATCGAAAGCTAATGGAAGCGTAAATACACTTTCTATATCGAACAGTTCTACATCATCTGCATCATCATTCGCTTGTCGTTGCTCAATATATGCCTCAGGAACAATGGCATAAAATGCATTCGAAATCATCCAACCACGTGGATCTCGATCAATCTCATCATAAACACCAAAATGTTGAACATGTAAACCTTCTACATTTGTTTCTTCTTTTAATTCTCTCTTTGCTGCAATAAAGGCAGTTTCTTTTTGATTTGCATCTACAAAGCCCCCAGGAAGCGCCCATTTCCCTCCTTCAATATTGGGATTTCCTTCAGCATCCTTAGTAGCACGCTTAATTAACATAATCTTTAGCGTCATGTTTGGCGGTGCTTTTTCCTCTGTTTTCTCTGAGGTAATTGTAAAAATAGCAATATCTGCGGTATATCCATCAGGTGTTAGATATTTTGAAGAATCATAATGTGCAAGCACTTCATCTTCGGTACGAAACTTTTTCATTGTATAACCCCTTCTATAATTACAAGGTTTAAGTAATTTGTAATTCGATAATTACTATTTATTAGAATTATAATCTTTCAGAAAAGCATTTGCAACTAATTTATAAAAAAAGCATAAATAAAGCTACTCAGCCTTATTTATGCCCATTATTATTATTGAACTTTCAGCAGAATTCCGTTTTGTACAACAACTTGCCCATTTTTGATTACTGTATGTGTATGGTTCATGCCGTAGAAATATTGCAGTTGCTTGTAATTCGCAACATCAAGGATAAGTACGTCAGCTTTTTTATGTGCTTCAAGGGAACCAATTTGCTCGCCTCGATTTAGTGCATATGCTGCATTAATTGTTGTTGCCGTTAATACTTCTTCCAATGTCATACCCATATGCATACAAGCTAAATTCATAATGAAGGGTAGACTCATTGTTGGGGATGACCCAGGGTTAAAATCTGTTGATATCGCCACAGGTACTCCCTCGTCAATCATTAGACGCCCTCTTGCAAAAGGTGCACGTAAGAAGAATGCAGTACCTGGCAGCAATACAGCAATTGTACCCGCCTCAGCCATTTTTCGAATTCCCTTATCAGAAGCAACTAACAAATGCTCCGCAGAAATAGCCTCTACTTCCGCAGCCAGCTCGGCGCCTTGATAAGGTTCGATCTCATCCGCATGTATTTTTGGGGTTAAGCCTAGTGCTTTTCCAGCCTCTAAAATGCGGCGGGATTGGTCGGGTGTAAAGACGCCCTTTTCACAAAATACATCATTAAATTCAGCCAACTCAAGTTCCGCCACTTTTGGCAGCATCTCATGGACCACACTATCCACAAATTCATCCTCACGCCCCTTATAATCACGAGGAACTGCATGGGCTCCCATAAACGTGCTAATGACATCGATATGATGTGTAGCTTGTAATTCTTTTGCGACCTCTAGCTGTTTCTTTTCCGTTTCCCAGTCCAAGCCATACCCTGATTTTGCTTCAACTGTTGTTACGCCATGCTTTAAAAATACATCTAAATGCTGCATTGTCTTTTCATATAATTCATCAAAGCTTGTTTCTCGTGTACACTCTGTTGTAGCATGAATGCCGCCTCCTGCATTCATGATTTCCATATAGGTAGAACCATTTAATCTCATATTAAACTCTTGCTCGCGTGTTCCACCATGCACTAAATGTGTATGACAATCCACTAAGCCAGGCATAACAATCTTACCAGTAGCATCAATCGTTTTTGCTTTCTTTATTAATTCTGGGTAGTCGGCTTTTATTTGTTCATAAGCTCCTACTGCTACAATACGCTCTTCTTCAATTAGAACACTGCCATATTCTATTACTGCAATTTCCTGCATTTGTTCTTTTGTACGTGGCCCTTGTGCATTACTTTTCAGTGTAATTACTTCATTTGCATTTTTTATTAGAATGGTCACTTCACATCACCCTTTAACATTGGTATATGGACACCTTTGTTTTTTGCTGTATTGATAGCAATATCGTAGCCTGCATCAGCATGACGAGCAACGCCCATTCCAGGGTCTGAAACTAATACACGTGAAATTTTTTCAGCGGCAAGCTCTGATCCATCTGCTACTAAGACTTGACCTGCATGCTGTGAATAACCCATTCCTACACCACCACCATGGTGTACGCTTACCCAGCTTGCACCACTCGCAGTATTAACAAGAGCATTTAAAATTGGCCAATCCGATACCGCATCCGAACCATCTAGCATCCCTTCTGTTTCACGATTTGGTGATGCTACAGAACCTGAATCTAAGTGATCACGGCCAAAGACAATTGGTGCTGATAATTCACCATTTGCAACCATTTCATTTACTTTTAATGCAAAACGATGACGATCACCATAGCCTAGCCAGCAAATGCGTGCAGGTAACCCTTGCCATTTCACCATTTTTTGTGCCATATCAATCCAATTGACTAGCCCCTCATCTTCTGCGAACATCTCTTTTGCCAGTGCATCTGTTTTATATATATCCTCAGGGTTTCCTGAAAGCGCCGCCCAACGGAATGGGCCCTTTCCTTCACAGAATAAAGGACGAATATACGCTGGTACAAAGCCTGGGAAATCAAAGGCATTTGTCACACCCATTTCTTTGGCATAGGCGCGGATGTTATTCCCATAATCAAATACTTCTGCGCCTGCCTCTTGGAACTCTAGCATTGTACGAACATGCTCTGCCATTGTTTCTTTTGCTTTACGCTCATATGTTTTTACATCCTCTTTGCGAAGTTTTAGCGCTTCTTCAAAGGTCATGCCATTAGGTACATAACCATTAATCGGATCATGTGCAGATGTTTGGTCTGTCACAAAATCTGGAATAATTCCACGATTCAACAACTCACGATTAACATCAGCACAGTTACCAACAAGGCCAATGGATGCTGGCTCATTTTGGTCACGTAATTTATTAACTAATGCAATTGCTTCATCTACAGTTTCTACAATATAATCACAGTAGCCTTCTTTGATTTTACGTTCAATGCGCGCACGTTCAACTTCAACAACTAAAATTACAGCTCCAGCCATTTTCCCTGCTAATGGCTGTGCACCACTCATACCGCCCATCCCACCTGTAAGGATGAATTTACCACGCAAATCAGCAGTGCCAAATACCTTTTTGCCTGCTTCTACAAAGGACAGATAAGTGCCTTGTAAAATTCCTTGAGCACCAATATAAATCCAACTCCCAGCAGTCATTTGACCATACATCATTAAATCTCTTTCTTCTAATTCATAAAAGTGATCCCAATTTGCCCATGCTGGTACAAGGTTTGAGTTGGCAATCAACACTCGAGGGGAATGCTCATGTGTACGGAATACAGCTACTGGCTTTCCAGATTGGATTAATAGAGTCTCATCATTCTCTAATTCTTTCAAAGATGCAATGATTTGTTCATAGCTTTCCCAGTTACGAGCAGCCTTACCAATACCCCCATAAACTATCAGTTCATCTGGATTCTCTGCCACCTCTGGGTCAAGATTGTTCATTAACATACGCATTGCTGCTTCCTGTGTCCAACCCTTACAAGTTAGTTCATTTCCACGTGGTGCACGAATATCTGTCTTAAATACCATTCAAAACACGCTCCTTTTCCTATTAAAAATAATGTGAATATTACTGTCTAAATCTACGGATAACTGAATATTCAGACTTAAAAACATATAAATATTTTTAAAGCAGAGGCTACTCGGTGTTAACCGAGCGACGCCTTTGCTCTTTCTTATCAAAAATTCAATGCAATTTACACATACTCATTTACTAAATCATTACTTGATAGTAGATATTTAGCCAATGCTTCAATTTCATCGCCAATTGGTTGATCGGCTAGCAATGGTGGACAGAATTCACGCACCTTCTTTAAGAATTTACTTGTAGTAGGAGATAATTGCTCTTCTGCCTTGTCTAAATGAATAGCCTGTGATGCACAAATCAATTCGATAGCTACAACGCGAGCAGCATTATGAACAATCTGACGTACTTGACGTGCCGAAGTTGTTCCCATACTTACATGATCCTCTTGGTTACCTGACGTAGGAATAGAATCCACACTCGAAGGATGTGCTAAAACTTTATTTTCTGAGACAATAGAGGCTGCTGTATATTGAGCAATCATAAGCCCACATTCAATCCCAGGGTTTGTTGCTAGAAACGGTGGTAGCCCTTCATTAAGTTGAGGATTTACCATGCGTTCTGTACGGCGTTCTGAAATATTGGCCCATTCACATACACCTATTTTCAAAAAGTCCATTGCCAAGGCTATTGGCTGTCCATGGAAATGCCCACCCGATAAAACCTCCCCGCTTTCTAAAACGATTGGATTATCAGTTGTTGCATTCATTTCAGTTTGAACACGGTCCTGTGCGTAGAAAAATGACTGCCAAGAAGCACCATGTACTTGCGGTATACAACGTAGTGAATAAGCATCCTGCATGCGAATTTCACCCTGCTTTGTCACACGTTTACTGCCATCAAGCCACTTACGAATACGCCCGCCCACTAATTCTAACTCTGGATGTGGTCTTACTGCTAAAAGTGCTGGATCAAATGCCGAGGTAATGCCCTTTAAAGCTTCCAGTGTTAAGCTAGCAGCCATATCCGCTGCAAGACCAATTCGTTCAGCTTCATTGACCGTTAATACACCTATACCCGTCATAGCTTGTGTACCGTTAACTAACGCTAGCCCCTCTTTAGCTTGAAGTCTAACAGGGGTTAATCCTGCTTGCTTTAGCGCTTCACTACCACTCATGAGTTCTCCGTTAAACTCAGCCTTTCCTTCTCCCACTAATACTAATGCCAAATGTGATAAAGGCGCTAAATCACCACTTGCGCCAACTGAACCTTGTGACGGAACAATTGGATGAACACCTTTATTAATAAGATTCAACAGTAGTTGGACAGTTTCCTCACGAATGCCAGAAAATCCTCTGGCTAAAGCATTGGCACGTAAAACCATCATTGCACGTACAACATCTGTTGGGAATGGTTCGCCAACACCTGTTGCATCTGATCGTAATAAATTTAGCTGCAATAGCTCAATGTCTTCTTCTTCAATTTTTATATTGCTGAGTTTACCAAACCCTGTATTCACACCATAAATTGTTTGGCCTTCAGCTAAACGCTTTTCGATACGCTCTCTACTTAAACGAATACGTTCTAAACTCTCTGTAGCAAGTGCAACTGTTGCTTGCCCCTTCACGATTTCCTCTATTTGTTGTCTTGTTAATGTATTGCCATCAAGCTCGATGATTGACTTCACATGACATCCCCCTATTCCCTATATGGCTATGTAAATAAATTATCTTCATTCATATTTTCGTAATTTGAAAACATCAGTATCAAATTTTTTAAGCGTTTTCATAACTAAAGTTGGCTTCTGCTGATGATCAATTACTCTATTTACATTGTACTAACTACCTTTTTCAGAATATAGAGAATTTTAATAGAGAAAACAAGACTTTTTTCAGATTACTATGTTATTTTTATTAATATAACCGTACTTTTGTATGAAACTTGAATATTTTAAGAAAGGCTGATGGTATGAAGCTGTTATTAATTGATCGCGATCCAACCGACCTCGCAGGAATAAAATGGTTTTTACATACATATTTCCCTGGAGATGTTGTGATTGAAATGTGTACAAGTATTTCAGAGGTGTCTCAACTCATTCGACAATTTGAACCTGACGCCATACTGTTAAATATCGATTTATTTCCTAATAATCGCTTAGCTGCTCTTTATCGTGATTTACAAAAGCTTTCTGGTGCCATTTTAGCCATGACAACAGAGCCATTATTTAAAAATGCGCTGAAGGCTATTGACTTACAGGTAGCACATCTTTTTGTGAAGCCTATTGATTTAGAGCTATTAAAGAAAAAACTCACAACCATTTCTCTTCGCACACCACAGATTACAGAAGATGCTCAAGAGACTACAAACGATTCCTTTTATAATCAATTATTTTTAGATAATAAATCAAGTTCAATTGAGACAACATTACATTTCACAATGATTGAACCCGAGCATACTGAAACCTTTAATAAGCTTTACAATTGGCTTCAACAAACACCGATTCACTTTCATATGAAAACCTACCCTCTATCTAATAGAATCGTATGTCTTTTTCAAACAAATGATATAAGGATTGTGGAAAAGGATGTACGTACACTTATGAAGGAATGGCGATTGATTAGTAATAGTTCTTTAAATATTGGGATATATGATGGAACACCTACAACCATTAAAAATATGTATACATTAACAAAGCGTGCACTACATCAAAGTTTTTATGAGGGCTTTGGCCATATTTTTTACGCGAGCAAACAATATGAAACTCAGCCCTTTGATCCCTTACTGACACCAGAAGAGCAACAATTACTAATAAGTAGTTTGGAAGATGGAAACCTAGAGGCCGTTAAAACATTTTTATACCGGCTTTCTAATGAAGGCATATATTATGAGCAAGATGATTTACGCATTCATCTGACGAGTGTCTTAGCACAAATTAGACGCTTTATGCTGAAATATAAATTACATGAAAAAGCGGTTATCGAACAAAACTACCGTCAGCTATTTCACTTAATTATTGAGCATCCTATATTTTATACGATTCTCAATGGGATTATTTCTTTCACGCAGACATTAATTGAGTTAGCAAGGGAAGCTCGAATAGAGAAACGAGCTGACTATGTTGAACTAGCTATAGAAGTAATTGATCAACAATTTAAAGATAGCGCACTGTCTCTTCCCTTTGTCGCTCAGAAGCTTGGAATAAGCCCCAATTATTTAAGTACGATTTTCTCAAAAAAACAAGGCTTGCCATTTAAGCGCTATTTACAGCAAGTAAGAATTCATCACGCCACAAAAATGCTGCTAGAAACAGATTTTGCTATTAGCGAAATCGCTCATTTAAACGGTTTTGATGATCCAAATTATTTTATAAAATTATTTAAGCAACAAATTGGTATTACGCCTAACCGATATAGAAAAAATTAAAAGATTGATTAAAATAATTTTCAATTAGTTGATTTCATTTTCAATAAAGATTTTTATCACACTGTCATTATCTTGATCTTAATGTAACAATTATCTATAAAAATTGCGATCAGATAAAATAAATTAAAGCTAGAAACTATGTATAATTCGTATGTCTAGCGCATATATTTATAGTTTATACTTAAATATAAAAATTCTTTAACGATAATTATTATAATGTACTAGCAATTCTATTTTATATTTGTTATAGTTATAGACGAAGAGTTTGACTCACATTTTTTTCAGGAGGTAAACCAATATGACAAACGCAAATGATCGTAGCCGTCGCTTTACAACAGCAGGTGGTGCTCCAGTAGTAAGTAACCATGACTCTATGTCAGCAGGTCCACGTGGCCCTCTTTTACTTCAGGATGTATGGTTAGTTGAAAAACTAGCAAACTTCAATCGTGAAGTAATTCCAGAACGTCGTATGCACGCAAAAGGATCAGGTGCATTTGGTACTTTTACTGTAACGCATGATATTTCACAATATACTAAGGCGAAAATCTTCTCAGAGATCGGCAAGAAAACTGAAATGTTCGCACGTTTCTCTACAGTAGCGGGTGAGCGTGGTGCAGCAGATGCAGAGCGAGATATTCGTGGCTTCGCCCTTAAATTCTATACAGAAGATGGAAACTGGGATTTAGTAGGGAACAATACGCCTGTATTCTTCTTCCGCGACCCATTACACTTTACAGATTTAAACCATGTGGTAAAACGTGACCCACGTACAAATATGAAAAATGCCAATTCTAACTGGGATTTCTGGACTTCATTACCTGAAGCACTTCACCAAGTGACAATTGTTATGTCTGACCGTGGTATTCCAGCTGGTTATCGTAATATGCACGGATTTGGTTCTCATACGTATAGCTTTATCAATGCTAATAATGAACGTGTTTGGGTTAAATTCCACTTCCGTACAGAGCAAGGCATTAAGAACTTAACTGGTGCCGAGGCGAATGAGATTATTGGTCAAGACCGTGAATCTTCACAACGTGATTTATATGAAGCAATTGAAAAAGGCGATTTCCCTAAATGGAAAATGTACATTCAGGTAATGACAGAGGAACAAGCTCGTGAGCTACCATACAACCCATTTGATTTAACAAAGGTATGGTATAAAAAAGACTTCCCATTAATTCCTGTAGGTGAGTTCGAGTTAAACAAAAATCCAGACAACTACTTTGCAGAAGTTGAACAAGCTGCATTTGCACCTTCTAACATTGTTCCTGGTATCAGCTTCTCACCAGATAAAATGTTACAAGGTCGTATCTTTGCATATGCGGATGCACAACGCTATCGTCTTGGTGTAAATCACTATATGCTTCCTGTCAACGCACCAAAATGTCCATTCCGTACTTTCCACCGCGATGGAGCAATGCGCTTTGATGGCAATCTCGGTTCGACATTAAGCTATGAACCAAATAGCTATGGCGAGTGGGAGCATAATTTAGACCATAAAGAGCCTGAATTACGCATTGATGGTCATGCAGGTATTCATGACTTCCGTGAAGACGATAATAATTACTTTGAGCAACCAGGTAAGCTATTCCGTCTATTGACGGTGGAAGAGCAACAACGTCTATTTGAAAATACAGCGAATGATATGGCTTCTGTTAAAGAATTCATCAAACGCCGTCACATTCTTCACTGCTATCTAGCTGACCCAGCGTATGGTGAAGGTGTCGCAAAAGCGATGGGTCTTTCATTAGAAGGTATGGACCTTACAAATCCATATGTAAAACAACCAACAAACGTTTAATATTCCACTTTATTATTGATATCCAAATCCAACTTTTACTCCATGTGAATCCACTATTCACATGGAGTTTTTTGATTAAAAAAAGGCCTATGTCTATTTTTTGACATAAGCCTTTTCTTTCATTATTGGTAAATTCGACTGCCTGCTTTTTTAAACTCCTCTGCCTTTTCCTTCATACCTTGATGGATCGCTTCAGTCGTATTCAAATCCTTATCTTTCGCATAATTACGAATGTCCTGTGAAATTCTCATGCTACAGAATTTCGGCCCGCACATAGAACAAAAGTGTGCTGTTTTTGCTCCCTCTGCTGGCAGTGTCTCATCATGATATTCCACTGCACGCTCTGGATCTAGGGACAGATTAAATTGATCACGCCAACGGAACTCAAAGCGGGCTTTAGACAGTGCATCGTCTCGTTGTTGTGCACCTGGATGACCTTTTGCTAAATCAGCAGCATGTGCAGCAATTTTATAAGTGATAACGCCCACACGAACGTCCTCGCGATTTGGTAAACCAAGATGCTCTTTTGGTGTCACATAACAAAGCATCGCTGTACCAAACCAACCAATCATGGCTGCCCCAATGGCTGATGTAATGTGGTCATAACCTGGAGCAATATCTGTTGTGAGTGGTCCTAATGTATAGAAGGGCGCTTCCTTACAAACCTCTAATTGCTTGTCCATGTTTTCTTTAATCAGATGCATTGGTACATGACCTGGTCCTTCAACCATCACCTGAACATCATGCTGCCAAGCAATTTGTGTTAGCTCGCCTAGTGTTTCAAGCTCTGCAAATTGCGCCTCATCATTGGCATCTGCAATTGAGCCTGGGCGTAAACCATCACCTAAGGAAAAAGCCACATCATAAGCTTTCATAATTTCACAGATTTCCTCAAAGTGTGTATACAGGAAATTCTCTTGATGATGATATAAACACCACTGTGCCATGATAGAGCCCCCTCGAGATACAATACCTGTCACACGATTTGCTGTTAGTGGTACATAGCGTAAAAGGACACCTGCATGAATGGTGAAGTAATCCACACCCTGCTCAGCTTGTTCAATGAGAGTATCACGATAAACCTCCCACGTTAAATCCTCTGCTACACCATTTACCTTTTCTAAAGCCTGATAAATTGGCACTGTTCCCACTGGCACTGCAGCATTTCGAATAATCCATTCTCTAGTTGTATGAATATGTTTACCAGTCGATAGATCCATAATATTATCTGCGCCCCATCGAGTTGCCCAGGTCATTTTCTCAACTTCTTCCGCAATGGAAGAAGATACAGCAGAATTCCCGATATTCGCATTGATCTTTACATGAAAATTACGCCCAATAATCATTGGCTCTGCCTCAGGGTGATTAATATTAGAAGGCATTATAGCTCGTCCAGCTGCAATTTCTGAACGTACAAATTCAGGATTCATATTTTCACGAATCGCTACAAACTCCATTTCAGGCGTTATAATCCCCCTTCGTGCATAGTGAAGCTGTGTCACATTTTTACCTTTTTTAGCACGCAAAGGCTTTCTCGTCAACTCAGGGAAGACATTTTCTTGAATACGCGGGTCATCAACATGACGAAAGCCATTATCCTCCGGTTTGATGGAGCGTCCCTCATATGCTTCTACATCCCCTCGCTCTTGAATCCATGCATTTCGTAAGGCAGGTAAACCTTTCGTAATATCTACTTGGTAGGCTGGATCTGTATAGGGCCCACTCGTATCATATACTCGAATAGGAGCATTTTCTTCATTTCCAAAACTGCCTGTTGTCGGACTTAATGCAATTTCTCGCATAGGTACTAGAATATCTGGGCGTGATCCTTCCACATATACTTTTTTGCTTCCTTCAAAGCTAGACATAATGGTAATATTCTTTTCACTAATTGCTGACATGAGCTACTTCTCTCCCTTAAATTTATTTTGATATAAGGACCGATTCTAGCTCACCCCAACAATCCAAAAAATAAAGGCCGAATCCAAAATAATTATTTGGATCCGGCCACGAATGTAAAGGTCTATTGATTGCATACTCTGCAATAGCTTCTTAACTTTCCCACGCTGGTATGAGCCAGATCAGGTCCAAAGGGTCAAGAAACTTCGTAGCGTTTCCCTCTCAGCCTGACTCATCAGACTCCCCTAGTTAATACTATTTAGTTTGATGCTAGTGTAGCAGATAATACTAAGAGATGGAAGTTATTTTTTATCTTACTAGGTAAATAATACTTCCGCAAAATAGATCACAATGGTTACAGTTATACAGCTTACAATGGTTGAAAATAAAACAGCTTGCGCGGCTGTTGCTGATTCTACATCATATTCCAATGCTAGACTAGAACTATTACGGGATGTTGGAAAGGCACTAGCTATAAACAGTGATTGTGCGACGACTCCATCTAATCCCAATATATAAATAATGGCTAATGCAACAGATGGTCCAATAATTAATCGCGTAAAACAGCTGATAAAGACGGTTTTATTAAACATTGATTTCATCTCTAGTTGTGATAATTGCGCACCTAAAGTAATTAAGGCCACAGCAATAAATCCATCTGCCACATGTTCTACTGGTATTTTGATAAACTGTGGAATACCGATACCAAAATAGTTCATAGCGGCACCTATAATCAGCGCATGAATAATAGGCATTTTAAAGAAATCCTTGATGATTGTCATACCCGACTTTGTAGAAGAAATTAAATTGTATAATCCATATGTATACGTAGTCATATTTTGAAAGATTACGAGCATGACCTGAATGGCTACTCCAATAGGTTGCGTGGCAAATATCATTTGAGCAACTGGAATACCGTAATTGCCAGAGTTAATAAGCACCACACTATTTTTAAAGACAGCTGCCTCTGTTCTAGCTAAACCTAGCCCTTTTGCCATAAAATGACTGAGTAACATTTGACTACCGATAAAGAGTATAATAAATAATCCGACCTCTCCCAGTACCGATAACTCCACATGTGTTTCATATAAATTTACAAAAACAGCTGCCGGCATAAAGCAATATGTAATAAGCTGAGACAATGCTTTTAAATTAAAGCGAAATTTCTTTTGTAGGATAGCGCCTATTACAAGTAACACTAAAATAGGAACAACAATTTGAAAGAAAATCATTCCGAGATACATCATATCAATGTCCCCCTTCCAGTGTTAATAGTAGTGTTGAATTCCTTCTAGGTCAATTTCTCTGACTTTCACAATCAAAGAAGGCTGCCTCTATATTGAAGGCAGCCTTTGCTTTTAAACAAGCTTAAATCGATTTACAACTTCTTGTAGCTCGTTTGAAATATCGTTCATATTTTGAATAGACTCTGCTACTTTTTGTAATTCTGCTTGTTGATCCATTGCAGAAGCACTTACTTGTTCCGCAGAGGCTGCTGTTTGCTCTGAAATAGCCGAAATACTTTGGATAGCCATGATTGCCTGATTTTTATGCTCTAACATGCTAGATAGTTTATTCATTAATTCACTAATAGAATTGGCAATTGAACCTGACAAGTCACTGCTATCTTTAAACGCTAGTTGCGTGCTTTGTACTGACTCATTTTGAGATTGCATTAAATCTGCATTAGATGCAATAACAGCAACCGTTTGCTGAGAATTTTCAAGAATGCTTTCTACTGTACTCTTAATAATTTCTGTTTCATTTTTAGATTGTTCTGCTAGCTTTCTAACTTCCTCTGCAACTACAGCAAATCCTTTACCATGCTCACCAGCACGTGCAGCCTCAATACTTGCATTTAAAGCTAGCAGATTAGTCTGCTCGGTAATGCTTTGGATCGAAGCAATAATCTGATTAATATTGGCAATATTAGAAGCTAATGATTCCATTTGTTGCTGGATACGCCCATTCATTTCATTTGTCTCCATATTACGTACTCTTAAACTTTCAACTTCATGCAATCCTTTTTCCGTTGTTACACCTGTTTTATGAGATAGCTCATCCATTTCATTAGAAAGAGCCGTAATGGCATCAATCTGATCTGATAAATCCATCATTCGATAATTTGTTTCTTCTGTATCCTCTGACTGCTTCGAAGCTCCTTGTGCAATCTCGTTGATAGCTACAGAAACCTCCTGACTAGAAGCAACTACCTCGTTAAATGCCTCATTTACCTGATTAGAAGATTGGTTCAATAACCTCGTGGAATTTAGTACAGTTTGAATCGCACTATTGGTTTTATCTAACATATTATTATAGGCCACAGCCACTGCACCAATTTCATCAGGCTTAATATATTGCTCTTCTACCTTTTGTGTTAAATCCCCTTCGGCTGCAGTTTCAATCGATGCACGTAAAAATTTAAGTGGCTTTAGTTGTTTATAGATGAATAACACACTTGCAGCGGTCATCAAAACCACCATAATAATAGAAGCAATAATCGTAAATACAAATACATGATTATATGTTTCTAGAATCTTTGATTCAGCTAACACGACTTGAACAGTCCATGTTTCGTCAATACCCTCTAAAATCATTGGAGCAAAGACATTATATGCCTTTTCCTTCAGTTGATTAGAGTCAACATACATACTTGTTAGCTCACCATTTTCCATTGTCTTACTAATACTTGTCCAAGTAGGATCCTCTTGCATATTGCGCCCAACTAGCTCTTCACCAAAACTGTTAGCTGTTAGCACACCTTTATTCGTAATAATTGCCGCATAACCGCCTTCTGGGGCATTCGATTTTGTTAAATCATTTAAAAAATCTATTGATACATCGGCTGTCAATACACCGAAAAATGTTCCGGAGGCATTGATTAATGGCACCGAAATCGTTGTCATTAATACGGATTGTCCGTTTACATTATAATCATAAGGCTCTGTCAAAACTGCACGTCTCTCTTCTTTTGGTACCCAATACCATTCAGAAACACTCTTATCATCAATACCTTCGATTAGAGCAGTCGTGATATCATTTCCGTTCTTACTTAAATAAGGGATAAAACGTTTTTTAGTATCTACTAAAGAAGCCTCAGTTGGTTCTAAAATAATAGAATCTTGCTCAAAGATTGCCCCTACTCCAAGAATGTCATTATTGCTAGCTAAATTGTTTTCCATTATGTCTATGACACCTTTGGTAGACAACGTATTATTCTTCTCCATGCTTTCTATGATACGTTTTGTTGTTTGTAATGTCGTATTGGCTTTCTTAAAACGTTCACTCATAATAGCTGCAGAAGATTCAGCTGTTTGTAATGTTCCATGCTCTGCGTCTTCAACACTTTGCTTTTTTATAATAATCCCCGTTATGACAGTATAGGATAAAAATAAAATGAGAAATAATCCTATTATAAGGGAAGAAAGTTTTAAGGCAATTCCTCTTGATTTTTTCATAACTAACACCCCACTTTTATACTAATAATAATGGATGGATGATTGTATCACAATAAAATATTTAGCGAATAAAGTAGAAAATTTACAGAATTATAGAGAAAAATGCCGATACTTCGCTAATCACTTATTTTTCAATAAAAAGGACTTACGACTTATTTGAATTGATATTCATAGTAAAACTCCCTCTTTGAATTCTAAATTATAGAAAAATATGATATATTAACTATTAAATAGAATGATTGGAGTGACTTAAATTGAAAAATAAAGCGCTATCAACATTAATGGTCACGGCTATTACAGCTACACTAGTATTACCAATGTCTACGGCAAGTGCTACAACATCTCAAATACAATCAAATTTATATGAGACACAGGTGGTAGCAGCAAAAAAGGTGATGGGTGAATCCGTAACGATCAAAAATATAACAAAAGATACTGTGATAACATCGAACGGTACATTTAGAATTCAATCTGCATTAAAGCCCCTATTCAATACATCAAATAAAACAGCATTATCCAATGCCCGAGCAACAATTGTAGTGAAAAACGGACAAATTACCGACGTTACAGCATTAATATTAAATAAAGCAGGTACCAGCAAAAAATCTGTTTATTTTGATGGAGGTGACGCACAAATCTCTGGAGACCTCACTGTTAACGCAGACTATGTAAAAGTTCAAAACGTTAGTGTTGATGGTCAGCTCATCATTACAAACAGAGTAAAAAAAGCTGTTACACTTGATGATGTAGCAGTAAGTGAAACAATTACACTAAAACCAATTGTAACGAAAAAGGTAAGTTGGCTTTACGTTACCTTAATAGATATGAAATCATCAAACATCAATTTAGCCCGTACTAAAGTCAATTTATCGTCTGATCAACTTCTTTCCAAAGTAGAGGTAGTAGGCAAAGTGGAATCCTTTGGAGCAATGGCTAATATTGAAAAACTTACAATTGATGTAACAAAAAATTTCAACCTTTATGGCGAAGGTAAAATTGAGCAAATCGTTGTAAAAGGTGGAGCTAAAGTAGCTTTAGATTCAGGGCATCTAGTAAATAATGTACAGGTGAACGATAGCCGTATCTCAGTAACGCTCCCTGTCATTGATAAAAAAGAACTTAATGCACTAATTGCATCCCCGCCATATGTACAAGTATCTGTAAACGGCTATGATATATTAAACACGGATAAATGGACAACACATACAGACCGTGCAGTATTTGATTCTGCTGTAGTGACTGCAAGAGCTGTAGCGAACAATAATAGCGCCTCTCAAGAACAAGTGAAGAACGCTATCATTCAATATAAAAATGCACTGGTAGTCTACCAGGCTGCACAAAAGAATGGCACAAAGTATGGCTATGGTGATAAGACATCACTACAGTCTTTAATTAATTCAATTCAATATGTTGCAGTGTCTTGGGATGGATCGAATATTCCATATAATTCTCAATGGACTACTCAATCAGAGAAAAACGCAATTGATTCTGCTGTTTCATCTGCTCACGCAGTCGTAAATAATTATTATGCAACCCAAGCAGATATTGCCAACGCTATCAATAATTTAAATAATGCTATTTGGACTTATAAGAATGCCTATAAACCTGGGAATAGTGGACAATATGTTGATAAAACTTATCTACAATCACTTGTAAATCATGCAAAAGAAATGTACGTGATGGTTTCAGAAAATGGGATAGGTATACCATCAACTACTAATTGGACAACATACAATGAGTGGTATATTTTTAATTCAGCCGTTTCACACGCTGAATCACTTTTAGTTAATAGCAATTCGACTCAATTGGATGTTTCATATGCGGTAGATCAATTAAATAGTGCAATTTCTACCTATACGGGACAGTATAAACCAGGTAAAAATTAGGCTGTTTGAAGTTAAAAACAGGACTCTGAAAGCTACAGAGTCCTGTTTCAAAAACTATCTAGTTAAAAGCATTTACTTGTATTATAGCATTTATCTGTTTCCACCTTCGATACCAATCCTCCACCTCCTCACTTGGCTCCACTGCCAAGTGCTCTTGAAGCATCTTTTTTAACAACCAGTATTGCTCCTCAACGGCAGCTGAATTATTCAGTAGCTCATAAAGCTTCTTTAAAGTAAAATAGTTATCTTCTGCATCAGCGAATAGTTCTTGCACTTTTTCCTGCCCCTTTATAGCAGCAATGTAACTTTCATTTCTTATGTAAAACTCGCTTAGTTGCTGGGCATGGTGTAACCACAGTCTCCTTAAGCGTTCTCTTTCACTTTCCGCCCATAGATAATCACAATCACCCGTATACATTTGGAATACTTGTTCATGTTCATTGACTGTTGTCTGCTGTATTGGTGGTAACAATTTTAAGCGAGATAGCCATTGTTCTACATCCACCACAATATTTTCAACTACTAGTTTGTAGCCAGAACTTAGCAAAGGACTTGAAATTTTTACGCCATCCACCCATAGTTTTTTTATGTTTTCCTTATTGTATAAATTGCGGTATAAAGTTGTTTTGATGCTTTATCAATATCCGACTCTGGCCAAAATAACTCTAGAATCGTATCACGGAAAATCATTTCATTTTTATGCTCTAACATGTAGGCAAATAGTTCCTTTGCTTTAGAAGTTCGCCATTTAATCGGTTGTGTATGACCACTGGTAAAACAGCATGAAGACCACCAAAAAGCTTAATTAGTGTTAGTTTGGGTGTAATTTTTTTGCTTTATTATTGATTTGTTCTAGCCGTTCTAAAGTTTTTTCTAAACGTGAAATTTGTAAAGGTTTTAATAGATAGTCGATAGCATGTAGATTAAATGGATCAATAGCATACTGATCAAAACCTGTAGTAAAAACAATTTCAACATCAGGTATTTTTTCTTGAATCTTTTCGCCCAATGCTAAACCGTCCATATCAGGCATGACAATATCTAAAAATACAACATTTGGTTGTAGGATCTCTTAACTAAAAAAAGACTAGGCTTACAAAAAGCCAAGTCTTTCTCGGTTTATTTAAGATTTAAGACATTGACAAGATTACAAATAATAGCTTACTACACTCTTCTAAACAAATCCTGAACAAGTTAAGTAATTGAATAAATTAGCACCATACCTACATAACTTACATGTAGATTTCGTTCATAAATTTAGCAATCCCTTTTTTAAAATAAAAAATAAAGAACTAGATAATACCCTATCTAGTCCTTCTTCAAATTGTACGCTGTGATTCTCACAATAATCACAACAATAAACTAACATAACCTCCTCAACAATTTCTAAACATTAACAAGCACCTCTTGCCACTAACATTTAATATTTTGAAAGCTGTTCTGTCCCATCTTGATTAAATAAACGTGAGAATTTGGGGCTCTCTCACACCATATACTGACCCTCTCTCAAACATACGGTTCATCATCACAACTGCTTGGCTCGTGTTAAGGTTGCATTTGGTTTGAAGCTATCATCATCTAAGCTCTTAATGAAACTCGCTGTACGATTTGTTTCAATAAGTCACGATGAGTATTTCTCTTAGAGTCGAAAGATATGTATTATTATCAAAAAATCTATCAACTATCTACCTATTCATCTAAAAATGCTTAAAAATATCCTAGGCTATGATAAAATTAAAACAACACCATATATTGGATAAATCTCTGCGAACCGAGGCCAATTTTATCTATAAAAATTATGGAAATAGGAGGTTTCTCATCATATGAAAAATAAAAAAAAGTTAGCATTACTGTCTTTAGTGGCCGTGCCCTCACTTCTTTATAGCGCACCAGTATCGGCTACTGAGATACCAAAGCCAGCCTACATAATTGCTAACTACAATGCTAACGTAGCAAATGTTATACAACTAATTAACAATATTAGCAATACAACCGCTACCTTCCAACCAAATTTAGAGGCAGCTTTGAAGGCTTACAATGCTTTAACGGAAACAGAAAAACAGTATGTTACGAACTACTCCACATTGTCAGCACATCAGCAGACAAGAATTGCTTATCGTAAGCTTGCAGCACAAATTGAAGAGAAATTGTATTCTGTGGATTCTACGTCCTCTAATTATTATCAAAATGTTACTGAAACAAAAGATTGGTATAATACCCTGAATGCAGCGCAAAAAACCTTTGTAAGTGCAGCTGCGCAAAAAATTTTAACTTCCTATATCGCGCCAAATACATCTGTTGACAAGGTGGTCAATAAAATTCAATTGATTAATTCATCTCGTCTCTCGTTCCATAAAGATGTAGCCAATGCCCGAGCAGAGCTTAATGCATTACGTAGGTTTTCAAATATTTCTTTACCTGTAGGTATCGAGCAGCAATTACTTGATGCAGAACAGCTGGTTGTAAAGGATAAGGCAGCAGCTAAAGAAGTTGAAAACGCTATTGCAGCTTTATCACCAAAAACATCGACAGCTCAGGATGTGCAGGCAGTCAAAACTTCTTTTGAAGCATTAACACCTGTTCAGCAGCAACTCGTCCCAAATGTATGGACTTTAGTGGATTTTGTACAAGGAACACACACACTTCCTACAAAAGATAACATCTCTAAGACACCTGTTTTATCTGATGCAGCAGCTGTCCCAGGGAAAACTACAGCTATGACAAAAAATAAAAATATCTATAAAGCCAAAATTAATGTAGCCTCATCAGAAATTGACACGGAGCGTTATATTCTAACAACAAAAGACAAAATGACCATTATCATTCCTCCACTTTATACACTTGTAAATGAAGATGAAGGGGTGATGGACATTCAAGTTACAAAAAGGGGCAATCGCATTACACTTATAGCAACATTAAACAAGGAACCAGTAACCTTTGATGCTAATATGGAAATCATTATTGAAGGCTTACCAGCTAATTCTTCCTTCAATCGCTCAAATGGCTTTGGCAAGCAAGTTCCAGCTGACTTTATCATCAGTGGAAATCGTCATATTATCCAAACTACTACTCCTGGCACGTTCCAAATCGTAAGAAATTAAATTAAAGCACTAAAGAAATACCAACAAGAAACAATGTTGGTTTCTTTAGTGCTTTCTTTTCTCCGTTTAATTTAGGATAAGATTGCCAGAAAATTTTTGTTGCTGTACGCTGTCTGCTTGTGTAGTGGAGGATTTGTTTTCCCCGCCTTCTGTACAAGTTGATGCCAAATAAATTCACTAATTCAGTGGTTTTATACTTATTTTCATTATATTCAATACAAACTTCTATCAAAAAAAATCACCCAAACAATCTAATGCTTCCTAGAGAAATTTTATGGAAGCCGCTTTCCACAGAAGAATGATCATCTATATTCACGATTTGTTTTCATACCTTTCTAGTCAAATCATAAATCTTAGAATGCGTCCCTTATGAATATTATAAATGATATACATTCTCATCAATATCTTTATTTGAAATAACAAAAAGAAGCACCTTCATCACTAAAGATGCTTCCTCTTTTCCCAAATTATTTAACTTATTTTTTATTCGTTAGCCAGTTTGTTAATTCTTCTACCTGAGCCAACACGGCTGTTGGGTCATAATACCATGAGCGCTCCTCTGGCCAAACATAAAGATGATCATTTTTTACGGCTGGCAAGCTACCCCATATAGGATCTTTCTTAAAATCTTCAACTGTGCGATCATCTGAAGTCAAAATAATGTAGTCTCCTGCATAATCTGCCAGCACCTCTTCGGAAATTTCAGCCCACTGCTTTTCCATCATTTCATCTGCTACTTTAGCAGGTGGTTTGCGACCAAGTGCCTGATAGACTGGTTGTCCACCACGTCCAAAATTATCACCATATGCATAATACGTTTTGCCTGCATCCTCTATAATAGAGAAGCTTGCATCCTCTGGAATAATCGCATCTACCTGTGCTTTGGCATCGGCAATCCTTTGATCATATTGCGCCAGCCAATCCTTAGCTTCTTGCTCTTTGCCAAGCAACTCACCGAAATATGTAAGTTCTTCGTGTGCATCCTTCAATTCACCATAGGGAATGACAACTGTGGGGGCAATTTTACTTAAAGCATCATAATTTTCCCCATTGCCAGTAATAATCAAGTCAGGTTTGAGCGCTATCATCTTCTCAATCGACGGTTTCCCATAATCACCGATTTCTTCTACATCCTTTAATGCATCCTTTAAATAATAGTTTTCAAGTGCCAACCCAGGAGCTCCCACAGGTTTCACATCTAATACAAGCAAACTTGCAATATACTCCTCTGCTACAATACGCTGAGGACTAGTCGGAATAACAACCTCACCATTTGTCGTCTGAACCGTTTTTGTCTCTGCTTCTTTTGTATCTTGCTCTGCAGTCGGACTAGAATTTTTCTCCTTTTCTCCACAAGCCATTAACAGAAGCAATATTAAAAGAAATAGTGGCGCTATGAATTTTCTATTTTGTTTCAGCAATTTTTTCCCTCCACACATACCAATTGATAATCATTCACATCAATTGTAGAAGAATGTAAAATAACTGTCTATGTATGAAAGTGATTTGTTCCCCTGTATATTTATGATGTTAATACTTCCATTAATTTTTGTAATTGAGTAGCTGTAGATAATGGGTCATATCCATAAAATAATTCATACTGATTCAAAAAATACACCTGTTTCTTTTGCACCGCTGTAAGTGACTGCCATTTTTCTGAATGTAATACCCTCAAGAGATGCTCTTTTCCAAAATCTTTTAGAGGAAGAGCAGTGACGAATATATAATCCGCTGAAAAATAAGCAATATCTTCAATATCTACTGATAAGTAACCTGTTTGTTCAATATTTCGTGTGACAATCGCAGCTGGTCGACTAAAGCCCAAATCATCGTACAGTATATGACTCCCTCTTCCATGACTACTATTTAAACAATATGCTTGATGACTACCTATTTCCCAAACAATAGCAGTCCCCCTTGCTCCAAGTTGTTGGTCAAGAATATCGTTACACTGAGCTATCTGTTCATCATATTGCTGGAGCCAGCTCTTACATACTTCTTGTCTATCAACGATATGGGCAATCAACCTAAATTGCTCTCGCCAGCTTAATTCTCTACATGGTAGCTCGAATATAGGAGCTACTGACAGTAATAATGGTTTTTCATCACCCCCACTGTAGTTAATAATGATATCTGGACATGCTGCTGTAATCGCCTGATAATTTGAAGCAATATCATACTCATAGCCTTTCAGTTTCTGCGTACTAGGGACAGGCTTGATACCCTCTAGAAAAGGAGAGTATACACCCAACACTGGCGTAATACCAAGAGCTAGTAAGCATGCTGTATGATTGGTATTGAGTGCAAGGACACGCTTCGATTTCTGATAATAGACTGTTGGTGTTACACCTACTTTTTCTTTAAATTTCTGACTTAAATAAGTTCCCTCATTGTAGCCAACTT
This sequence comes from Lysinibacillus sp. BSL11, assembly GCF_052928325.1. NCBI lineage: Bacteria > Bacillati > Bacillota > Bacilli > Caryophanales > Bacillaceae > Lysinibacillus > Lysinibacillus sp. BSL11. The sequence continues at coordinate 55,887 of NZ_JAVGCX010000019.1, read as the reverse complement.
CCTCGGCAAGCTCATCTAATTTAGGCATTGTAAACAATAGCCTTTTCTGTGATTCTCGTATTCTTAATAATGTTAAATATTCACTATATGTATAGCCTGTGTGCTTATGAAACGTACGAGAAAAATGTTCTGGACTTACTTGTGCTTTTTCAGCCATCTGCTCTCTTGTTAATTCTTCACGAAAATGTAGATTAATATAATGAAGTACTTTATCAATCCATAGTCCTTCTTTTTTTTGATTATTATCACCTAAATGGCTGTATAACACTTCTAGCATTTCACCAAATATTTTTTGTAAACGAAACGTATTATTGCTCTCAGTGTTCGCTTCTTTTTCTACTTCTTTAGCTAAATTCACCAGTCGATAGGAGCATTGCTCAATTACGATAGAATCTTGCAATAAACGATCAGTTTTGTAACCATATACACAATATTGAATGACGATTCCTCTGCTTTCGCATGTTTCAAGAAGATGAAAATCGTCAGTATTATCTATAAGCATAACAGAATTTGAACTAAGCCTAACGTGCCTACCTTGAAGCGTACACTCTATATATCCCTCATATACTATGACCATAAATGGGTAGGTGAATTGTGCTATGTCACTTAACATTTCATTTAATTTCACTATTTGTATAGGTTGATAAAAAAGATGGGACAGTAACTGATTGTCTTTGTACATTTAAACTCTATCTCCTAAACATCAAATTGATATTGATTATCATTTTCATTATAATGGAATAGAATGAGAGAAATCAATTGAATTAGGAGGCTTACAGCTTTGAAAAACTTTATAAAAAAGAATGCCTTTTTAACTGGCATTTTAATGATTTCCATCCTTTTGGCTGCATGCGGAACTTAATCCTCTTCCACAGCAGAGAAGTCAAAGGTTGCAAACTCCAATCAAGTCTTAACAGATTCAATAGCACATGAAGTGACCATTCCTAAAAATCCCTAACGCATCATAGAGAAGATCACCTTGTAGCATTAGGTCTAAAGCCCGTTGCACAATGGTCCGTAAAGGGTGGGACTTCTATCCAAGACTATCTTCAGGATTCATTAAAGGATATTCCAACAATTGAATTCGATACAACCACCTCCATATCTGTCCGAGGCATAAAACGGTGAATTGCCCCTTCCTTCAAGGAATAAGATAGACAAGCCCCACTAAGAAATAAATACCTGCTATGATATATAACTGCTTGTTACGCCATGTTGTTATTATTTTTTCATCTATGGTTTCCTTCTGTTTAGAACCTGGTTGCTTTTTGTACAAAACGCTAACAAAACGACGATTAGTAAGTACTCCAGAAATCCCTACTGTTAGTAAATAACCTAAAAACAGTATTGTTCCTAGGTAACCAGATTGGGCGGTTGTGAAATACATTCCCTCCTGCATAAACGGCAATATAACTCCATATGCCATGCGACCAAATCCCGTAGTTGTAACAATTAATAGCATTCCTGCTATGACAAACACCCAATAATTTTTCATTTTTTAACCCCCTTTCATTACACGAATCTTAGTCCAATGAAAGGTCCATTTTCCACCAATGGAAGGATACTTATATGGTAAAACGGATTTTATTTTAAGGTTAAAGTTAGATTTTTGGATAAACCTTAATGGCCCTTTTTCATTTTATCCATTGTTCTAGACCACTGACTAATTTATGCTAGCCTATATCGATAATGATTATCATTTACGGAGGAAGAGACATGAAAAAATTAAAGCGACATATGCTCATTTATAGCTTATTATTACTGGTTAGTATCATACTGGCTGCTTGTGGTTCTACCAATGGAGAAACGAAGAAGGAAGAGACAACAACATCAGCATCAACAACTCGCTTTTATAAGGATTATTTAGGTCATGAGGTTGAAATTCCTGTAGATCCTGAGAGAGTGGTTTATCATGGAGAAGGATACGGTGATTTACTTGCATTGAATATCAAAACAGTTGGTGCTGGCTTCTCTTGGATTACAAATTATGCTTGGGAAGATCGCGTAAAAGATGTGGAGGACGTTGGTTTTCCTATTAATGTGGAAAAAACATTGTCATTAAAGCCTGACCTTATTATTATTGGTACTTCTGATGATAAGACATATTCACAGCTTTCTAAAATCGCTCCAACTATCGTGTTTGATACTTTTGCGCCATTAAACCAACGTTTAACCGAGCTGGGCGATATACTAAATAAAAAAGAAGAAGCGACTCAATGGATGGATGCTTATACAGAAAAAGCGGATAAAATGTGGGAGTCGCTTGTAGCTGATGACATCATTAAACCAGATGAAACGGCATCGGTTTTAACATATTATCCAGGAGACCGATTATTTGTCATGGCACGTGCTGGACTTTCTCAAGTTTTATACGATTCAAATTTGCTTAAGCCTGGTGACAAAATACAAAAAATTCTTGATGATGGAACAGGCTTTGCTGAAATCTCCACAGAACTTCTTCCTGAATATGCTGGTGATCGAATATTCATCCTCACACCAGTCGATGATGAAGCAAAACAATCGACAAAAGAAATGATGGAAAGTCCAATTTGGAAGAACCTACCGGCTGTGAAGAACGGTCATGTCTACACGATTGATATTGAAAAAAGTGATAGCGATGCCTCAACAAGAGAATGGCTGTTATCACAACTACCTACTATGTTAAAAAAATAGCTAACAAGAGACATTTCATCTTTGTTGAAATGTCTCTTTACTTTTTATACAATACATTTAATTGATAATCATTTTCATTTATTAAGGAAGTGGACCGATGGAAGACAACAAATCAGCTTCTATTAACAAGGATTTACTATTTCATTTAGACAATATTGACTGTATTTCGCAGAGCTATCCGTTTATCTCGACTTCTCATCATACGATGATACTTTTTACAGATGGCTGTGGGACGTTGATGATTGATGATATACCTTATTTGGTGACGAAGGGAAAAATTTTTCTGGTACAGCCCCGTTCTATGATTGATTTATCGGATATAAATAATGGTTACTGTTTCTATAAAATTACTTTTTCAGCCTTTCAGCTAAAGCATAAGCACCTTTCCCCACATCTAGGATCTATTTTTTCTGTTGAAGTGGAATATACAATTTATCCTTATACACGCTTAATTCGTCTTACCGAAGATCTGGATAATTTAAATCCTAAATTGGATTTTCTTAAACAACAAGGACTGTTGTATGAACTATTAAATTTATTATTTGAATATCAGCTTCAAAAGAACTACCAGTTGTCAATGACAAAGGTAGTTGAAGAAACCATTGACTATATACATAACTATTTTCAACTTCCTTTAACGGTGAAAAAGCTAGCGGAACTCGCTCGTATAGCTCAATGGCAATATAGTGCGATCTTCCAAACCTTAACTGGGAAGAAACCGCTAGATTATATTACAGATTTACGTCTTACAAATGCCAAAGAATTATTGCTACAAACAAATGAGCCATTAAAAGATATTGCGCAGCAAGTGGGATTTGATGATGAATATTATTTTAATCGCCGCTTCCGACAGGTAATTGGAATTCCTCCAAAACAGTTTGCACGACAATATAAACAAAAAACTGTTGTAAAAGATTGGACAGGACATGAGGTAGCAATCCCTCGTTCACCACATCGTGTTATTTATCATGGAGAAACGTTTGGGGATATGTTGATTTTTGATGTGCAGCCAATAGGCGGAGACAAAACCTCTATTAGTAAATCCTTCTATAAAAACCATGTTCCTTATATTCAAGATGTTGCCTTTCCAATCAATCTTGAAAAATCTTCGCAGCTGAACCCTGATTTAATTATCTTTACAAATAATGACGAGCAGCAATATCAAGCACTATCTTCTATTGCACCAACGGTAACCCTAAATTCCTGGGATTCATTGGAGGAACGCGTCCTTTTATTAGGGCAGTGGCTTAGCCAACAACAGCGTGCAGTAGATTGGCTAGAATATTTTAAAATCCAAGAAAATACTATGTGGCAGCAGCTACAAACAGTGATAGAGCCTGGCGAAACAGCATCTGTTTTGACTTTTGATCATGGCAAACGCCTTTTTATTATGGGCTGTACAGGTCTATCCCCTGCCCTTTTCCATCCAGATGGATTTCAGCCGCACCCTCAAGTCAAAAAACTACTTCAAGCAGGCGAGGGGTATAAAGAAATACCAATAGATCACTTACCTCAGTATGCTGGTGACCGCATCTTTATGTTGTTATCTGATAAACCCGAATCGCAAATGGCTACGATGGAATTGATCAATAGCGATATTTGGAAAGGACTCACTGCTGTACAAACTAACCATGCTTATTTAGTGGATGGAACAAAGTGGAATTACGGAGATGCCTTTACAAGAGAGAAGTTACTCGGTGCATTACCAAAGCTATTGGTTACAGCCAAGTAATTCTCATACTTATAATAAGGGGGGACATTAAGATATGAAAACGGAAAGTATAACAGATACGACAACTCAAATATCATTAAAGGATATTCGAGATTATATTGCTAAAAACCATCATCAACCTCTCACGATTAAGCATCTAGCACTCATTTCGGGTCTGAGTTCCAGCTACTTTGGAGAGGCATTTAAAAAGGCATTCGGTCAAAGTGCCACAGATTATTTAACGGCGCTACGTATCGGACATGCCAAGCAATTACTGCGTGATACCGATTTATTACTTCGTGAGATTGCTAGGAAAGTAGGCTACAGTGACGAATTTTATTTTAGCCGAAAATTTAAAAAGGAAGTTGGGATTTCACCTTCTGCTTATAGTAAGATGGCTCGCCAGCGTATTTCTACTTTTTCGGTCTCCGCTACTGGAAATTTATTAGCGCTTGGTATCATACCAGTTGCAGCTCCGCTGAATGCTAAATGGAGTCCTTATTATTACCATCATTATCAAGAGAAAATTCCCGTGCATGTTAATATATTTGATACAGAATCAGAGGACAACTTCAAAAATTTAGCCTCTGTTAAGCCAGATATTCATATTTTCCAAGAGGAACCCTCCCTCTCCATGCTTGATTGGCTTCAAACAATTGGCATCCAAAATGTCTTTATACAAACGAAGGATTGGCGAACACAGCTGAGAGAAATAGCTGTAGCTGTTAAAAAGCAAAGCGTAGGTGAGCGCTTCATTCAAACATATGAACAAAAGGTATTACAGGCGAGATTAGAAATTAATCAAGTTGCTGGAAATGATACGTTTGCCGTTCTTCGTTTATGCGGTGATCAATTATTTATGTATTGTAATAAAGGGATTCAGGATGTACTGTTTACAGATTTACAGCTTCGTTCTGTCGATGCTCGCCAACAAACATATAATGAGCATATTACATTTGATCAGCTAGTAAATATAGACCCTGACCGCTTGCTATTAATCATTTGTCCAGATTCACCAACCCGAAATTATTGGCTTACTCTACAATACCTTGATCGTTGGAAAGAGCTCCGTGCTGTAAAAAATGGACATGTCTATGTTTTACCTTCGAATCCTTGGTTCGAATACTCAGCTATTGCTATAAGCCGAATGCTAGATGAAATGTTACTTATGCTAACCGGAAAAAATCCAAATCCTTTTCCTGTCCCCGTCCATGGTAACGTATCAGACAGTGATTTATAATTCCATTTGAGAATGATTATCATTGGAAGGAGACTTTGATGAACAATGAAACAAAATTGTCGTAATCAATGTCATACAATTATAAAATCTGCCTATTTATTAGCGATGTTTTTGCTAACTATCGGCATACTTTCCGCCTGCAATACCCAATCAAGCAATAAAGAGGAACAGGTAGAAACGCAGGCATCCTCAGAAAGTACAAAGGAGCAAAGTGTTTACCCGCTAACACTAAAAGATGAGGTTGGGAATGAAGTAACACTACCGGCTAAGCCTACTAAAATTTTTGCACCTGTCATGGAGGATTCATTACTAGCTCTTGGTATCAAGCCTACTATGCAATGGTCTAACGGTGTTAAGCCACAGCTTTATTTACAAGATCAGCTACAGGGTATACCAGAAATTAGCTTTGCAAGCGGTCCCCCATCAGCCGAAGCCATTATGGCAGATAAACCAGACTTAATTATTTTGCATAATTCATTTTATGTGGAAAATGGCACCTATGAAAAATATGCAAAAATCGCACCAACCTATGTTTTTAATAATGCTGTAAGTAATTTAGAAGGCTCTATTAAAGTTTTAGGGCAACTACTTGATGAAACAGACAAGGCTGAGCAAGCTTTACAGGATTATCAAGAAAAAGTAGATGTAGCAAAAACAAAGCTATCCTCTATAACAAAAGGTAAAAAAATTGCTTTAATTCGCTTTAATGCAAAAGGTATGTTTTTCATGACTGATGAGTATTTTAGTGGATATGTCCTGACACATGAATTAGGATTTGAACAAAGCAGCTACGTGAAAAATGGTGCCTTCGAAGTATCATTGGAGATTCTACCTGAACTGGATGCCGATTATATTTTCCTAATCAATGATGGTAATCTTGGGGATGAATTTTTAAATGAGTTGAAGAACAGTAAAATTTGGCAAAGTACGGCAGCCTTCAAAAACGATCAAGTATTTGAGACATCCGAGGATTACTGGCTAAATGGCGGTATTCATGCTCAAGGAAAAGTGATAGAAGATGTATTGGAGTTTTTAGCGCCATGACAACAATGACAAAGAAACCTTATACATTAGAAAACTACTTAGAAGTTACTATGACATCTCGTCAACAGCTAGATTATCGCATTTTAACTGCAAGCCCAACAGATGAACCATCAGCAGATGGTTATACTGTCATCTACGCCTTAGATGGGGACGCCCTTTTTCCAACACTTGCAGAGGCAGTGAAATTACAAACCCGTAAACCAAAAGGCTATGATCCTATTCTTGTTATTGGCATCGGTTATCCCTCAAAGGAACCTTTTGATATGGAGCGACGCTGTCTCGATTTTACACTACCTGTTAGCAAAGAACATCTGCCACCACGTCCAGATGGAACGCCTTGGCCTCCAAACGGCAAAGCCAATGAGTTCTTAAATTTTATTGAACATGAGCTCATACCTGCTATAGCAAAGGAATGGCCTATCAATAAAAAGAAGCAAGCGATTGTTGGTCATTCCTTAGGCGGCCTTTTCACACTATATGCTTTATGTGCAAGACCTCACTTATTCAGTCATATTGTAGCTAGCAGTCCCTCTATTTGGTGGGCTGACAATGCGGTACTACAAGTAATAGACAGATTTTTTGAAGATTGGAACGGTCAGCATGCTATTAATCTCTTACTCACAATCGGTGCTAACGAGTTGCCTGATATGTTAGAGGGAGCTGATCTAGCGGCTGAACGAATGAAGCGTTTAAGCGACCAAAACATTTATACTAATTATGTGAAGTTTGACGAGGAGGACCATGTGAGCGTCCTACCTTGTATGCTTGCCCGCCTTCCTCGGTTTTTGGATACGTAGTAGAAAAGCCCAAGTGGTAATCATTCCACTTGGGCATTTTTATAACATTTACTTCTCTTTCTTCAAATGATCCTTAAGCATGCTAGCGATTTCCTCAACTTTTTATTCTATAGCAATGGATCATAAGGACAGAAACTCTCTGGGTTTAAGTTTAATACGCTATTATTTTTAACTGCTTCAATTGTCAATAGTAACGTGCATTTATATAAAAAATTATGTGGAGCCAGTCATTTAAAAATGAAAGTTAGTTCTAAGATCATTTAACCAAGAATAATACTTTTATAAACTAAATGGCTTATTAATTTTGCGAATTCTTTATTTTCTTTTTACGGATAACCTTAAATAAAATGGTTACGATGATTATGATCATTATAAAACTTAAATACGGGATCCACCATTTAATAGTTTCAACTATTCCCTCCGATAATCCAAAACCCATTAGAAATTCAGTCATATTATCTACTCCTTTTATTTAAGTCTATTGTCTAAAATTACCTGTTTTGCACTCTGATAAGTTGCAATGAAATATATTACATATAGCAACAAAATAATACCAAAGCTTAAAAACATATTCTGTTTGATAGAAACTTCAAAAAATGGTTCTAATTTTTCTAATACAACCTTAGTAGTAAAGATTGATATGAAACTAGCTAAAATTAAAGGTGAAATAAAATAAAATCCAATTTGTCTAAATAACAACCTATTAATCATTTTTTTATTTGCACCAATTTTCGATAATGTCAGGTATCTTTCTTTGTTATCCTGGGTTTCTGTTAATTGCTGTAATGCTAGTACCGATAACGTGACAATCATTAAAATTATTCCTAAGTAACTGCTAGTAAAAGCTATTACTCCAAATATGCCAAAGTAAGTGTCTTGTATCACACTCTTAGTTACATAATAAATCTCTCCTTCAAGAGATTTTTCAATCCATTTATTATTCATTATTTTATAGACCGTCCCCTCAATTTCTTGAGAGAGAAAAACACCATTCAATAAGAAACTATCAGGATTCATATAATTTTTCATATTGTCTGGAACAACCACTGTTCCTACATCATTTGCCCTTGTTGAATTTGTTAAGTAAGTAATGTTACCAAATATTTTTTTGTTTGCAGGAGTGAGCTCCTTATCACCAATTCTTATTTTCCCTTCATTATTTAAGAAATATTGAATATGTTTATTAAAAGGTTCATAGTTTGCATTAATAATGAATTTATTTTCTCCTAACTGAATTCCCTCTTCTCCAGATAGTTCCAATATTTTATTGTAATCTGTTTCAGTTATTAAAGTAACTTTTGACATAAGTATCTCTTGTTCTAAATCAGATAGTTTTACTTGTTGCTCTTTAAACAATTCTCCATAAGTTAAATCGGCATTAAACAACATTATCTCTACATAACTTTTAAGATTTTCTTTAAGTGGAATGCCATCTTGTTTTGCTGTTTCTAAAAGATTTTTGTTATCCTCATATGGTTTTACAATTGTTAAGTCAAATGGGGTTGCCGTGGTAACTTGTTTATTCATAGAACTTGTAACACTAAATCCTGTACCTAGAACAACTAGTGAAGCTATCAGTAATGCACTTAAGATACTTATTACTAGAAAATTGATTTGCATTTTACTTCCGAATTGTCGAAACAAAAATGAATTTAGTTCTTTAAAATACAGCTTTTTGTTTCTTTTAGCCAAGAACACCATCACACTGGAAATGGTATAATAAAACAAAATAATACCAACACCAAGAAGCGAGACTATCACAGTTAAATAATTCTTATCAAGTCCTAATTTCATTAACAATAGTATTCCAGTAGTTATTAAAGTAATTGCTACTAAAAAAAGGCTACTTGTCGCCCATTTGTTATAGACCTTTAACTCTTGATTTTTACGATTCGCAGTTAATAAATCGATAAGTTTAATGTTCATAATATTACGAGTATTAAAAAGTGCTACTATAATATAAATAATTGAAAAACTTATAATAGTTTCTTTTATAGCTTCTTTTGATAACAACAATTTATATCCTACTGCATCACCTACAAACATTTTTAAAGCTAATATCGAAATAACTTGTGACATTAAAAATCCTAGCCCAAGGCCTATAATTAAAGCAAATAACCCTACCAAAAAGGTCTCACCTACAAAAATAAAGGATATCCGCCATTTACTCATCCCTAATGTCATATAAATACCCATTTCTTTTTTTCTTCGCTTCATTATGAATTGATTGGCATATATGATGAGAAAAGCAAAAACAATTGCAATAAACCTTGTTAAAAGTCCAATATACGTAACTAATGCATCCCCAAAAATCTCCATAGAATAATTTAAATCATTTAAAGCTGGTTGTGATGATACTGAATTAAATGCATAAAATAGGCTGACACCTAAAACAAGAGTTAGAAAATAAATAGCATAATCTTTAATACTTCTGCCTACATTTTTATATATCAATTTAAAACTCATCATTGATATTTCCTCCTAGTAGTGCAACAACCTCCATTATTCGATTAAAGAAAGTTTTACGATCATCTTTTCCTCGTATTAGTTCATTAAAAATTTCTCCATCCTTTAGAAAAATAATCCTTCTGCAATAACTAGCATTATAAGGATCATGAGTAACCATCAAAGTTGTGGCATCTTGTTGCTGATTTAATATTTCTAAATTTTTCAGCAACATTTTAGCAGATTTACTATCAAGAGCCCCTGTTGGCTCATCGGCTAATAATAATGTAGGCCTTGTAACAATGGCTCTCGCTGCCGCAATTCTTTGCTGTTGTCCTCCTGACATTTGATATGGGTATTTGTACAATACTTCCTTTATATCCAAAGCGGCTGCAACTCTATCGACTTCATGTTCAATTTCATTCACCGGATAATTAATTATAGATAATGCCAAAGAAACATTTTCAAAAGCAGTTAGTGTATCTAGTAAATTATATTCTTGAAATATAAAACCTAACTTCTCACTTCTAAATTTTGATAATTTATGGCCCTTTAATTTTGTGACATTTTCGCCATCTATAAATACATGACCAGCCGTAGCAGTATCAATGGTTGAAATACAATTAAGTAAAGTCGATTTACCACTTCCACTTGGTCCCATAATTGCTATAAAATCGCCTTTTTGCACTTCAAATGAAATGTTTTTTAATGCATGGGTTACATTACCCTTATTACCATACACCTTTTCAATATTTTCAACTTTTAATATTGTATTCACTTCCCAATTTCACTCCTTTTATGGATGACTTATCCTTTTGCTACCATAATATTACCATTCAATGAATTAACAAAAAATCGATTATTGTATCATAATATTACCGTTTTGTAAGTTTACTTACTATGCACTATAATATTATAAAAAGGTATAAATTATGGAAATAAAACCATTCATTGGTTAAATTGAAGGGAGATTAAAAATGAAAATATTCATTATCGAAGATGATCCAATTATCAGAAAGGAACTTTTTGATTTTCTAGAGAGATATGGGTATGAATGCATAAGTGGCGACGATTTCACAAAAATTGTAGAAGATGCTCTACAAAGCATGCCGCATTTAATTATTTTAGATCTTAACCTTCCTTTTCAAGACGGTTTTCAAGTGTGTCGTGAAATTCGGAAATTGTCTTCTGTGCCCATTATTATAGTAACTAGCCGTGACACTTCCTTTGACGAACTATTAAGTCTTCAAATAGGAGCTGATGACTTTATTACAAAACCATATGATTTACAAATCCTTTTAGCTCATATTCAATCCGTTTTAAAGAGAACTTACGAAATTTCCAAAAGTGCTATGCTTTCTTATAAAGATTTAACACTGGAAATATTAAAGAGCAAAGCTATTTATAATAATATAGAAATAGAACTTACAAAGAATGAATTATGTATTCTTAGATTATTGATGATGAATAAAGGAAACGTGGTTTCTAGAGATGAAATAATGAATGAGCTATGGCAAAACGGAGATTTTGTTGATGAAAATACCTTAAATGTTAATATATCGAGGTTAAGGCGCAAATTGGAATCGATCGGTTTAAAAAAATATTTATTAACGAAGAGAGGACAGGGTTATCAGTTATGAGTTTAATTGAATTTTTTAAGGAAAAACAGTTAGCAATACTTTTTCATTTACTATCATTGCTAATTATCTCTAGTGTCCTCTACTTGTATAATGAAAATGGAAGTTTAGTAATAGTAATAGATTTAATTCTTCTATTTTTCTTTTTCACACCGATTATAGTTAAATACTATCAATTAAGTAAATATTATAATGAAATAAAAAATATTTCACAACAAATCAAAGAAAAAACATATATCGCAGATATTGTAGAGGAACCCCCTTTTTTTTCAGGGAAATTCTTCTACAACATCTTAAATGAAGCAACAAAATACATGAATGATTGTATGTTCTCTTTGAAAAACGCTCAACGTGATTATACAGACTACATTGAACTTTGGGTACATGAAATAAAAACACCAATCACTGCACTAAAGTTAATTTTAAGTAACCATAAGACACCTGAAAACATCCTTATTCAAGAAGAACTATTAAAAATAGAAGGTTATGTTGAACAAGCTCTATACTATGCAAGAAGTAGTACTTTAACTCAAGATTATAGAATAGAAACATTTACACTTGATAAAGCTGTAAATTTAGCTATTAAATCATTATCTCTAAGTATTATTCGTGCCAATGGTAGTATATATAAGGATAACCTTGATTTGAAAGTCACATCTGATTCAAAATGGATTATTTTTATTTTAAAGCAATTAATAGATAATGCTATCAAATATCATCATAATCCACTTCAATTATCCTTTATTGCTAAAAAAGTAGAAAACGGTACTTTATTGTTAATATCAGACAATGGTATAGGTATAGCTTCATCTGATATTGAGAGAATTTTTAAACGTGGGTTCACGGGAACCAATGGTAGAAACTATGTTAAATCTACTGGTATGGGTTTATACCTTTGTGAAACCTTGTGCAAAAAATTAGGGTTACGCATAAGTGTGGATTCTCAAGAAGATACTGGCACTACATTTAAAATATATTTCCCTGATAAACTACGATTATTCCAAGAATCTAAACAAAATATATAGAGTTTATTTATTTCAAATCTCTTTTTTTGATAATATAGAGACCTATTATATAAATTACTACTGAAAAGAAGCTTAAGTAAATAATATCATTAATATTGTAGTATAGAGTAGAAAAACCATCAGAAGCAATGTAAAATGGTGTATTCTCCATAATCGTCTTCATCCAACTTTCATCTCTTTCTACAATTTGTATACCAATGTTATATAAAAAAATATATAGAACATATCCAGCTATTAATGAGTAAACGCGATTAAACGTAATAGAAATTGTAAATATACCTACTGATAAGATAGAAGCGAAATAAACTATATATACAATCCAAACTGAGAATAGCGTACTTAGGATCTCCATACTAGAGAAATGTTTACCTATGATAAGTTGAACAGTTAATCCAACTAATATATTAAATATGCCATATAAAGAAGTATAAAATAAAAATGAAACACTTTTAATATGAATTATTTGACTTCTACTGAACATACTACTAAATACCATTTTCGAAGTTCCAAAACTAAACTCGGATCCCATCATATTACTGCCTAAGTAAATAAAGTAAATTTGTATAATAAATAAGGAAATACCAATATTTCCGCTTAACTCTACGCTTTTACTTAAGTTCAGCTGATAATAAAGAACATTATCAATAATTGTAGCAATAAATAATATTATTAAAAAAACGCATGTTGATGTATCAAATATTTTCTTTATTTCCATTCGGCTTATAGAAAACATACCAGTCATATTATCAATCTCCTAAATTTCTCTTTTATTAATAATTATTAAAGATATTAAAAATAATACTAAGCCTGTTAATGCTAAACAAATATTATTTGATATTGATAAATTATTATATTGCATTCCCTTATAAACCAAAGCCAGTGGATTCTCTTTAATCCAAAGAGCTAATTTTGTTGTAGAGTCTAATTTTATTAGAATAATACCTCTAATCATACTCTCAAATGAAAACATAGAAATAATGGAAACTATTGTTGCAATTTGACTGAACGTAATAAACCCAATGATGAAAGATAAACTTGAAACAAAAAAGGAAATAAGGAAATAATTTGTTAGATTAGTAAAAATATCGTGTGAAAGATTATTCAGAGTAAATTTATTATGTTCCAATACCCACAATAAATTGGCTAGTAATCGGTGAATAGTTCCAACAATACATCCAATTAAAATCAATGAAAGTAATTTTGATAGGACTATATTTATACGTGATAAAGATCCTGTGAATATAATTCTAGAAGTTTTTAATGAAAACTCTCTGGACATAATAAAAGAAGGCATAATGAGAATAATATAGTACGAAATATCACCAAAGTAATTGTAATATGTATCCAAATCCGAAGAGGATGGGTACATGGGCCTTTTTAGATAAATTGTAATAGTGTATAAAACTGCAATAAATAAACTTGACCAAATGCCGTATCTTTTGAATAATTGTTTAACCTCTAATATTGATATTCTTAAAGTGCTATTCAATCTTATTTCCTCCCATTAACTCAAAAAATCTCTTTTCTAAATCTTTGCGAAGTGGATAAATAGCATTTATACTAATTTTATTTTTAACTAAATCTACTATAAGAGAATCAGAATCTTTATAAAGATATTGGAATTTCACTTTATCTTGATCTATTTCTATAAAAGGTATGTTTTGTATATCATTTAAATAGTTTTTTACCATTTCTATTTTTTTAGTTTCTATGATAAATTCATGTAGCTCTCTATCAGTCTGTTTTTCTGTTTTTAAATCAATATAATCTACTACTGTTCCCTTCTTCAAAAACAAAACTTTATCACAAACAGCTTCAATTTCTGATAAAATATGGCTGGATACAAGAATTGATATCCCTCTTTCTTTTGAAATTTTCCCCAATATTTCTCTTATTTCAGCAACTCCTTCTGGATCTAATCCATTTGTGGGTTCATCTAAAATCAATAGTTTAGGATTATTAACTAATGCCTGTGCAATTCCTAACCTCTGTTTCATTCCTAAAGAATATCTTTTTACCTTCTTATGAACAAAACCTTCAATCCCCAATAAATGGATTACAGATGAAACATTATCTCTATCATATCCCCCTGAAATCTCTGCAAAATAAATAAGGTTATCCATTCCACTCATATGGGGATAAAAACTAGGGTATTCAATCAGTCCTCCAATACGTTTTATATGTTGTAAAGGCTGCTTTTCAATATCAAACCGAACCTCCCCCTCAAACTTCGTTATTAATCCCATAATTATTCGCATAAGGGTTGTTTTCCCTGCACCATTTGGTCCAACTAAACCTATTACTTCACCTTTTGGAACTGAGAAAGAAACATTATTAATTACTTTATTATTTCGATAACTCTTTGTGATATTCGACAATGTTAAAATATTACTCATTTCTTTTCCCTCCTTGTAATGCATCTTATCAATTACACGCAACAATTTTACTGAACTCTCATAAAAATGGTTTATAATTATATTTTATTAAAATAAGTATTTATTGTAAAATAATAACATTTATAAGAGATTGCTCTTCATTAAAAAAGATATAGCAAATTGTAATTTAGTAGTCTTTCTCGATTTTAAATTCCTAGCTAAGAAGAGGTTGGGACAAAAATGTTTCAGCCAACAAAAATACCGAACTACCCACTGAAACGCTTACGAAGTGTTTCCAAATAGTTCGGTTTTTCTAGTTATCATGTTTTGTTAATTTAGAGATTATACGGCTTTATGAAGGTCCCAGTTAGTTATGTCCCAGCCTCTTTGTTGTAACTTTACTGCTTGCAGGAAAAACTAAAGTCTAATCTTGCCTTTCCTTCACAGTAGGTAAGGAGTTCCACAATTTCGTGTAAATTGGTATATAACTATATTGCAACTGAAAGAGATTACATCATGAGTTTTGTTATTTCTTGATGTGTAGGATAGGCACGGTAGCAGAAAGATCCCACAGGTAAATATGGACATCAACATTCATAATGCCCTAACTTCTCCTATCTACCTTCTTTACTACTATTATTATAATTAAAAATTATTCTCAAATAAAAGCCAAACTACGATAGATTGTAGTTTGGCTTATGAATTATTCATGTTATTTATTTTTTTATATTACTAAAGGCTTCTACTATTAAATTAAGGTGCTTCTTTAATGAAACAGGGTCATTAAAGTAGGAGGTAGTACTACCTAAAGTAGTAACCTTATTATTTTACACTGCAGGCAACTCATTACATAATGTACTTTCTTTAGGGAAATCAAGCGCCGTATCTTCTATAAAGAATAAAATCTCCTGCACAGTCTGGCAATCGTTCAAAAAAATGAAACTCCCCATTCTTTTAAATCCAGGGCCTCTTTTTGAACCAAGGCTGGCACATTTAATTGGAATTCCCTATAAATAATTCCTCCACCTCTAGAATAATGATCACCATATATGTATACCTCTTTGTCAGTACTGCCAATTAATTGATAATCATTATCATCCGAATCGTAAATATACTCTGAGCGAGTGTCTGTATCTCTTACATGCGGATTCAGAACAGGTAATGATACAAACAGTTGAAGAATATATTTACTTTTCGCTTCCTAAAACAATTCAGCCATCTGCCATCGATAAATATCGACGCCAGATGGCTGCTTAGTTCTTTTAAAAGCTGTTTTAGTTGACAAGGGTAAGTCTACCCTACTCGGTTTATGGTGTATTAAGGACAGGATTTCGATATCCAACCTTTGCATAGAATTTATGGAAATTACCATATTTATCTTCTAAGACAATGGTTACATAGTCACCTGTAAAGAATTTAGCAGGGTGTGTAAATTCTACATTAATACGTGCCACATTGGTTGCAACTGTCCCTTTTCCTTTTGCCAATGAACTATTTGAACCGTCATTAACTGTCTGAACTACTTGCGCCGCTGTTCGATTCTGTATAACAGATTCTGGTGTTATTGCTGTATCAGATAGATAGTAGTATTTCAATAATTCTCCGTTCTCATAAAGTTGTTTCACTTCTCCTACTAAGTCAAATGTCGCCTGAACTTTTTTATGGTCATTAGTTGTATTCAAATCACTAAGCTGTATTTCCATAAACATTGCATCTAGTGTACGATAAAGATATTGAGCAGTATTTACAAACTTATGTCCCTCATAGCCTTGAATAACAAAGTCCCTTACATCCGTAGTATCATCCTTCATTGTCACCGTAATTGTTTGATTTCCAGTATTCGGTGCTAGCGGCTGAATAATTAATTGACTGTCCATTGTTGTATTCGCGCCTACTGTATAACGTACAGGCTCATATTGGCTCGTTACATCCACATCATTGCCATTTGCATCTTTTCTAGTAATTGTAAGAATATCTGCTAAATCTAGATCGACAGTATCTCCTGTAGATACCAATTTAGACTTACCATCTACCTCACGTATAATTGTTTCGCTAAATGTAATCGTAAAGGTATTATCACTATTACGATAAATTAGTCCCGGATAATCCTTGTTATCCATCGGTGACTTCATACCGATTCTTGGTGGCGTCCCATCTGAATAGAAATCTTGTTTCATTAAGCCTGATGCAGTTTTGTTATGGTCATTATAGTCATTATTTGCCCGATAAATCGTAAAGTTACCATATGTGTCCTCTGCCCCAATGTAAACAACATATTCTGAATGAGGCTTTAATGTTACACCTCTTGCTTCTACTATTCCAGAAAGACCACTTCCTATTTTTTCAACAGATGGGCTACGTTTTAATTCAGTTGCTAAACGTTGTTCATTCGCTGGCACACTTAAGTTTGCATCAGGATTGTCAATCCACTTACCATCCTCATCTTGAATTTTCTTTTCAACAAACCAGTAATGTACCTTTGCTGTTTCATTTGTTTCAAAGCTAATTGTTGCTTTTGTATCTTTATTTTCCATCGGCTTAATTTCCAAGCCTCGGATAAGTGGTGCTTTCACATCGTTAAATACTTCTCTTGGACCTGCAATTCGAGAAATTTCACCACCGCGATCTCTTAATACCATATAAACAGAATAATTATTAAATGGATTTAAGGCATTTTGTGCTACAGATACAGGAAATTTTTGTGTAGCTGTTTCTAAATCGGCTGTACCTGTACCACTTATCACATAAATGTTATTTCCATTAATTTGAAATTTGTTCGATCTATCTGCACTACTAAACTCATTAATAAAATCACGCTCTGTAATTTCATGATCTGTTAAATATTGCTGCAATGTTTTTGTTTCACCATTATCTACTACTACATTTGGTAAAATCATGTAATAGTATGTTCCAGCTTTATTTGGTCTGAATTCAACTTCCGCTCGTCTAAATCCATCCAATTCATCAGCCCTATTAATAACATTTTCAATTGTTATAACAGGCACTACTGTATCTGTATGTTTATATTCTGCATAGTTACGAACAGGGTCACCTGGCTTCACTGTGCCCGTATTTTCAAACGCATTATCCGCTAAATCTTTAACACCTGGTAATACTGTTACACGCAACGTATCACCATTAACAAACCCCGTATCAGATGGTATTGTTAATAAAACTTTTTTATCTCCTGCTTTATACTCTACAGCTGATGGTTTGATTCCTTTTTCTCCAGTTACGTTAACAATAACTGTACCCGTTAATAAATAATTGTTAATATCGTTAGCACTTTCTGGATCTAAAGCTTCACTAACAGTAAGTTCAAACTGATTATTACTTTTCCTTACTAATTTTCCTTGTTCTACATATGGATGAACACTATCAAGCGCACCAGTTTTAAAATCTTTTACCGCAGGAGGGTCTATTGAGAAGTTACCCGAATTATCTTTCATCACAACGTAAAGCTGATATTCTGTTTCTGCATCTAATCCCGTTAGAATGTCTTTTATGCCAAGTTCACCAGCTTTTGCTTCGCCTTTTCCTGTTGGGTTAGCAACGATGTCAGCCGTTGTTGGATCAGTTGCTGTTGTTTTCTTACGTACATAGTAGTAATAATCTCCTGGTTCACTGGCTGTAAAAGTAAATTCAGCACGTGTTCCTCCATGTAATGGCGTAACTTGTAGGGATTTCACTACTGGTGGTGATGCATCTTTCATTTGGAACTCTTGAGAAACTATATCTGAAGCATTTTTCGAGCCATCTACAACCATGATGTAGATAACATATTCTTTTTTCTCACCTAAATTGGAAACCTTAATTGAGTTGGTTCCTTTAATGGCTGCCGCAGTTCCATGTGCTACGTTCTTATTTGAGAGACGGTTGACCATTTCACTTTTATTTGGTGTCTCTGCGCCCTTTTCACGCACAATATAATAGTACGTACCGACTTCATCTGAAGTGAAATCTGCTTGAATTTCGCTACCATTTAGGACTTTGACATTTGTAATACTAATGATTGGTTTTGTTTTATCATCAGGATTTTGATTCTCGTTTTCCTCTTTATCAATTGGTTTGCCATCTGGATCTGTAATTTTGCCTATATTATCTTTATCATCGAGGAAATCGTCGAAGATATTATTCGGTGATCCGTCCTTAGGTAAGATAACCTTTTCAATATACGTATAATCTCCAATATCAATTTTGCCATATGAATTATCAACAAATAATGTGCCAATTCGTCCATCAATATATAGCTCTAGATCTGTGTAGCTATTGTAATTGATCCAATCGATATTTCCTGAACCATAAATTGTAAGCTTTGTTTCTGTATTTAAATTTAACGTACCAATATCGCCTTGAATTTCAAACTCACGCACATTTCCAATGATGTCTACACGTGGTAGTTTTGTATTTGTTTCAATTTTTGTACCTGTTTGAGATACTACTAGTCGAGCAACACTGCTGTTATAAAATTCTAGGTATTTCTCAACATTTTTCATTTCCTCTTTTTCTTTAGACCAGTTAACAAATGGCTTATCATTTTCAGTATTTGGTTTTGTCCAATTTTGAAGATCGTTCGAATTGTTATTTGACGAATCATCGCCTTTATTATTATCTGGGTTTGACCAATTGATAAATGAAATATTGTTACTTGCCACACGACCAAGAGCTAATGGTTGATTATAAGTAGCCCCTAAATGCAATGGTGGGCGAACGGTTTCGTTGACAAACATTGTCCCTGTCAGCGTCATATTCGAGAATTCGATATAATTACCATTTACTACAATCGTTGCGCCAAAAGAACCGTAATTTCCATCAAAATCTAAAGAACGTGTGCTTGTTCCACTTGCATTAAGGGTTAATTTTGAAATGGAGCGAATTCCCTTACTCGATAAATCACCCTCAATGACAGCACCTTTTAACACAGGAGCATTGTATTCGTTAAAAATATGAGCAAGGCTTTCTGGAATTGTATAAGATTGACCATTTATATAAACAGCATCATCATCCAAATTTGTGATTTTGTAAGATGTTTCATTATTTTTCTTCTCTTGTGAACCCACTACAAACGAAGCAAACTGTCCGCGAGTAACAGGATCAAATGGAGAAAATGTAACAGGAGTTGTGCCCTTTGTAATATTCAAATCGATTAAAGTTTGAATATAGATGGCATTGTTTGTTTTGCTATTCACATCTTTGAAAATATTATTGTACGTAGGGGATACCTCTAAATGGAATCCAACTACAACCATTTTGGCTAGTTCCCCTCTAGTCAACACTTCATTCGGCATAAACATGCCATTTGAATAGCCCGACATAATACCTGCATTTTGCAAGGCCGCTACGTATTTATAATATTGATTGCCCTTTGGAACATCCTTATAGTAAGGATCTTGGATATTTTTTGTATCCAATTTTAACGCCGTTGCCAGCATTTTCGCTGCCTCTCCACGAGTTACACTGACATCAGGACGGAAAGTATTATCCGCAAAACCGCTCATTACACCCTGAGAATATAGTTTTAATATTTCATTATAATTGTCCGAGTATTGGTTAATATCCGTAAAGGGAGAAGTAGCCGCTGCTGCATTTGGTGGAGGTACTACAACAGCAATCCCGCTTGAAGCAAATACGGTTGCAATCAAGGCTTTATTTACTTTTTGGATTTTAGATTTATCCATTCCACTCTTCCTTTCGCTTATGTATTTTGATACGTACAAATATCATTTTGCTCATATCCTTTATATCGACCAAAGGCTAGTGAACCTTCATAGATAAATCTAAAATTGTAGAGTAAATTTCTTCTAGAGTTCGAGACTAAAATACGATTTCTTTACTATGCGAGTTCATAAGCTTTCCATCACTCAATATTTAAAAATTCATAGTTTGCAATACATAAAAAAGAAGCCATTTAAAAATAGATTCGTAATTGGCTTCTCTCTATTAACTATTAATTTTGAACTTTTAAAAGTTTGGTTAGTTTAAAAACACTAAATTATTTCATTCTTATAAATTACCTTGTTTACATTATGCCTAACAGTCTTATGACCTGCTTTTATACCTTTACCAATAGCAATCAGCATAACATCTAGATACCTATCAGAAATATTTAAGATCTCTTTCAATTTCTTAGAATCGTAGCCTGACATCGTAATTGTGTCAAAACCAGCTTCATTCGCTAACAAAACTAAGGACATTGAGGCAAGACTTACATCTCTAGTTAATTCTAACTTGAGATCTTCTTTTGTCTTACTTTCATAATAATTTATTGCAGCATTCGCAAGATAGTCTCTTAATGATTCATCAAAGTAACCTGCCTGGTACCCCTCCTCATGAATTTTAATAATATTACCTTTGTTAAATGCCTGATAGTCGCCCAACATGACAATTAACGATGAAGCTTCTACTATTTGTTGTTGATTAAAAGCTATAGGTAGTAATAAATTTCTTAAGTTCGCATCCTCGATTATTAAGTATCGCGTTGCTTGAATATTATTTCCGTTAGGCGACTTACTTGCACTTTCAACTAAGGCAGTCAATGTTTCTGAACTAATTTTATAGTTTGAATCATAATGTCTAACTGAACGTCTTTTTTCTAAAATATCTTTTACACTCATTATTAACAACTCCTAAGTTTTAATGTATTGCGCCTCTAATTATAGTAAGCAATAATAAATAAGAAAATAACGCACAAAAAAGTGGTATAGCCACTTTTTTGTGCCTATTTAGGAGAGAAAGCACATGGTGAACTATAATACAGGAATCAATATTTTTATGGATATTGCAGGTGGCAAATGGAAATGTTTAATACTATTTTTCTTGAGTCAACAATCAGTAAGGACGAAAGAGTTTTATGAATTAATACCCGGAATTACGCAAAAAGTTCTAACTGATCAATTGAAGCAGTTAGAAAGAGACGGACTTGTTCGGAGAGAAATATTTAAAGAAGTACCACCAAAAGTAGAATATAGTTTAACAGATTTAGGAGAGTCATTTATCCCCGTTTTAAATACGATGTGTACATGGGGAAATGATTATGCACGTTTAAAGGGAATTGCCAAGGAGCAACAAATTTGTTGTCATCAAAAAGAAAGCTAAGTTTTCCTTAAAGGCTCCTTGTACTAATCACTATTAAAACCACAGCTTGTTACTCTGTTAGAATATTCCACAAAATGCTAAAAAGCCAAGGAGCATCGGTGCTCGCTTGGCTTTTGACGATATATAGGCATACATCTAGTCGTACTTGGGGTGTCATAAGGGAAAGGGGGATAACCTTACGTCTTGTCAAGTCGATCAAGAGATGTGGCCCGAGTTACATATCATTTGAACATAATTTAAAAGTCATGTGGTTGATGACTTATATACAGCTTGCCCAAATGATGTTTGCATTAATCATTACCCCAAAAATTTGGGTTGTAAGCTCTTTTGTTGTATTTTTTTATTCCTTTTTTGAGACTCCGACTTTTACCTGATTTCGCCCTTCTTGTTTCGCAAGGTAAAGTGCGTCATCAGCCGCTTCAATTAGCGCTTCAGTTGTATTTGCCATTGCAGGATAGGATGCTATTCCTGCAGATAATGTTATTGGTTTACCACAAGGACTGACCGTATCAGCCAAAGTTTTTCGTAGTTGTTCTGCGACTAGTTTGGCTCCCTCTACCGTCGTGTTCGGTAGAAGCATGACAAATTCCTCGCCACCGTACCGGCAACATACATCGCCTTCCCGAGCTACTGATTCCATTTGTCTAGCCAAAAATTGTAAAACTTTATCACCTACTGCATGTCCATATGTATCATTCACACTTTTAAAGTGGTCTAAATCTAGCAAAATAATGACATGTGGTACCTTACTTGCTAACCATTCAGCAAGCATTGAATCCATTGTACGTCGGTTCGTAATTCCCGTCAGTGGATCAACAGTAGATTGATCCTTGAAAAAGGAGACCTGTCCATGTAGAAACGATAAACTTCGAACCAATGCATTCTTCAATGAATAGGCTTCAAAGTACCATCCACTAACAGATTTTAAACCTTCTACATTTTTCTTATCTAAACTCTCTTCTGTTAATGATGCTAGTTGTTGTAAGGGATTCGCAATACGTGCTGCAGCCCAAAGTACAATGATAATCGAAACAAACATAAGAGGGACAGATTTTATAATGACCTCCTGTACACGATCAAATGAAGGGGCTAATGCTACCTCTAAAGGTTTCTGCGCAACAACTCCCCACCCTGTCGATGCCACTGCACTATAGCCTGCTAGCATTTTCACTCCTTTTGTATTCTCAACTAGTTGGGCACCATCCTTGCCAGATGTAACAGCTTGAACGACTTTATTTTTCGTTACAATGTCATTAATACGACTTGGATCTTGATGATAGATAACTCGTCCATCTGAATCAACTACATATACGTAAGAACCATCCTTACTATAATGTTCTCCCAACAAGGTTTTAAAGGCATTAGGTTCCTTTAAATAGATAGTGCCAGCAATCATTCCTAGATATTCATTGGACTCCGAGAAAATAGGATGCGATATAAAAATGATGAGCCGCCCTGTCATCGCCTCATATGGCTTAGAAATAATGGGTGTCTTTTTGGCTAATGCCTCTTTAGCGCCCATTGATGTTAAAATCTCTCCTTTAATTTCTATAGAGGGCGGAGAGACAGATAAAACAAGTCCCTTTGCATTTGTTATAACCACCGAATTGAACATTTGATTTTGCAATCTCAAACGCTCTGTTTCCTGATTCAATACTTGTTCATCATCCATTTTCGTCCTGACCTGCTCCGCACTATATCCTAAGATTTGAAAAGCTTCATGTAGATAGGAATCAGCAGTTGAGGCTAATTTTTGAGCATAGACTCTATTCGTTTCTAGCGCATTTTCCTTAATGGAATCAATGTTCATCCTATAGCCGCCCCAAACACTACCTATGCTTGTTAAAAAGAATGCTGCCATTGCTACGCCCATTATAAGATGCTTTAACTTTAATCGGTGCGATTTCATTTTTCCCCTCCTATTTATGATTTTTTATATGTATATTTTGAGAGATACTTTAAACAATTAGTGCCTATTATAAGCAATGGCTCCTATAGGTAAAAGTAACATGTATTAATTGTGTAAGAAGAATCCAACACACCTCTAGGATTGTATCAATAAACGAGATCGTATCATATAGAATCTAGCAAACAAAATTGCAACATTTTAGTTACTTAGATTAAAAATTCCAACAACTGACGCTAATTATCTGAAATTTGATAGAAAATCTAAATTCTAAATTTTTTTACTTTTATTGTTATTCTGACATATAAAAGTTGAAGCGTTTATTTTATAATAAAAATTAGCATAGGCAAGTTAAGATTCAATCTGTTATAATACTCATTAAAATACAATAAACTGTAATAATACAGTATATAGAATACGCTTTTCACACAATGGGGATTATGAGAAAAGCGCTACTCGCCATCATCATACAGATGGTTGTGTAGCCTACACAAAAAGGGGTTGGAAGATTTGGGTATTTTAAAGGGGTTAAAAATTCTCGATTTTTCTGCATTACTACCAGGACCAATGGCGACAATGATATTTGCTGATTTAGGAGCAGATGTCATCCATGTCGAATCTTCAAAGCGGGTTGACTTAACGCGAATCATGCCTCCCTATGACGAGGATCATGAGGCATTTATCCATCAACATTTAAATCGATCAAAAAAGTCTATAACGCTAAATTTAAAATCACCAGAAGCTATCGACATTGTTAAATCACTTGTACAGGAATATGACGTTATTATCGAAGGGTTTCGACCTGGTGTAATGCATCGACTTGGCATCGGCTATGAAGCGCTTAAAGAAATAAATCCTAAGGTTATTTATTGTGCGATAACTGGCTACGGACAAACAGGGCCATATAGTAATCGTCCAGGACATGATAATAACTATCTATCCTTAGCAGGCTTACTCGACTATTCACGCCATAAGGATAAAAAACCTGTTTCCATGGGCGTCCAACTAGCTGACATAGCTGGAGGGACAATGCATGCAGCAATAGGCGTACTGGCTGCTGCCCTCCATCGTGAAAAAACAGGAGAAGGACAGTTCATCGATATTAGTATGACAGATGCTGTCTTTTCACTTAATGCTATGTATGGTGCAGCATTTATTGGAGGTGGACGTGTCCCACAGCCAGAGCAAGAAATTTTAAATGGAGGCAGCTACTATGATTTTTACAAAACAAAGGATGGACGATTTTTTTCTGTCGGTAGTTTAGAGCCTCAATTTCGCAAATTGCTCTGTGAAGCACTCGATATTCCCGAATTGATCGATAATACCTTCAATGACTCCTACTATACACAAATTCGTTTTAAAGAGGCTGTTCACGACGCCTTCTTGTCCAAGACATATGAGGAATGGCTTGAGGTGTTTAACGAGGATTTCGAAGGTTGTGTAGAGCCAGTTCTAACATTTCCTGAAGCATGTGAGCATCCACAGCTAAAGGCACGAGAAATGATTGTGACTATTCCCAAAAGCGATGGCACTATGCAAAAACAAATTGCCTCTCCGTTTAAATTTGATGGTACGCAGCCTGAATACAAGCATGTTGGTGCTAAATTAGGCGAGCATAATGAGGAAGTTTTACTATCTCTAGGCTTTGATGCTGAACAAATTGAGGCTTTGAAGGAAAAAGGCGTTTTAGAGTAAAAAAAGGTGTCTAATACTGTGATGTATTAGACACATTTTTTATACATATGCACTAATAAACATACGTAGGTTTTCAAAATGATCATCTATTAGTAGATATTTTTTGTAAATCTCCATTAACTTTTCAAAAAGCTCGTACTGCTCGGTTACAAACAAAACTCTTAAAATATTTAACATATGCAGGGATGCACTTTGTGCGACAACATAGTATGGTGCATTTGGTTGACGATAATTGCGTCGCCACTCTTCCACAGACAAACCAATATGTTGTAGAGAGTTATTCACATGAAGTGCTATATCCTGTTGAACATATGCCTCAATTGCAATAAGTTGTTCACTACTAAAGTTTTTGTGTACTAATGAAGAATTGATTTTTTTATTCGATGCTAAAACATGCTCTTTTAATAAAAGTAAGCCATCCTCATAACGTGCCATTTTTACATAGTGCTCCAGTAGAATGGCATATAAATTTTCTAAATAATTTAGCTGATAATTTTTAATAATGGCAGGTGGTGTTGGTTTACGATTTGGTAATAGCTCTTTATACTCTAGTAATATTTCAATGGCATAATTATTTATTCGCTCATCCTCTAATAAATATTCACCATATTGGATAACCATTTCACTCTGCTGTTCTCTATTTGCTATATGAAATAAAATATAGGCAATTAACACTTTTTCCTTCTCTGATAGTGCATACATTGAGTAGCGCCATTCAGCTTCAAATGAGGTAATAAGCGCTTTGACACTTTTAAAATCACCTTCTGATAAGCGATAATGAGTAACAATTTGATAAAGACGTAACTGTTTCTTTGCCAAACAGCTAGCATTATGCTTATCCACATGAGTTATACACTTATCCAGTATCGCTTTATAGTTATTCACAAAGTTATCCACATGTTCACAATTTTCTCTCACAGAATGCTCGAAATGTCCCATTATTTCATAAAGAAATGTGAATTGCTCTAAAGGTTTGTGGATAAGCAGTGAATAAACTTTTTTTGTGAAAAGCCAATGCCAAAAAGATACATGCTCTTTATACATCATATGCACTAAATATTCATCTTGAAATTTATATAAGATAATTGATTGTAGCTCATTAACTGGCATAGCTATTTGCATTCGTTTCCCAAAGACTAACCAAATTAATCGTTCTAAGTCTATTGTATGTTGTGCAAAAAGCTGCTCAAAAAAAGTATCTTTACCCTTTTGGGTATAGAAAAAAGCACTGAGACGCTCATTCACAAATTTTGAATCTAAACCATATTTGTCAAAATATATTTGCATTTCTGTTGATACATGACCCCAATATTTACGTGCTGTGGAAAAGGCAATATTCTTAGCCGTTTCTTCGTTTACTAAAAATAGATTGGGTGAAAGCGAAGTACCAAGTATTTTTGGATCTTCTTGCAGGTTTGACTCTGCCTCCAGCCAAGTTGCTAGTATATTTTCAGCACCCTTTTTACTTCTTTGTTTATAAGCCATGAATAATTGCTCATCACAGTCCAACAGCATAAAAATGGATCCTCCCATCAATTTCTACCAACAAAGATCTTCTCCTATCATTCAAATACATGATTTTTACACTCTTTCTTCAATATAACAAATCTTAACTAACATATGCTAAAAAAATATGGGTATGTATAGCAAAAACGTTAACAAATATAAAAAAACCATCTATATAAGTGGACACACTTCATAGATGGATATCATCTTTACCAAAACAACGGATATTTTCTTTTTTCTCGTAAATTATTGATCAACAAACCGAAAAATACAATTATGACTGCTCCAATTAATACAGGGGTTAGTAAATAACTCCAACCATAACCTCCTAAAATAATAATTATAGGATTGGCGCCTGCTGGTGGATGGATGACACCTAAAAAGGCCATAAAAAATATAGTTAATCCAACACCAAGACTAATAGACAATATATTGGAGCCTAGTAATGAATACATGGCCAACCCGATAAATGCCGAAATGAAATGACCTCCAATTATATTTCGAGGCTGGGACAAAGGTGCATTCCAAACGACAAATATAAGAACGCAGCTACCACCTAATGATGCCATTAACCAAGGTGAATCGGTAATGTTAGTTAACCATAGCAACACAAAAATGCATATTAATCCTCCCATTGCTCCAGTAAAGGCATCAGCGAAATTTGTTCGAGAAGGAGCATGACCTCCCCCTCTCATTTTTAATATAAAAGGTTTTATACTACTCTTTTTCTCTATTTTGTTTTCCACACCTATAATTTCTGTCATTAGACACCAACTTTTCTCTTCTATACTCATCTATTTTATATAAGGTCCTGTTCATCATTGTTAAACTTTAACTATTATATCAACACAACAATAGATTTCAATCCAAACTTCAAATTTCAGACAAACAATTACTTATCTGACTTATAGCTCATACAAAAAAGCAAACTTTTAAAAGTTTGCTTTTTTAAGAAATCATTTATTAGTCATATTGTTTTTTAATAGTTTTATATATTCTTACCTTTTTCAATACAGTTTTAGGTACTTGGAAAGTGGCTGTGACAACCCCTGGATGGCGTCCTATTTCAATGGAGCCTGTGATTGTTGCTCTATTTAAAACCTCTGGTTCACTCATCTCAAATAGCTTCGCAGCTCGACTAATCGCGTTATCAGTCGCCTCATTTAACGTTTTACCAGAACCAACCACCGACACTGGGTATGCATCCTCTACCTGCTTAACACCAAACTCCTCCGCTAGCTCACGTGCGCGACGTTTTTCTTCCTTTGTAAAGGGCTTTGCTGTATAAGGTAAATCTTCTACATTTGGTAGTAAAATTGGGCCTTCCAAAGCTACTTTCTTCAAGACCTTAACTTCAAGCTGTACAATACCCGCTACATCAGTTGTATGTCCTGCAATCTCGCCGTCCCCTTGCATAGCATGCATGTCTCCAATATATACACCACCGCCTGGTACCTTGACTGGACAAATAATAGTCGCACCTTCTCGTACTCGGCTGATATCCATATGTCCATCGGTACGATGTAAATCCAATTCTTCTTGAGTAAAAGCATATTCATGTGGTGCTCCAATTAAAAATGAACCAAAGTCACCTGCATTATGTGAATCAGGCATCGCTTTAGAAGGGGTTGTACCAAGCTGACCTAAAAATGGTCGCATTCTCGCCAATACACCTACTAAATCGCTTGGAGCCAATGCTACAACAGGATTTTGTACAGAATTTTCAGGTGTTCTCATGTAGGTTCTAGCATCAAGTGCAATTCGTCTAGCACCCTCTCGTCCAACCGTTACACCCATTTGCCCTTTATGATCTAGTACCATCGTATAACCGTTTGTCATTTTAAAGGGTGCCGTTTCTGTATCACATGTAGAACATCGAATTGCATGTGGGCCTATTCCTTTTACAACTGTGCTTGGATGAAGCTTGCCACAGCCTGGACATTTTACAGAAACAAACGGATCACCAATGAATCGATCTACAATTGCCTCATCATGGCCAGACGAAGTTGCAAGAGATGTGACCTGAATAGATTTAATTTTTATAACAATAGCATCACCCACCTCTGCCCCTTCTACAAACACGGGCTTCGTTACTTCATGTCCTCCGCGAATAGTAGGTGTAAGCATGGGGCCCCAACATCCAGGTGTTGTATTGGCAATAATCGTTCCACCATCCTTAAGCGGTCCTAACATCTTCTGTGATGGATCTAAAATACCATCAATAAACTCATTTACGAACAATGTTTCAGCGGCTTGAGGTTGCTGTATAAAATCATCACTTTCTACCTCTTCTTTTTCTAGCACATGCATGTCGTTTGTCATTTTCTAATCACGCTCCTAGAATAATTTTTATGTATATCGTTATATGTTAAAAATGCTCTCTACACTTGCAGAGAGCTATTTTTATCAATTGTTCATATATAAATCAAAAATATGTGAGAAGTCTTCTTTTTTATACTTATCTTTATGATCGATCATCCAGGTATTCGCAAAGCTTGTAATTTCTTTGAATGACGACGCAGGAGATATATTGTCATTGCCAATTCGACCAAGTGATGATGATGCTATGTTTAAACTTTTTTCCGCTACTTCTAGCTTATAAGCATTGTTCTTTTGTTCATAGCTAATGGCATGTAGTGCTTTATATAAATCTTTAATGTCATCAATAAAGCGTTTATGAATGTCGATGGACAGTGGGGAATTGCCGATTGTAAACTTAATTTCGACATCAAGGTCGATTGTTCCTGCTGTTTCGAGAAAAACTTCTGTCACAGTATACATTGAATAGTCATAGCGTCGCAGTAATCGTTTCTTGCTCATAGCACTTTCGCCATCTACATGAATAATTGCACGATTTGTAAAGCAATACTCATCAGCCTTCGTTTTAATTAAAAAATAAATTTTTTCATCAATTTCATGTAAGATAAAATCATCTGCATCTGTCTTATCATAGTCCTCTCTTGGCACAACCACACCAATATCTGAAAGTCCAAGTGCATCTGCTGCTATTTTTTTAAACATCGCCATTCCTCCTAATTTGTAATACTCTTTTTACGCTTTAGAATCTGTAAAGGTTTCACCTTGTAGTGGTTTATATAAAAAATGTACTTCCTTTCTTGTAGAATACAACCCAACATTTCCTCTTTTCTATACATTTCATTTATAATAATTGTCAGTAAAGATTCTTCCAAATCGAAAGGTCGTGTGAACAAGTGCAAGAACCAACCATTTTAGTAGTGGATGATGAGGCAGATTTAGCGAATCTACTAAAAGTAAGCTTACAAAAAGAGGGCTACAAACAAATTTATACAGCTAGTACCATTCGCGATGCTTGGACAAGCTTTCAACAAACAACACCCGATATTATACTTCTAGATGTCATGCTTCCCGATGGTGAGGGTTACGATTTATGTAGACGTATCCGTGAAGTATCCCATGTCCCTGTGCTCTTCATGTCTGCTAAAAATGAGGAAATTGATAAAATTTTAGGACTAGCCATTGGCGGAGACGATTATATTACAAAACCTTTTAGCCCGAAAGAAGTAGCCTATCGTGTGAAGGCGCAATTACGTAGAGCTGGCTATCAAACACAAGATACCATAACGAATATTGTTGAAAAAACACTACAAATTGGACCATTTCAGTTGAATGCCGATGAAACTGAAGTGCATAAAAATGGCGTGTTATTGGAGTTAACAGCTAAGGAAATTGGGTTAATGGCGTGCTTTATGCACAATCCCAATCGAATCTTAAGTAAAGAAACATTGTTTGAACGTGTATGGGGAGAGGATTTCTTCGGTTCTGATAACACTGTTATGGTGCATATTCGCCGGTTGCGTGAAAAAATTGAGCAGGATGCGTCTAATCCTCTATATATCACAACTGTAAAAGGACTTGGCTATAAGTTTGTCATGCCCAAAGAGGCACAAGAATGAAGTGGAAATTAACCGCTCGCTTTCTCCTTTCCGTACTTTCTATCGTCATCATTGTTATTTTTGTCAATACAGCTATCTTCATGGGACTCCTTACTTATCGGCTAACAACTGACTCTGAAGGTGTTTCTGCCACCGAAGAGGAAAACTTTGTGCGAGAATTTCAAAAACATATCGAGATAAAAAATGGAGCAACCTCCATACGTGAAGATGGACTCGAACAATTGCATCAAAGAAATGCTTGGATACAATTGCTTGATGAAAATGGTCAAGTTATTGATTCTCATTTTGCACCAGATAAAGCACCATTGCACTATGCACCTATCGACTTAATTCAAGTATATAAATATAAAGAATTCGATTCTGATACTACGGTGTATATTGGCAGTAAGGATCCCTTTAGTTATTTAATTGGTATTAAAGGTAGCGGTGTTACAAGGCTTGTTACGCATGTTTCTGGTACATCACTCTTACAGTTTATAGGGAAATTTGGCCTGTTCATCGTGATTGCGGACTTGTTAGTAGCTACATTAGTAGGATGGCTTTTTGGTCGTACATTAACGAAACCTCTTTATGCGATGATAGATCGCATTCACCATTTAAAGAATCATGATCATACGTCTATTAAGACTCCTGGTGGTGTCTACAAGCCGGTTTTTGAAAACTTAAATGAAGTATCACGAGAATTGGCAGCCCATGAACAGGAGCGAAAGAGACTAGAAATTATGCGTGAAGAATGGATTAGTAATGTCTCCCACGATATGAAAACGCCACTTGCCTCTATTCGAGGTTATGCAGAACTATTGAATGATGCACAAATAACAAATACTGAGCAAATCGAGTACGCAAAAGTTATAGAAAAACAATCATTGCATATGCAAAATCTACTGGATGACTTAAATTTAACGATGCGTTTAAGACATCAACAGCTTCCACTTACACTAAATGAAGTGAACATGGTGCCTTTTATTCGAGAGATAGTGATTGAAACATTAAATACACCACAATATGAACAAGCTAATCTAACGTTTGAGGCGACAACTGCGAACAGTCTTCATCAAATAGATGAACATTTTATGCGCAGAGCTATCATGAACTTTTTACACAATGCATTGCTTCATAATGCTCCCGATGTATCTGTCCATGTGTCTGTTGATGAGCATAATCTTACAATTTCTGACAATGGCAAAGGGATAGACCCAGAGGATTTGGAACATATTTTTGAACGCTATTACCGAGGCACAAATACTGACAATACTGCTGGGACTGGTTTAGGTACAGCTATTGCTAGAGATATCATTGAGGCCCATGGAGGAACAGTGACCATCACCTCGGAAAAAGGAAAAGGTACATGCGTTATTATTGATCTACAAAAGGAATACTAAATAAATAAACTAAATTTAACCAGTTGAATTTAAACGCTAAATACTTTGCACTGAACTTTCGTGTGGAAAAGAAGGAGTCTCAAAATTTGAGACTCCCTCTTTGTGCTATTTCATTTGATCCTGCACTTTAGCAGGTAATTCATGGAATTTCACTTCATCAAATGAAGTAACTTCTGTTTCCTTTTTCACGTAAAGCTTTAAATAAGCATCCTGGCGTAAATTTTTATGAGCGGAAAACTTTAATGTTTTCTCTTCCCCATTTTTATCGTAAGTAGGTAGCTCGTACCAATACATTTTAAAGATTTCACCACTATCTGCTTTATACTCCTCTACCTCACCATCAGCCGTGATATGAACATAGTAGGTATCTTTATTTAATCGGTTAAAATCTACAGTCATCAATACAATTAACCCTGCTACGAATAAGATAAACAATGCACCTATTCCGAAAAATACTTTTTTCATATTAATTCCCCTGTCTCACTATTTTATAAAACGAACGAACGGTAAAGATATAATAAATAAAGTAAATAGCTGAATATGCAATCATCCACAAGATGACTGGTTTTGTAATATTCATGTTAAATAGCTGTGAAAATGCTAGTAATGCAAACACACTATGTGCAATCCCCACAATAAGTGGCGCACTAAAGATAACAGCGACCTGTCCTGCTACTGTCTTTAAGATTTGCTTACTATTTACACCAATTTTATTTAAAATAGCATATTTTGCCTGATCTTCTTCGGCTTCCGTTAAAATTTTGAAGTAGATAATACTGCCTGTTGCTGTTAGGAAAACCAATCCTAGGAAGCTTCCCACAAACAATAGAGCACCAACTGTTGCTAAACTATCCTCATAGCTTTGCGGTACACTAGAAAATGATTCTTGTTGTTCAGAAGACAACTGCTGGTAAATGTCTTTCGACACATCCTGTTGTTTCAAATCATTGTCCAATCCAACAACCTGCATCATAATTTCATCGGCATCAGTAGCTTTAAACTCTCGATCATTCACAACGAGAACTGTTCCAGCTGCTATAAAGTTTAACACGCTTTCCGTGTACATCTTCTCTACATGGAAGGAGTCTCCGTTCTGTAGCTTAAAGTCCTCACCTGTAAAATCATGTGAAAATCGTTCATCATAGGCTGCATCAAGTAAAACCGTAGAACCCTCTGGAATGTGTAGCTCTTTATCCTTGCCTTGTAATTTCGCTAAGCGATTATAGTCCGATTCCTTAAGTAATGTATATTCGAAAAATGAGAATTCATTATCTACACGTAAATTTTTCACAGCCAGTGCTTCATTATATAAGACATCCTGTTGTGAAAATTCTACTGTCTCGCCTTTCCACATAAATGTGTTTGGTAGCATCTGACGTACAGAAGCTTCTGCATTATAATACATACCGAAGACACCGCCACCTGCTGTAATCGTAGTGGCACTTAAAATTGCAATGATTGACAACGATTTTGCATTGGCTCGAATACGATACAATAATTGAGAAACACCGATTAAATTTAAACCCTTCCAGGACCATGATGTTGCTTTCTTTAATGCTGTTAACACAAAGACACTCACACTATGGAATAGAAGGTATGTCCCTGCAATTGTCACCCCTATAACCATTAATGGCGTACCTAACACCGTAAAGAATCGCCATATTTCACTCGTAAACATATCAGAGGCAGCTGTATAATAACCAAATACAATAAGTACAGTGCCGAGTAGAGCAGCTACTAATGAAGCACGTGGAATTTGCTCTCCCTGTTTGTCTGCGTGGAATAAATCTATTAGCTTAAATTGATAAATTACACGGTAACCTTGTAAAGATGTGAATAAAAACAGTAGTGTAAAAATGCCCGTTGTATTAATTAGTGCCTCCATTGAAAATGTCAGGCTACCAACCACTTCATAGCCCATTAAGCGTACTAGTATCATTAATAGCCCTTGGGACATAAAGAAACCTAGAAGGATACCAAACACAAGAGAGACAAGCCCTATGACTAAATTTTCAAAAAAGAGCATTAAGCCAATTTTTTGCTTACGTACACCTAGTAACGAGTAAAGGGCTACTTCCTTTTTCCGCTTCTTCATAAAAAACGAGTTGGAATAGGCCATAAAGATGACAATGAAGAACAGAAGTACGACTGACGAGGCACTCATCAATCCTTTAATTTGTTGTGACGATTGCTTTAAGGCTGAAAGATCATCATTATATTTGAGTGTCACAAACGTAAAGTAAATAACGATACTAAAAACCATTGAGGCAATATATAAAAAGTAATTCGATAAATTGCGTTGAACATTTTTACGCGCTAAACTAAATAACGTCATTTACTCCACCCCCGATGCTAGATAGCACCTGTAAGATCTCTTGGAAAAATTGCTTCCTCGTTAGAGTCCCACGTTGAATTTCCTTAGATAGCTGTCCATCCTGAATAAATAGAATGCGCTGGCAGAAGCTAGCTGCAAAGGCATCATGAGTAACCATCATAATCGTTGCGGCTTGAGATTGGTTTAAATCACTTAAGCTTTCTAATAAATCGGTTGCAGATTTTGAATCTAGCGCACCTGTAGGCTCGTCGGCAAAAATTAGTTTCGGTTCTGTCACTAATGCTCGCGATGAAGCTGTACGCTGTTTTTGCCCACCTGAAATTTGATAAGGATATTTGTTTAATAAATCACTAATTCCAAACAATGCAGCAATGCGATCAACTCTCGCATTAATAGCCTTTGTCGGCATTTTTGCAATCGCTAGTGGTAAAACAATATTTTCGCGCACTGTTAAAGAATCAAGCAAGTTATAATCCTGGAAGATAAACCCTAAATTATCTCGACGAAAATCTGCTAATTCAGCATCCTTCATACGTGCCAAATTAGTATCTTCAATAATAATTTCACCAGTCGTTGGCGTATCAATCGTTGCTAATACATTAAGAAGCGTAGATTTCCCAGCCCCAGAAGGACCCATTACCCCAACAAACTCTCCCTTTGCTACTTCAAATGATATATTCGATAGCGCTGTAAAAGTATTTGCGCCTTTGCCGTAAGTTTTTCCAACGTTTTGTACCTTTAATAATGGCGTCATATACGCTCACCTCTTCTTTCTGACTTTAGTATACGACCCCAAACTTACAGCAAATTTGTCGCAAGCTTACAGCAACCTTAAATCCACTGCTTTTTGGAATTTATAAACAAAAAAAGATTCATACACAAGTTGTGCATGAACCTTTCTAATCTATTGAGCTAATACTTTTTGAATATCTTCCTCAAAGCTACTTGGCTTATCTGCTGAGGCGTAGCGTCCAACAACCTCTCCATTACGGTTTACAAGGAATTTTGTAAAGTTCCATTTAATACTATTGCCTAAAAATCCTTTGGAGTGGGAAGTAAGATAATCGAAAATAGGATGTGCTTCTTTACCATTCACCTTAACAATTTCATGCATGGGAAATGTCACACCATAGGTTAATCGACATTGGGAGGCCGCTTCTTCAGCTGTCGCTAGCTCTTGTTTAAATTGATTTGATGGAAAACCAAGTACAACCAGACCTTGCTCCTGATACTTTTCATAGAGACCTTCTAATTCTTCAAATTGTGGTGTAAAGCCACATTTAGAAGCTGTATTAACAATTAGCATCGGCTTTCCTTTATAACGTTCAAGGCTATAGATAGTACCATCTTCTAAAGTTACATTAATATCATAAATGCTCATCTCTCTACCTCCTATTATAAACGTCCATTCATTCTTGCCACCTGCTGCAAAGGGTCCCAAACACCGTTGAATGGTGGTGCATAGGCCAAATCTAAATCTAGCAAATCAGGTAAGGTCATTTTACTATATAATGCTGTCGCAAACACATCGATACGCTTATCGACTCCCGCTGGTCCCACGATTTGCGCACCCAATAACAATTGATCGCGCTTGCGAACGACCACTTTTATAAACATACGTTGTGCACCGGGATAATACCCAGCTATATGGCGTGCAGATAATTTAAATGCCTCATAGTCAAAACCAAGCTCTTTAGCATCACGCTCATTAATGCCTGTTGTAGCAATAGTTAAATTGAAGAACTTTAAAATAGATGTGCCCACAATTCCTCTAAACGGAGCAAATTTGCCTGACATGTTGAGACCTGCTAAACGACCTTGCTTATTGGCAGTCGTTCCTAACGGTATATAATCTAAACGTTCTTTCACAATATTAAAGTGAGTTGCACAATCGCCAGCTGCATAAATATTTTCAAGGGAAGTCTCTAAATGACGATTTACAATGATCGCCCCATTTTTTGCAAGTGCAATCCCAGTATCCTTTAAAAACTGTGTATTTGGTTTTATGCCTGAAGCGACAATGACTAAATCCGTCTCTAGAACGCCGTTATCTGTTATAACACGTTCCACTCGTTTATTTCCTTCAAAAGCCTCAACGCTCGTATTTAATAACAGCTCTACATTGTTCTTTTTCGCTTCCTCATGCACATGCTGAGCAAGTTCTTCATCTAAAATACGGGCCACATGACTTCCGCGCTGAACAAGTCTTACCTTTTTCCCACAGGCATGTATTGTTTCAGCCATTTCTAAACCAATATAGCCACCACCTATGATGGTTACCTGCTCAATCTCTGGTGTTAAATCTGCCATCAAATCTTCCAGTTGAGGAATTGTTTTTACCGTATGGATACCATCTAGCTCATTCCCCTTTTTCACAGGCATGACTGGACTAGCACCTGTTGCAATAAGAAGTTTATCGTAGGTAATCTCAAATTTGTCGCCACTTGCTTGTGTACCTGTAATAACCTTCTTCTCTATATCTACATTCTCTACCTCATAGCCAACTCTTGCATCAATGCCATACTTATCTCGAAAAGTTTCGACATCTCTTGCAATTAAACGTTTGGTTGATGAAATACGACCATCTACAACATAAGGCAATCCACATTGCCCATATGAATAAATAAAACCACGTTCTAAAGTAGTTATTTCTGCTCCTGGAACATTTCGATAGATTTCCATTGCTGCAGACATACCTGCAGCATCTCCCCCAATGATGACGTATTTCATTCTACAAGCCCCCTTATTTTTTCCTAGTTGCCATTAAATCAGCATATTGATCGATATACAAACGTCGTTTTCCACCACTTATGATGACCCTTACTACATGAACGGCTAATATCATTGTAAGTGTAAAACCTGCTATTGCGGCAAGTATAGAAATGACAATTTGTAGAACATAAAATGATGAATCCATATCTAATTGGATGTCACCTAATGTTGTAATGGCATCTGATAAACACAAGGTAGCGATAATAGCAATACAACGACGCCATGATTGCTTTACAATACTTTTGCCATTCTTGTTGACCATTGTAAAACGCATCACCTTCATACCAAGCGTTGCGCCATTCATCATACTTGGTATCAAACCAAAGAGTATAATGTACAGAGCCATTTTCACTAAAAATTCAAAAGTATCGCTATACCCTGTCAGAACACCAATAATCACCCAAACCAATTGGGCGATAAATAAATCAATGACCAATGCTAGTAAAATAGAAATCGGCTTAACAATATCATTTTTTTCCATTTCAGCAGCTTTAGTCTCAACCTCTTCATGAGAGGGGAATAATGCCCAAACAATTGGTGCTAGGAAGAAACCTAGGAGCGCACCTATACTGTTTAGTAATAAGTCATCGACATCAAAGATTCGGTATGCGCAATTAAAGATGCCATAAATGCCTGTTCTTTGTGTGACCTCATAAAACAATGTTAGCAAAAAGCTAATTAAAAATGCACGTTTCCAGTACCTTCTTTCTTTAAGAAAATATCGCAAGTAAACGCCGAATGGCATTAATAGTAAGAAATTAAAGAAGGCTTGAAAAAATGCCTGCTGTTTTGTGATAGCAAGCCATGTAGATGGATTTGTGACAACAACGCCACTATCCTTTAAAACATCATCAACAAATTGAAAAAGTCGCAAATTAGTATGAACGGTATCTGCGGATTGAAGTGAGCAAGTATCTCTTGTAGACGGAAATGGTAGTAATACTAAGCAAAGCGCAGATAAAAAGTAAAAAATAAATGAGAACATGATAATGGTTTTGGACATCGATAAGTATCCATACTTGCGATACGTATAAATTAGCCATGGTATAAATAGTACAAAGGATAAAATAATGGTTATGAAAAATGCTATAAAAATGGATTGCGTGTACGTTGACATAGAAACACCTCTCTCTTTAAATTGCCCTATTTTCTGAACACTAAAACTAAGTTTAGTCCTTCAATACTACATGTATATTTCATCAAGCTTACATAATCCTTAATTCAATAAAAAAACAGGTAAAGAATATATACTCTCTACCTGTTACTTACTATGCTTTCGCTATTTCTTCTTTACAGAATGTCAAAATTTCTTCTAGTTCATCATCCTCTAATGCAAAGTCTAAATATTCACCTTCAGTCTTTTCCATGATGAAGTAATTTAATATAAATGGTTCTTCGTTTTTTTCACCTATAAGGACACGAATTACAATACCAGCTTCGTGGTAAAGTTCATCCTCTTCATCAATGTCTACATCCAGAATAAATTCATAACGCTTACCTTCAATAATATTTGTTGGGTCTAAAATTTCTTCCATTGAGAATTGTGTAATTTCCATTATATTTGCTCCTTTTTCTTTAG
This sequence comes from Lysinibacillus sp. BSL11, assembly GCF_052928325.1. Taxonomy (NCBI): domain Bacteria; kingdom Bacillati; phylum Bacillota; class Bacilli; order Caryophanales; family Bacillaceae; genus Lysinibacillus; species Lysinibacillus sp. BSL11. The sequence continues at coordinate 16,735 of NZ_JAVGCX010000019.1, read as the reverse complement.
CTGTTCTTTTCTATATTAAATCAATTTCAGCATGGGTCAACTAGAAAACCCGTATACACCTGTAGTTAATTATGCCACAATGAAATGGAATTAATTTAGAACTAAATTTCCCTACATACGAGGAGGCTTTTTCATGAAAGAGCTATTATATTATCAAGACGTTATGTTACAAGAGTTTGATGCAACTATTATTAGTAAAGGAACTGATGAATCCGACCGTCAGTATGTTGTACTATCGAACACCGCTTTCTATCCCACTGGTGGTGGTCAACCTCACGATACAGGTACATTGAATGCGTTGGAGGTCATAGATGTTGAAAAAGTGGATGATGAAATTCGTCACTATATTGAAGGTGATCTATCGACTTTAGATGGTGTCGTACATGGCAAATTAAATTGGCCAAGACGATTTGATCATATGCAGCAGCATGCTGGCCAACATATTTTAACAGCTGCTTTTGTAGAGCTTTTTAATGCGCAGACTGTAAGCTTTCATCTAGGCAGTGAGCAAGTAACAATTGATCTTGCTATAGAAACGATTTCTGAGCAGCAGCTTGCAGCGGCAGAAGCAAGAGCCAATGACATAATTTTAGAGAACCGCCCTATTCAAACTACCTGGGTTACAGAGCAAGAGCTGGGCAACTATAATCTTCGTAAAGAAGTCGCAGTGACGGGAGACATCCGACTTGTGATTATCCCTAATTTTGATTACAACGGTTGTGGTGGCACTCACCCTACATCCACAGGGCAAGTTAGTACCATCAAAATATTAGGTACGGAGAAAATGAAGGGCAATGTGCGCGTTTCTTTTGTGTGTGGTCAACGCGTTTTGACTGAGCTTGGCATGCGTAAAAAAGTATTAGCGGACGTTGCTCGTCAATTAAGTGTCCCTGAGATTGAAGCTGCCACAGCGCTTACAAAAGTTTTATCTACTCAAAAAACTACAGAAAAGGCTCTCGCTGCTGCGAAAGAGGAATTACTCACGTATGAAGCAAGGGCACTTGTTAATAGCGAAGGTGTCGTAACAGCTGCTTTTAATCAGCGAACAATGCAAGAGCTACAAAAAATAGCACGTTTGATTGTTACGGAACAAAAAGATGTAATAGCTCTACTTGTATCTGAAAATGAAGGCAAACTACAATTCGTCGCAGCAAGAGGGAATAATGTTTCAAAAAGCATGAAGGATGTTGCCCAAAAGGCACTGCCTCTTATTAATGGTAAGGGTGGCGGAGGTGACCAAATGGTACAAGGTGGTGGCGATTGCACCGTTTCGAAAGAAGAATTACTAGCAGCGATGCAAGACGCTTAATTGCATTATAATAGAGGAGCTGTTATTAAAAGACGGCTCCTCCTATATTGTTGAAAAAAGACAATGTTACTAGCAGAAAAAGAATTTTTGACAAGGTGAGGGGTTGATTTTCGTTCCGCTAGCGTCCTTTCCAGGGGGTGACTGACAACCCGTGGGATAGCGAGACAGACGAGCCCCTGCATGGAGCGGTAATCCATCTTCACCTTTAACAAAAATTGTATGAATGGTTTTGTTTTTAACACTCTGAAGGAGCTATCATTAATAGACAGCTCCTCTCTAATTTAATATTTAAATTTTTGAATGGCTTCATATAAACGTTTTGCCATTTCTGATAGTTTTTCAGTTTGATTGTTCATTACTGCTACCGTCTTCAACTGTTCCGCTGTTGCATCTGTTACCTCATGCACATAATCACTGGCCGCATGTGCAGTAGCTGCCATTTCTTCCATAGACGCGGAGACTTCCTCCGTGTTGGCAGACATTTGTTCAGCTGAAGCATTCATTTCTTCAATTTGACCTGCTATTTCTCCTACTGCTTGAACCATTTCCTCGAAGCGTTCTCCTACTGCCTCAATGGAAGCTAAACCACGCTCAACATTATCTTCACCAGATTCCGCTGCTTTTACTACTTCTAATGTATAAGATTGAACTCTTTCGATGAGCACATTAATTTTAGTAGCTGATTCTGCTGTTTGCTCCGATAGCTTGCGAACTTCTTCTGCTACAACGGCAAAGCCTTTACCAGCATCTCCAGCCCGTGCTGCTTCAATAGAGGCATTCAATGCCAATAAATTTGTTTGATCGGAAATATCGGTAATCATTTTTGAAATTAAGCTAATTTCTTCTGACTCTTTTTCTAGTTTGTGAATAATTGATAGTTCATCTGTTGTGCCTTGCTGAATCTCATTCATACATAGAACGGATTGTTGAACTGCATGATTGCTTTCACTAATTTTCTGGGAAATAAAATCTGTATTACAAGCAATTGAGGAGGCAACTTCAGCTACATTTTGTATCCCTATTGCCATTTGTTCCATTGCTGAGGCACTTTCCTCTGCCATCACAGTTTGGCTTTGTGCCCCTCGATCTACTTCATTTATTGCACCAGCAATTTGCTTTGAACGCTTTGTTACTCCATTTACATCTCCCATTAAATCACACGCAGCTTCATTCACTGCCGTTGCTTCTTGACTCACTTTGGCTATCATTTCCCGCATATTATTAGTCATGCGATCTAATGCACGTGCCATCGTTCCCATTTCATCAATACGTTTCAAATATTTTTCTGGAATCTCCTGTGTAAAGTCTCCATTCGATAAGCCCTCACTAATGCGAAGTACATGTCGAAGTGGTCTACTAACAGAGCGAGAAATGGCAAATGAGATGCATAGCCCAAGTATCGAAACAATGATCGTAGTGACAATGAAGTTGGTCTTAAGCTTAGAAAGCCCTGAAAGCATCTCATCTTCTAGTGCGATGACCCCCATTTTCCAACCATTATCAAGGGTATGATAGCCCATTAGACTAGTTCCTGTATCTTCCATTTTAAAAGAAAAATAACCGTTATCATTAGTAATCATTTCTTTAGCAGCCATTGCTCTTCCTGTCTTAATACCTGTTTCGTCTGCTTCCTTAATTGGATTGTATTGCTCCTTCACATACGAGTGATTATTATGTCCAATAATTGTTCCGTTAGCGTCTAACATAAATGCATAGCCACTGTCTCCAACCTTAATGTCTTCTACAATTTTAGATAGGTAATAGCCGTCAATACGTGCTAATAATAAAGCTTTTTCACCTGTCACTGTATCAATTGGAGAAACAATTAAAATGACTGGTTCACCTGTTACACGACTAATCGTAATTTCTGACATGACAGATTTACCAGTAAAACCTTCTTTTACGTAATCACGATCCCCTAGTTCAGCTGTTGTATCATCCAAATAATGGGCAACTCCATTAGCATCGATAATGCCAAAACCTAAATAATTCTCATTACTGGCAAGACGTTTCGATAGATACTGCTTTTGCTTTTCAAAGTCCATGCTCCGAACTGCCTCTTGCTCTGCAATTGCCTCCACCTCCACTAGTGTTAATTGGAAGTGTTCTTCTATGTATTGAGAAACATCCACTGCTCTAGATACCAAATTAGATTCCACTTGCTCATTCACGGCTTTTGTACTATTTATCCAAGTAGATAGCCCAAGCGTGCCACATGTTACAAATACAAGAGCTATAATTGCAACAATTAATTTACCGCCAATACCTTTTAACCACATTTCTCTTTTTCTCACTTCTTCCATTTTTAGCTATACAATCCGCATATTTTCACATAACTTCAGAGTAAAGTCACTAAAAGTAGAAGTCAACAAAAGTTTTCCAATATGATTAATAAATGTATAATAATACCATTTACACTACCTTTATAGTGCTAACAATTTTCTACAAAATTTTCAATTCATAGATCCCTCTTGTCATTTAAAAGGAGAGTACATCAAGCTAATGGAGGAAATTAAAACATTTTCCAACAAAAATTGATTATAATTCACATTTTTTGCTGATTATTAAAGATAGGATCCGTTTAACACATTTTGAGGGGAGGATTTCCATGAGTTCAGACAAAAATAATGTTTCTCGTCGAGACTTTTTAAAAACTACAGGTATTGCTGCTGGTACATTAGTCGGTGGTGGTTTAATTGGAGGATTAGTTGGTTACAACATCAATGGTAAAGGTACTTCTACCCTAGAGCATGGTGGTCATGAAACAACGAATGAGGCTACAGGCTCCCCAAAAGCTAAGATGTTTTTCAGAAATGAAAAAGATTTTAGTATCTTATCAAATGCCACGGAACGTATCTTTCCAGAGGACGATTTGGGACCAGGGGCTATTGGTTTAGACGTTCCCTATTTTATCGATCATCAACTTGCAGGAAATTATGGGAGTAACTCTAAAGAATATATGCAAGGTCCATTTGATGTAGGTGCCCCAACTCAAGGCTACCAGAGCCGTTTAACGCGAGCGGAAATTTTTAGACAGGGTATTCAAAAAATGGAGGATGAAGCACAAAAGCGTTATAAGAAAAGCTTTAACGATTTAGATGGCAAACAAATGGATGAAATATTAACTGCCTTCCAAAAAGGTGACATAGAAATGGTTGGGGTTACTTCCGCGTTCTTCTTTACATTATTACGAGCAGCAACATTAGAGGGAGCTTATTCTGACCCTATGTATGGAGGAAATCGCAATATGGATGGCTGGCGTATGAAGGGCTTCCCTGGTCACCAGATGGCTTATATTACACAAATAGAAGATGCCAAGTTCCAAAAAATTGAGCCTAATCCATTAGGCAACCATTAAGGGGGGATAAAAAATGGCTAAAACATTACCGAGTGTAGACGTAGTAACAGTTGGTGTAGGTTGGACTGGCGGTATCGTTGCTGCTGAATGTGCTAAAGCCGGCTTAAAGGTAGTCGGTTTAGAGCGAGGTCAAAAGCGTGGTACCGAGGATTATTTAAATGTTCATGACGAATACCGTTATGCCATCCGATATGATTTAATGCAAAATCTTTCTAAAGAGACCGTAAGCTTTCGTAATGATCGCAATATGAAGGCATTACCAATGCGTCAGCTTGGCTCTTTCCTACTTGGAGAGGGTCTGGGTGGATCAGGAACACACTGGAATGGCATGACTTATCGATTTTTACCCTATGATTTCCAAATCAAAACATTAACAGATAAACGTTATGGACCTAATAAGCTGGGACCGGATTATCTGATTCAGGATTGGGGCTTAACATATGATCAGCTAGAGCCCTATTTCGATAAGTTCGAGAAAACAGCTGGTATTTCGGGTGATGATAAAAATAAATTTAGTGGAAAGCGTTCGAATCCCTATCCAACACCGCCTATGAAAAAAACGCCTATGCTTGCACAATTCGAAAAAGCTGCAACAAACCTGAAGCTAACACCTTATATGGTTCCATCAGCTAACGTATCAGAGGTTTATAAAAACCCAGATGGCGAAACGATCAACGCTTGCCAATATTGTGGTTTTTGTGAACGCTTTGGATGCGAATATGGTGCAAAGTCATCCGCAGAAATTACAGTTGTCCCTACAGCCCTGAAGACAGGAAATTTTGATTTACGCTTCAATTCCAATGTTGTTGAAATTTTAAAGCAAGGTAACAAGGCTACAGGTGTAAGATATATCGATACTGTTTCGGGAGAAGAATTCATTCAGCCAGCTAACGCTGTTGTATTAACTAGTTATGTCTTTAATAATGCCAAGCTATTAATGGTTTCTGACATTGGTGAAAGATATGACCCTACTACTGGCAAAGGAACACTTGGCAGAAACTATTGTTATCAAATCTTGCCTGGTGCCGCTGGGTTCTTCGAGGAACAATACAATACATTTATGGGTGCAGGTTCGTTAGGCATGTGTATAGACGATTACAATGGGGATAATTTTGACCATAGTGATTTAGAATTTATTCACGGAGGTAATATTGCGCTTACACAGACAGGTACACGACCAATCGGCTCAAATCCAACCCCGCCTGATACGCCTACTTGGGGACCAGAATTTAAAAAGCAATCTATTTATTACTATACACGTTCATTTGGGATTGGTGCGCAAGGAGCATCTATGCCACATAAGGAAAACTATATATCGCTGGACCCTACCTATAAGGATGCTTACGGGCTACCATTAACTCAGTTAACATACAATTTTACTGATCAAGATCGAGCTCTTCATAAATACATCTCTGCACGTGCAGCTGACATTATGAAGGAAATGGGTGCAAAAACAATTGTCCCTAACGCGGAAATTACCGATTACAATATCGTACCTTACCAAACGACGCATAATACTGGTGGTACGGTGATGAGCTTAACACCAGAACAAGGGGTTGTGAATAATTACTTACAGCACTGGGATGTTGATAACCTTTTCGCAGTAAGTGCAGGCAACTTTGCACACAATAGTGGTTATAATCCAACAGGCACATTAGGGGCACTTGCCTACCGTTGTGCTGAGGGAGTCATCAAATACAGTCAATCAGGTGGTTCATTAGTATAAAAAAGCATTCTAAAGGAGGCAAGACTTATGGGAGGTCTAGGAGCAATTGGAGTACCTGGATTAATCATTATTTTAGTGATTGTATTAATTGTATTTGGCCCAAAAAAATTACCAGAAATCGGTGGAGCGGTTGGTAAAACGTTTGCAGAATTTAAAAAGTCTACTAAGGGACTTATGGATGATGAAGATGATACCGTGAAAAAGGTCGAAAAAAAATCTGATGCTTCGTAGGAGGGTTTCCTATGGATCCATATGAAGACGGAAAAAGAAAATATTTAAGCCCTTTAGATAAACCACAAGCCGAGCCTCCAAAACCAGTGGAGGCTTTAGTTGAAATACCTAATGTAGCAATTGAAGAGGATCATGTGTCAGATGAACCCCTGATACCTGTTACCTCATTATTGGAGCATCTTAGTGATTTACGTAAGCAAATTATCAAAGGGTTAACTGTTTTTATTTTATTTTTCATTGTTGTCTTTTCTACTATTAATATTTGGTTTCCATTCATAACGCGAGGTCACTCACTCGTTATTTTAGGACCGCTAGAAGTAGTTAAATTTTACATGACAATTTCAACTACTTTAGCTTTTGGTCTTGCAATGCCTTTCCTCGTCCACTTTCTATGGAGCTTTATTAAACCAGGCTTAAAAGAAGAGGAAAGTCGATTTTTAGGCCTCTATGCTCCAATCATGTTAGTTCTATTTTTAGTAGGAGTAGCTTTTGGTTATTTCGTCGTAAACCCACTTAGCTATACATTCTTAGTAAGCATTGGGGCTACCAATTTCGATGTCATGGTATCAGCAAATGAATATATGCACTTTTTAATCATGACTACAGTACCGCTTGGTCTATTATTTGAGTTACCGATTGTTGCCCTATTCTTATCAGCCATTGGTGTACTGACTGCTGAATCCATGAAAAAAATACGAGGCTGGTCTTATATCACAATGGGCGTAGGCTCCGCTGTTATCACGCCCCCAGACTTTATAAGTCAGTTACTCGTATTAATACCGATGATTATTTTGTATGAAATAAGCATTTACCTCGTTAAACGTATAGAACGCAAACAAATTGAAAGCACTGCGTAAATTTTACGCAGTGCTTATTTTTTCTTTAGATCCATCACAATAATTTCTGGTAGATTAAAAATGCGATATGGTACTGAGCTATTACCTAACCCTCTACTAACTACCATTCTCGTCGCGCCTGCTTCGTAGACACCAGCTGTATATTTTGGAAACAGCCCCTGTCCTGGTGCAACAAGTCCTCCAAGCCCAGGAATACGAACTTGCCCACCATGCGCATGCCCCGAAAATACTAAATTTATGTGGTAATTTACATACGTATTAAATATTTCTGGTCTATGTGCTAGTAACAACTTAAACATATCGTCTGGCAAATAGGCCGTTGCAATGTCCAGCATATCTTCTGTTGTTCTACCCATTAACGGATCCTCAATACCAACAATCGCCAAGCGCTCCCCGTCGCGCTCTAACACGGTCGATTCGTTGGCCATAATATGTACCCCTAACGATGACAGCGCCTCATAAATTTCTTTCACCTTATTTGACGCTACCTCATGGTTTCCTAGTACATAATAAACATCCGCTATTTTAACTAGTCCTTCCACTGCTTGTAGACTTTGTTTTAAATTATAGCGATTACTATCGATCACGTCACCTGTGATAAAAATATAATCAGGCTTTGTATCCTTTACCTTAGCAATCAATTTTTGTTGCTTGTCACCAAAGACAGCGTCATGTAAATCCGAAACTTGTACAATGCGTAGCCCATCAAAGCTGTCAGGCACACTTTCTGATTCAAACACATGTTTACTTACGACTAGCCAGTGATTGTTTACGTACAAAAAAATGACTATAAAAACAACAAAGAAGATACCATATAATAATTTTTTCAATCGCAATCGCTCACTTTGTGGCTACTTTTTTCAGAAATAATTCTGACTTTCTTATTATAAGCAAAAAACAGAGTGATTGTAAGTATATGCACTTTAAATACACAAAATGCACAAATACACTTAACTTAAAATTTTTAGCAGTAGATTATGATACACGGTTTAATCTATTTTTCGTTAACTATTGGCATGTTATACTATGGGTAGAAAGGCATGTTTTATTATCCACTCATAATACATCACGATTTGGGAAATGCATCTCATTTACTAAAGTGCGAAAATACTAATAAACTTAAATCAGTTAAAGGAGAAAAAATTGCTGTACTGTAGGTAATGATCCAATTAGATTGGACGGTAAACGGTGTTTTACTACCTAATAGATTACATAATTTTCAGAATTGAATAACTTTAGAGTCCAGCTTCCATTGCTAAGTATAAAATTGATGACGAGAAATTTATTAAGTACAGTTGCGCTACATAATATTCTAAATTTAGATGTTAAGAGGTGAAAAAATGTTAAAAGCCATCATAGTTGATGATGAAATTTTAGCAATCAATTTATTAGAAGCTACGTTACATGATAATAGCGCTGTTACTATTATCGGAAAATTCGTAAATCCACTAGAAGCTATAGCAAAGATCCCTATACTCAAACCTGATATTCTTTTTTTAGATATAGATATGGCGGAAATGAATGGTATTGAATTTGCTAGTAAGATTGCAGACTTTCCTTTTTTAATGGATATTGTATTTGTCACTGCCTTTGAGCGTTTTGCAATAGAAGCTTTTAATGTACAGGCTGTTGACTATATTTTAAAGCCTATTGAGAAAGAACGTTTAATGAAGACAATCAAGAGAATATCCATGCGTAGAAAGCAATTTCCAGTAAAAGCTGCTGTACACCATATAGAGGAAGATGCTCATATAATAGAGGATTTTCACTTTCATGTTCATTCCGGAAGAGTATATATCGGTAACACAGCATTGGCCTTATCTACAAAGGAATTTCAAATTTTTTTCTTTCTAGCTCAACGACCAGGACAAATTTTCCCCCCATCAGAGCTGTATAAGCTTATTTGGGCAGAGGAAAGTATTGGGCATACACAGGCATTGAAGGTTCATATTAGTAATTTACGAAAAAAGCTAGAATCCGTTGCTGGCCATAGAGCAAAGATTATAACAGTGAGGGGTTCGGGATATAAATTCCTTTTCGAGCCATGAAAAAGAAGGGCACTGCGATTACATTCGAATCACGTACCCTCTTTTTGGTTATTTTTTTGCGGCTTCTTGAATTTCATAAAATGCCCAATGGTGTTTTGGAACATCTTTAAATAATGGTATTTGATCTTCACTGAAGACTTGGCGTTCAAACAGTCGATTTAATACCTTCACTGCTTGTGCACGTGTTAAAAATCCATCTGGATTGAATGTATCGGCTGTTATTCCTGTCATAATTTCTGCTGCATTGACAGTATCAATTGCTTTCACTGCCCAATGATGGACGCTCACATCTTTGAATGCTGGACTTTGTGAGGTTGATGGACAGAAATCGGCATCAGGACGTTCTACACATTGCTGTTCTATCCAGCGGGCAGCCACTGTAGCCATCTGTGCACGCGTAATCAAGCCGTTTGGATTAAAGTTAGTTGCTGTAACCCCTTTAAACAGACCCTTCTCCTTCGCAAATTCGATTGCATCTTTAGCATCATGTTGGAATGTGTCTGTATAGGTTGCCTTTGCTTGCGGTATGGCATTACCTGTTAATTGACGAGCAAACATACTTGCCATCTGTGCCCTTGTAACAGGAGCATTCGGACGGAAGGTACCATCTGGATAGCCTTGAATGTAAGGTAGATGTGTAACACCCTCTGTAGTTGGCTCCTTCACTTCTTCCTTCTCTGGTAAGTAGAGAATGGAGAAGGTGGAGAATTTATTCACCTCAAACTGTAAACCTGTTATTCCCTTTTGATATTCTACAACCTTCCCTCGTACAACTTCTTTTGTGCCATCACTATGCTCGATATAAATAGCCAGATGATTGAGCTGTTCCTGTGTAATATCTGTAGGTAATGGAAGAGTTAATAATACAGGTCTATTCTGCATATTAGTCTCAATTTTCATGGGTTGCCCTAATACTTTACTAAATGAACTATTAGCTATTTCTTGCACAATTGACTCTTTTTTTGCACGTTCTTCAACCTGTGATTGTTCAGCTTGTCCCTTTAAAGGAATTAATCTAAAGTATAAATTATCACTAAACGTTGCCAATGATTCATTGGAGACATTGACACTTACATCATAAGCTGATATTTCTAAATTTAAACGACTTTCTTTTAGTAGAGTAACAATATTATTAGGTATAGATATGTCCACTTGCTTTACATTATCCTGCGAATTAGGAATAACAATACGAGCTTGATCCGATTTTTCTTCTTTTAATTTATTGATAGTTTCTAATACACTTGCTTCTGTAAGAATTACTTCATCTTTCACCAATCCATCTACATCTACTAATCGCTTAATAGTTGTTTTAGAAACGGCTTTTCCATTACTCGACTCCACATTTACAGTAAAACTCTCTGTAGAAGAAGGTGGAGAAGATTCTGATGTAGAGGTATTTTCACTATTAGTAGAAGTATTCTCCTTTGTCACTACAATTGTATAAAGTTTTTGACTGCCATCTTCAGCCGTTACCAAAATTTTTATTGTATTGACACCTGTTACAAGCTTTATCGGCTCTTCAACTGATCTCCCATTTATTGTGATTTCAGCTTTTTTATCCTCAGCTAATGGATTAACAAATATACTATCTACTCTAGAAGTAACAATAGCGGTATATGACATTGTATTTTTATTAAATGCCATATTTAATGCTCCCTGTGAAATTGTCAAATCCTTTAAAAAGGCATTATGGCTTTTAGATAATGCAATTACATCAATGGTGAAGCTTTTAGTATCCACAAAATTACCGATGAAAATTTGTGCTGTCAACGTAACCTTTTGATTTCCTGTGGAGATAGTAGGGCGAACAACGCTTCCATTATTTTGAACTACCTCAGGTTTGTCAGATATCCAATTAATCGTTGTTCCATTATCCCCGATAATTGGTAAAGTAAGGTTTTTAGTGACATTTGCTGAGGTATCACCCTGAGCATATTGAATATTAAGTGTCTCTTTATCCAGTTGTACCTTTTGAACAAGTATACTGGATACTTTGCTATCTAACACAGACTGTAAAGTTTCTATAGACTCATATCCTTGATTAGGACGGGCAAGTAGAATTTGCTTACAAACTTCATCTTGATCTTCAATAGTGAGAAGATTGTAGTTATTATAATTTAAATGATCATCATCAATGAACACTGTCCATAGTGTTAATGAGTCTGTCGTACTGTTAACATTAATAAGATAAGAACGATTATTGACTGCATTTAAGTATGTTTGTCTTAATGTACTTGTAGATGTATATCCACTTTGTGGTCTTTCATCTATTAGCTTATTAGCTAAATAGTTTTGGTCTGCTAATTTAAAGCTTTGAAATAATTCATTAGCTTTAGCAGTATAATGTAATACACTCCAGTCAGTAGTCATTGCCAACTTCATTTCTTCCGTATTAGTGGCAGTATTAAATGAAGTTAGACCACTTTTTGCTGCTACAGATGATAAAGGTAGCAAGCAAGCAACTAAGGTAAATATCATAATTAAGTTTTGTATTTTTCTTTTAGAATGTTGAATAAAAATCACCCTTTCCTCGTTAGAATATAGTTTAGTAATGTCCGATAGTAGAAAAGTCGTCTTTAGGTAATATTGTCCACTCTAAAATATTGAAATTTGTAGAACCTGATTGCAGTCTTTTATCTCTAATATAACCTCCATTACTTTCCAATATAGCGGTTGTCGAATCTTTTGTTCCTAACATATCAACAATATTCCCATTACTGTCTTTTAAAGTAATTGACACCGTTATTTTAGAAGCATCTCTAAAAATAAATTCTTCGTTGTAATAATATGATAAGGTAATATCCATAAAATCATAAAAATAGGGATGAATCACTACAAAATTCATATTTGGATTTACTAAAGATATATCTAATTCTTGAACACTATGCTGCATTGAAATTAAATTATATTGCTGTATCTCTAATTGATAACCATATAGAGGAGATGTAGTAGGATTATATATTTCTAGGACATCATTATAGTTTCCACTTTGTACAAAATCAGATATAAAAATACTTGGAGCATCTACAGTGAATATAAAACTTGTAGATTCTAGCCCTCCTTTGCCATCATCTGCTGTAATAGTAATAATACTTGTCCCTATTGCTTTTTGTGTCATGTTAAGGGTTGTACCATTTAAACTAGCCGTAGCTACCCCACTATTACTAGAACTTACAGCTAATGTTAACGAATCGTTATCAGCATCTGAAAATACATTACCTACATCAATACTCCAAGGTATACCACCAATAGTTGCTCGTTGATTTCTAACCGTCTGAGCTACAACTGGCGAGTTATTCACTGTAGGATTGTCTATGGTAACTGTAAAGCTAGTTGATACTTTTCCTCCTTTGCCATCATCCGCTTGCACTGTAATTGTATTAAGCCCTACTGCTAACGGCAAAATAGTTATTATTTGCCCACTTATTTGAGCTGTAGCAACAGTTTCATTGCTTGAGTTTACTTCTATTGTAAGAACATCATTATCTGGATCCGAAAAAATATTACTAACATCTATTGTTAGTACATCTCCCACAGTACCTGTTTTGTTATTAATTGTTTGTTCGACCACAGGAGGCTGGTTAGGTGGGATTGTAACTGTTAATTTAAAGGTTGTAGAGACAATTCCTCCATTACCATCATCCGCTTGTACAGTGATTATACTTTGCCCCACAGCCAGCGGTACAATAGTTATCATTTGTGAAGTCAATTGTGCTGTAGCTACAGTTTCGTAACTTGAATCTACATCTAATGTCAAGTTATCGTTATCTATATCAGTAAAAACATTGCTTGTATCAATTAATATTGGAGCTCCCCCTACGTGTCCTATTTGGTCATTTATTATTTGAACAAGGGTAGGTAAGTTATTCCACTTGGGTAATACCTCTACCTCAAAACTACTACTAGCTCTCCCTAATTTTCCATCATCAGCACTAACTTTTATTCTTGTTTTTCCTGGGGATAGGGCCTCTAGTGTTAATAGATTTGAGTTAATTTCGGCTGTTACTACCCCCACAGAATCAGGAATAGCTTTAAATATTAATAAATCATTATCAGCATCATAAAATAGCTTACTTAGATCAATCACGATATTTGCTTGATCAAGTGTCATTGTTTGCTTCTGAATTCTTTCTGAAGCTACCACAACAGGTGGATGATTAAAAGAAGTTGCATAAGTTAATTGTGCTTGAAAACAAAAACTAAAGATTAAAGTTAGCAAAATGATTATCTTAGTACAATTTTTACTACGTGTATTTTGACGCAAAATCGTTCCCTCCCATATATGTAAAATAATTAACATTACTCTCCCTTTTGCTATGACTTTCAACTCACATAAAATTATATAATAGAACTAAAATCCTAACTACAAAATTCATTAATGATAAAAGTTAATTTTTCTTAACCTTTATTTATCAAAAAAAGGCTATTCAATATTGCTAGCAATATTGAATAACCTTATATTATTTTTTTATCTATTCTTCACGAATATGCTTTACTGCGGCTTCTTGAATCTCATAAAATGCCCAATGGTGTTTTGGAACATCTTTAAATAATGGTGTTTGATCTTCAATGAGGACTTGGCGTTCAAACAGTCGATTTAATACCTTCACTGCTTGTGCACGTGTTAAAAATCCATCTGGATTGAATGTATCGGCTGTTATTCCTGTCATAATTTCTGCTGCATTGACAGTATCAATAGCTTTCACTGCCCAATGATGGACGCTCACATCTTTGAATGCTGCACTTTGTAAGGCTGGTGGACAGAAATCGGCATCAGGGCGTTCCACACATTGCTGTTCTATCCAGCGGGCAGCCACCGTAGCCATCTGTGCACGCGTAATCAAGCCGTTTGGATTAAAGTTAGTTGCTGTAACCCCTTTAAACAGACCCTTTCCCTTCGCAAATTCGATTGCATCTTTAGCATCATGTTGGAATGTATCTGTATAGGTTGCCTTTGCTTGCGGTATGGCATTACCTGTTAATTGACGAGCAAACATACTTGCCATCTGTGCTCTTGTAACAGGAGCATTTGGACGGAAGGTACCATCTGGATAGCCTTGAATGTAAGGTAGATGTGTAACACCCTCAGTAGCTGGCTCCTTCACTTCTTCCTTCTCTGGTAAGTAGAGAATAGAGAAGGTGGAGAATTTATTCACTTCAAACTGTAAACCTGTTATTCCCTTTTGATATTCTACAACCTTACCTCGTACAACTTCTTTTGTGCCATCACTATGCTCGATAAAGATCGCCAAATTGGCAAGTTGTTCATCTGTTAAATCTGTAGGCAACGGCAATGTTAATTTAACAGGACGGCTTTGCATATTGGTTTCGATGGTCATCGGACGACCAAGCAACTCAATAACCGCACCTTCTACCAATTGCTGGACAACGGTTTCCCTTTTGGCTTGTTCTTCAATCTCTAGCTGTTTATCATGCCCTTTTATCGGAACGAGTCGGAAGTATAGATTCTCATTAAACATTTCCAATGAAGTTTGTGGCACTTCAATTCTAACGTTATCGGTAACAATTTCGAGATGGACTGCTCCATTTTGCAAAAGTGACAGCACATTTTTCGGAATGGACACTTGGACTTGATTTACTTGATCCTTCTCGTCTGGGATAATAATCCTTGCTTTATCATTCCCTTGTTCCTTTAATTTCCTAATTGTCTCTGTTGCGCTCTGTGCCGTTAATGTCACTTCATCGTTTATAGTGTTATCTACATTTTTTGTTCGTTTTATTGTTGTTTTAGAAACTAGCTCGCCATCACCAGACTCAACATCTACCACAACTTCCTCTACATTGGTTGAAGGTGTTGATGAACCAGAATCAGGATTTGGTAAAGGATCAGTATTGCCCCCACCCGTATTATTAATAATCCATTTTGCGTAGATCACTGTGTTCGCTGTAATAAGAGTATTAAAATTATATGGTGTTGTGTAGGCATTACTTGTATACCAGCCACCAAATGTATAGCCCACTTTCGTTGGTGTTGGTGCTGGCTGACTTGCTTTTCCTTCATGTACTACCGTCTGATTAGAGACAGCACTTCCTCCGTCTACATCAAAGGTTACCGTATGTGACACAGTCACTGGATTCCATTTTGCATATAATATTATACTTCCACTACCCATTATGAAAGTTGAATCTGGTGCATAATCTATTCCTTTTCCATCTGCTTGCGTGTTCCAGCCCTCAAACTTGTAACCCACTTTTACTAGATTTCCTATATTACCTAGAACTGTTACAGTTTCTCCTTGCTCATACGTTTCACTATCTGTTGGAACTGTGCCCCCTGTGTTTGTATTGCCGTTGTAGATGATCGTAATAGTTTGTGCTGAATTTACTATTACAGGAACTACATTACTTGTCGCTGTAGCAATTTGATTGCCACTTACTCCACTATTCGTATTTGTCACTATTACATAGTAATACATCGTGCCTACTGTAGAGGTGGGGGCTGCATAGCTCGCATTTGTTGCTCCGCTAATTGGAGTCCCTCCACTCGGGCTATTCGTCGTGTTGCTGTACCATTGGTAGCTTAATATGCCTCCATCATTTACACTTGCCCCTACACTTAATGTTGGACTGGTAGCTCCTTGGTTCACAGCCGTTCCTACTGGCTGCGTCCCGATTGCTGGCGTCTCAGCATTTACTAACGCATTCACTGTTACCCCTACTACATTACTTGTAACTGGTGCAGTTTGATTGCCACTTACTCCACTATTTGTGTTCGTCACTATTACGTAGTAATACACCGTGCCTACTGTAGAGGTGGGGGCTGCATAGCTCGCATTTGTTGCTCCGCTAATTGGAGCTCCTCCACTCGTGCTATTCGTCATGTTACTGTACCATTGATAGCTCAGGGTTCCTCCATCACTCACACTTGCCCCTACACTTAACGTCGGATTTGTGGCTCCTTGGTTCACTGTCGCTCCCGTTGGCTGCGTCCCGATTGCTGGCGTCTTGGCATTTACTAACGTATTTACTGTTACCCCTACTACATTACTTGTCGCTGTAGCAGTTTGATTGCCACTTACTCCACTATTTGTGTTTGTTACTACTACATAGTAATACATCGTGCCTACTGTAGAGGTGGGGGCTGCATAGCTCGCATTTGTTGCTCCGCTAATTGGAGCTCCTCCACTCGTGCTATTCGTCATGTTACTGTACCATTGATAGCTCAGGGTTCCTCCATCACTCACA
>NZ_JAVGCX010000018.1:0-106795 GCF_052928325.1 Lysinibacillus sp. BSL11 | reverse complement strand
CGCAAGTAAGTAAGATCCCTCAAAGACGATGAGGTAGATAGGTTCGAGGTGGAAGTGTGGTGACACATGGAGCTGACGAATACTAATCGATCGAGGACTTAACCAAAACGTTTGAAACATTCAATGTGCCGTTTATCCAGTTTTGAAAGAACAAATTCTTTCAATAAAAAAAGAGAGCTTCAAGACACAAGTAGTACAAGGAAGCAAACGAGTGATTGAAGGAGCGTACGTTTGTACGTGACTGATTGAACGAGAGCAGCTGACGCAGTAATACGCCGTGTATTGAAGGTCAAATAAGTCTAGTGATGATGGCAAAGAGGTCACACCCGTTCCCATACCGAACACGGAAGTTAAGCTCTTTAGCGCCGATGGTAGTTGGGGGCTTCCCCCTGTGAGAGTAGGACGTCGCTAGGCAACAAAAACAGTCAGCTGAGTGCTGACTGTTTTTTATTTCATACTTATTTCTTCTTTTTAAATCTATCACTGTATGCAATCCAAAAATCGGCGTTTTCAATGCCAACCTCACGTGGATCGAAAATAGGATCCAGGCCTGCCTTCTTTTGACGATCATAATCACGCAAAACTTTAATAGCAGGTTTTGATAATAAAACGATTACAATAAAGTTTAAATAGCTCATACTTCCGAATCCAATATCCCCCAATCCCCACATAAGGCTCACAGATTGAATGCTTCCGATGTAAACGACTATTAAAAAAACTATTTTTAAAACGAATTTTAATATTGGATATTGTAATTTCTTATCTAGATATACAATTGTCGTTTCTGCTATATAATAGTATGCCATTAAAGTTGTAAAGGCAAAAAGGAAAATGGCAATGGCTACAAAACTACTTCCAAGATTATGAAATACAGTAGATACAGCGGCTTGCGTATAAGCAGTACCTGCAACAAGGCCTGGAACGTTCTCTACAAGCGGTGTTGTAGCGCCAGGAGGTGTTACATTATACATACCTGTTATTAAAATCATTAAAGCCGTTGCTGTGCAAACGATTATCGTATCAATATAAATCGAGAAACCTTGGACTAAACCTTGTTTAGCTGGGTGTGTTACTTCAGCGGCAGCTGAACTGAATGTTGCTTCACCTGCACCAGCCACATTTGAAAATACTGAACGTCTTACACCCCAGGCAATAGCCGCTCCAACGATACCTCCGAATATTTCATTTGTACCAAATGCGCTTGTAACGATTAATTTAAGCATTCCAGGAATTTCACTTAAATTAGCTCCTAAAATAATGATTGTTAATAGAACATAAGCAAGCGCCATAATTGGGACAACTTTATCTGCTACTCGTGCAATCCGCTTAATGCCACCAAAAATGATTAATGCTAAAAGTACAACAATAATTATACCTGTTACAAATGGTGGAAAATGAAATGCTGTATCAAATGAAGCAGCTATTGTGTTTGCTTGAATCCCTGGCACTAAAATTCCATACGAAATACAAATTACGATTGCTACAAAGATGGCAAATCCTTTTAATTTTAACCCTTTTTCAATATAATAGGGAGATCCACCACGATATTGATTATCCGCCTTTTCTTTGTATACTTGTGCTAAAGTTGATTCGATGAATGCACTTGCTCCACCGAGGAAGGCCATAACTCCCATCCAAAATACTGCACCGGGTCCCCCAGCAGCAATAGCAGTTGCCACCCCAGCAATATTACCAACCCCGACACGTCCAGACAACGCCATACAGAAAGCTTGAAAAGAAGAGATGCCTTCGTTCGTTTCCCCTCGTTGACGCAATAACCGTATCATCTCAGGAATATAACGAAATTGAACAGCTTTTGTAATAACAGTGAAATATAAGCCTACACCTAATGCTAAGTAAACGAGTGCATTTCCCCAAATGTAATCAACTAAAGTATTTACGATTGCTTCCATTTATTCTCCCCCTTAAAGAATCATTTCACAGCCCACATCCTTGTTTCTTCCTCTATCGTTCTATAGAAACCCTCCTTTCAACTTTTATTTCTACTAATGGATAATGCATTTTTTATGCCAATAATTGAGCTTCATGTTTTTTCGACAACGAAACGAATGGGTTAAGGCTATAAAAAAATAAAAAATCTTTCTCTTAAAAAGCTAGAGAAAGATTTTTTATAGGAACAATTGATTTAAAAACTGTATACACTTTTTTACTTTTGTCTAAAAAAATGGACATAATTAACTTAGCGTATGTGACAAAGTTTGTGACCATATTTCCTTCATTTTTTGACGACCTACTAAAACTTCCGGATGGAATTGGATATGGGCATTAGCCCTTGTTGTTTCTACATCTTCAATTGCTTGTTGAATGTCTAGTTGCGTAACGCTAGCACCTAACTTGGATGCAATAGTGAGGGCAGCAACTTTTCCTTGTGCGAATGCTACTTTTGCGCCTTCAATTCCTGTAATATTGCCCGCAACATGTAAGCCTGTTAAGTTCGTCTCCATTTGTTCATTATGTAGAGGGACGAATCCGCCTAATTGTTCAATATAATGGAAGGGGCAACCTGCTAAAGAGGCCAATTCTGCTAACGGATATAATCCTCCTGCGATACAAACAAAATCTACATCAATGCGTTTCTCACTGCCTGGAACAATAGAACCATCTATATTGACTGTTGCAAGAACAACACCTTCAACTTGGTCTTTACCCACAATTTCAATAACAGCTTTTCGCAACATAATTGGAATCCCCCACATTCTAACCCCATCTTTAGGATAGAATGTAATCCCAAGTTTCTTTAGGAATTCATTTTTCATAAACTTACTACCAATTTTTATAAGTGGAGAAGGGGCCATATGAGAAACATGCAATAAAGAATTCATTACCTCTAATGGATTACTACTATTAATTGTTAATAAATTGGCTGCAGGTAATGTGATAGCTGCCACTTGCACGTCAGCGATTTGCAACTCCATAGCAATTGCAGAAGAAAGCACATTAACACCAATAATAACGCCGCGCTTGCCGGGCTTTACCCGATGCACATTTGTCATGACTTGCGCAGCCCCTACAGACATCACACCAGGCAACGTCCATCCTGGAATAGGGAACGGTGATTCAGCGGCACCTGTAGCTAAGAGCAACTGCTTTGTATGGAAAACACCTTTATTCGTATGGAGTACCCAATCTTGATCTATTTTTTCTAAATCTGAAACTGACGTTTGTAAAGAAAACTCGACATTCAATTCTTTAGCACGAGCTAATAATCGTTCGGATTCTACTATGCCATTCCACCATTTATTTGGGCTTTCTTCGTAAAGTTGTCCAAGTAAACGTCCGCCTGCATAAAGGTACTCATCTATAACAACAACGCCAATATTTTTTTCAGCCAAAGTAATAGCTGCAGAAAGACCAGCAGGACCAGCACCGATAATAATTACTTTATTTCCCATGATGTTTCCTCCAATCACGTACCGTCGTTGGAAGTACTTTGCCACTCTTTACAACCATACCTTCAGTGACTGGCGTAATACATGCACGTTCTCCATCTAAGCCGTTGATATTTACACGGCATTCAAAGCAATGACCAATATTACAATAAATACCACGTGGATGACCGGTTTCCTCATGCACGCGTAATGTGCGGATATCTTGGGAAAGTAATGCAGCTGCTAATGATTCGCCTTTATATGCTTCGTATAATTGATCATCAAAAGTAAAAGATACTTTTTCCTTGTGTGGCAGATCTCCCAAAATAGGATGACTCATAATACGTTCTGTCATGATTTAACCTCCCCTAAATCCGCAAAACGCACCGGACGAATGGGCGCTTGGTATTTTAATGATATGTCATTATTGCTTCTTGGCTGATAGATATGTGCGATTTGGTCTACCATTGTACGACAAGTACGACCACCACAGTAGCCCATTCCCGCACGCGTACGTAATTTTAGTTCTCGTGCAGAACAATTATATTCAGATGCTGTTTTGACTAGTTCATCGAAGCTAACTTCTTCACAACGACATACCATCATAGTTTTATTTTGCATAGCCTACACCCCTAATACGCAATTTTTATTTACATATATAGTTACTGCAAAAACTATGCCAGATAATTTCTTTTATTATTTTAATCAGCATCCAACGAATGTATAAAGTATCAAACAATACGTGTATAAAAAATGGACAGTTTAAAAAAATTAGACATCTATATTTAGCCTTTTTAATCGGTTGTATAAAGTGGCGCGTGTAATGCCTAATTTTTTTGCACACATCTTTTTATTGCCATTCACAGAAGTCAGTTGTTGCAAAATAATTTCTCGCTCATAATGTTCAAGCTGTTCACTTAATTGGGTGCCATTGCTATGTGGCAAGTCTTTTGGTACCTCTAGTAGTTCTGCTTTAGGAACAGCCGCCAAAATATCGGCTGGTAAATCTTCTACATGAATGGCTCCCTCATTTGAAAAAACAACGAGCCGTTCTATAACATTACTAAGTTCACGTACATTTCCTGGCCACTGATAGTGTAATAGAATATTGACAATCTCAGGAGGAATTCCTTGAATAGGGCGGTTGTATTTAATCGATTTTTCATATAAAAAATAGTTACTAATTTCTAAAATATCTGATGCACGCTCTCGTAATGGTGGAACAGTGAAATTTACAACATTTAAACGATAATATAAATCTTCTCTAAATTTTCCTTCTGCTACTAATTGTTTTAAGTCCCTATTCGTAGCAGCAACTAAATTAAAATCAACATCCATTTCTTTTGTGCCACCGACAGCATAAAATGTTTTTTCTTGTAGCAATCGCAAAATTTTCACTTGCATGTCTAAAGGCATTTCCCCAATTTCATCTAGAAACAAGGTGCCGCCACGTGCTAACTCAACTTTCCCCTTTTTTCCTTTTTGATGGGCACCAGAAAAGGCCCCTTTTTCATAACCGAAAATCTCACTTTCAAATAAGCCACTTGGAATGGCCCCACAGTTGATTGCTACAAAGGGCGCTTCAGGTTTTTCTCGAATGGCATGGACGGCTCGAGCGAAAAGCTCTTTGCCGACCCCGCTTTCACCATATATTAAAATATTGGCTTCTGTTTCAGCGACTTTTTTTACTTTTTCAAGCACATTTTTAAGCTGTGGGCTATTGCCACGGATTAATGTAAAAGGATCATACGCTAAGCCATTCGTATTCATCTGTTTCTCTAAATTCAGTAATTTTTCCGATGTAATATGGAGCTCCTCGTTTAATTTTTTTACATGCGTAATATCTGTCTCTGCCACCACTGCGCCAATCGTTTTATCATTTAACATAACAGGATTTGAATTAATCATCACGACAAGATCTTCACGAGGAAAATGTTGTTGCTGATAAACGGATTTCCCATGCTGTAATGTATGTAATATTTCAAGTTGGTCTTCTTTAAAGAAATTCGTGATAGGTTGTCCAATAATATGATTGCCAGATACAGAAAAAATACTTTCGGCACCTTTTGTCCAATAAATGACGTTTTGATTACCATCAATGACAGTACATGATTCATTAATGGTTTCTAAAATAGTGTTTAAGTAAGCGTTAGTACACTCTAATTCATAGGCAAGATCATGCATTAAGGATTCTTTCCATAAATAACCTATATATTTTTTTTCTTCGTCACGCACAAGTAAATACTCATATTCCTCTAAATAATCAAGCGCTGTTTTGAGCGGACAATCCATACGAACAATTTGACAGGCGATATAGTTAATATCACTTTTTCGTTTGCCTCTTTTAACGGCATAAGGTTTGTCATTTTCAATAACAAAATACTGTATTTTATCATTATTCATTTTAGTAATGACTTCTTCTATAGGGATAAAAGCGAAATTTCGTTTTAGCATTTTATTCATAATTAAATGGTATGGATGCAATGTAAGTCCCCCTTCGTAACCGTGTGTCAAATTTTTTAGAATATTAAAATTTATTTTGACATATAGTGGCTTCTTAATCAAACAAATTTCAGATGTTTAGATTGGCATAGTTTTTGCACAATGTTAAGTGCTAGTTAAAAAAGGGGGGAGAACCTTGGGGACATCTCATCATGATATCGTTATTATTGGCGGAGGCATTATTGGAGCGGCAATTGCTTATTATTGTGCAAAGGCGGGACTTGAAATAACGGTACTCGAAAAAAATGAATTAGCGAGTGGTACATCTTCTCGTTGTGATGGCAATATTTTAGCCATTGATAAGGACCCGGGCTTTGATAGCCAAATGTCATTAGTAAGCCAACAATTAGTACATGACTTAGATAAAGACTTGGAAATTAAATTTGAATACCGTAACCCAGGAAGTATTCTTGTTTGTGAAAGTGAAGTAGAAATGGAAGCTGCACAGCAATGGGTGACACGGCAAAAACAAGCGGGTCTAGATTTTAAAATGTTAGACCGCGCAGATTTAAGAAATGAATCAAAGTTTTTTGCAGACGATTTATATGGTGGGCTTGAGTGTAAAACCGACTCAACAGTGAATCCGTATATGCTGACGTTTTCCATGTTCCATTTAGCAGAAAAATTAGGCGCAAACATAAGAAAACATACCGAAGTCAGAATGATTAAGAAGCAGTCAGATGGCACATTTTTAATCGATACAAATGTGGAGACGATGACGGCTAACAAAGTAATTAATGCTTGTGGTATTTGGGCTCCAAGCATTGGCCAGATGTTAGGCATCGATATTCCAATACAGCCGCGTAAAGGACACCTTATTGTGGCGTCTCGTCAAGAGCCAGTAGGTCTTCGCAAAGTGATGGAATTTGGCTATTTAATTTCTAAATTTGGTGGAGAGCGGATGGTGGATGCGGATATTGAAAAATACGGTGTGGCATTAGTTTTTGAACCAACCGAAGCACAAAATTTTTTAATCGGGAGTAGTCGTCAATTTGTTGGGTTTGATACAAAAGTCAATCATGATGTTGTCAAAATGATTGCAAGGCGTGCTATGCGCTTTTATCCGAAAATCGCCGATATGTCGATTATTCGTACATATTGTGGGTTAAGACCATGGACGGAGGATCATTTACCAATTATTTGTGAAGTAGAGCAAGTACCTGGCTTCTATATAGCGGCAGGTCATGAAGGGGACGGTATAAGCTTAGCTGCTGTTACAGGAAAACTCGTGCAAGAATTGCTGCAACATAAAAATACGTGTATTCCGACGGAGCCAGTTAATATGAATCGATTTCAGAAGGGAGTACTTCACACATGAAATTCCAAAAGCTATTTACCACAATTGATACCCATACAGGGGGCAATCCAACAAGGTCACTTATTAGTGGTATGCCGAAACTAAAAGGGGAAACGATGTCAGACAAAATGTTATATATGCAAAAACATTACGACTGGATACGCAAGTTTTTGATGAACGAACCCCGCGGCCATAGTGTTATGTCAGGTGCGATTATTACTGACCCTTGCCATCCAGATGCCGATCTTGGTGTTATTTATATCGAAACGGGTGGCTACTTACCAATGTGTGGACACGATACGATTGGTGTATGTACAGCACTTGTCGAAGCAAAATTAATAGACATTCAAACACCGTATACAAATATTACATTAGACACGCCAGCAGGTTTAATCGATGTACAAATTAAAGTAGAAGAAGGAATTGCGAAAGAAGTGACATTTAAAAATGTACCTTCATTTCTATTAAAAAAAGTGGATATTGAGGATCCAGAGCTAGGGACAGTTGAATGTGAAATAGCCTATGGGGGCAATTTTTATGGTATTGTCGATGCTCGTAAAATAGGTCTTGATTTATCAGTAGAAAATGCGACAGCAATCATTAATACAGGTATTCGTCTCCGAAATGCTGTCAATGCCAAAGAAAAGATTGTCCATCCTGAGTTTTCATTTATTGAGGGACTCACACATATGGAGTTTTATACGGATGCTACCAATGAATTAGCACATTTAAAAAATACAGTCGTTGTACCACCAGGTGGGATAGACCGGTCACCATGTGGTACAGGAACGTCAGCTAAAATTGCTACGCTTTATACGAAAAATGAGCTGGCAGTCAATGAACCATTTGTTTATGAAAGTATCGTAGGAACATTATTTACAGCACGTGTACTAGAGGAAGTAACAGTAGGTGATGGGGTGGCCGTTATCCCTGAAGTAACAGGGTCTGCATGGGTAATGGGCATGCATAAATTCTTTTACAATGAGCAAGATCCATTAAAAGAAGGCTATTTAATGATTCCACCGATGGATCACTAAAGGAGGATATAGATGAACTATAACAAATCTTTTCAAACAATTGATACACAAGTAGTGGGGGAAGCCTTTCGTATAGTGGTGCAATCACCTATTGCCATTTATCAAGAACAAATAGCAGAAGCGGCTACTGCATTAAATACACAATTTGAAAATACGAAAAACCTTTTATTAAATGAGCCACGAGGACATCGTGGTATGCATGGCTGCGTAATATTGCCATCTGCCGTTGCTTCATTTCGGTTATTATTTTTCCAACATGCGGCATCGACAGATTATAAGTATGAGGCACTTGTAGCAACGACAACGGCATTACTAGAATGCGGCACAATTGAATTATCAGACGACAACATCTATTCGATTGAAACGGTAAAAGGTATCCACCAAGTATATGTAAAACTTTCGGAATCAAAAGACGAAGTACTGTCAGTTCATTTGACAGTGAAGCCAGCAAGGATAGCCGGTGAGCGAGTTGTAGTGGACGATGAACGACACTATATTGTGATGGAAAAACCGCATCATATAAAGGCACTCGTGCTAGATGAATTAGCTTATATTAGCACTTGGGGAATAACTGAAAGTGCCAAATATCATGATGCTGATGGTGTAATTGTGTATGAAAAATTAGACAGTATGGTACGTTCAGTAACATTTGAACGAGATGGCTATATTTTACGTTCGCCAAGTGTTGATAGTACATTAGCTTTAACTGCTATATTAGGCGATCAAGCAGTTCAAATAAATAATAGTATTTTCGGCAGCAGTATCGAGTTGACACGAAAACATGAAGTTGGCTACGAAATTGCATTAAAAGGATATATCACAGGAATCCATCAATTTGTAGTAGATAGCGAAGATCCATTACAACAAGGATTCATCATTGTGTAATAACTAAAACTGAGGAGGAAAGAATGATGAAAAAATTAGAAGGTGTATTTCCAGTATTAGTAACGCCGATGTTAAATCAAACAGACATTGATTGGGATGGTTTCCGTCAAAATATTGAACATTTTATTGAAGCAGGTGTAACAGGCATTGCAATTAACGGTAGTACAGGGGAATTTGTAAGTTTGTCAAAAGAAGAACGTATGAAAGCGGTAGAAGTAGCAGTCGATCAAATTAAAGGTCGTATTACGTTAATCGTAGGGACAGCTGCAGAGACTACAGCGGATGCTGTTGCCTATACACAACAAGCTGAACAGGCTGGAGCAGACGCTGCATTACTTATTAACTCCTATTATGCACATCCGAAAGACGAGGAAATATATTTACACTTTAAAACAGTAGCAGAATCGGTTAGCTTTCCAATTATGATTTATAACAATCCGTTCACATCAGGTGTGGATATTGGTTTGGACACGATATTAAAAGTAGGCAGAGAAGTACCAAACATCACACATATCAAAGAATCGAGTGGTAGTATCGGCAAAGCACGTGATATTGTACGCCAAGGACAAGACGATATTAAAGTATTTTGTGGATCAGAAGATTTAGCAATTGAATCATTCCTTGTCGGTGCGGTCGGTTGGATTTCTGTATCAGGGAACATCGTGCCTGAACTTGTAACTGAACTATACAACAATGTACAAGAGGGTAATCTAGAAAAGGCGTGGTCCATTTACGATCGACTTTTACCATTATGTGCGTTTTTAGAAGGCTCAGGTAAATATGTACAAATTGCTAAACGTGCAATGGAACTAAAAGGTTGGGCAGGTGGACCATGCCGTTTACCACGTTTGCCACTGACGGCAGAAGAAGATGCGCAATTAAAAGCTATTTTGGCTGACTTAGATGTGTTGGTTACTGAACTTCATTAACAAAAGGGGTGTCAAATATGGAGGCTTTATTAACGCTGAAACCAAAAGTACTAGAATTTTTACAATCACCGATTGGGTTATACATTAACGGTGAATACGTGGCATCTCAATCAGGTAAAAGCTTTGACGTTTTAAATCCAGCGAATGAAGAAGTCATTGCAACTGTAAGTGAGGCACAAGCTGAAGATATCAACGTCGCAGTGTTAGCAGCACAAAAAGCATTTGACGGTGAGTGGTCTTTCATGGAGGCAGCTGAACGTTCACGTATTATTTATAAATTTGCGGATTTAATAGAGGAACACCGTGAGGAATTAGCACAGTTAGAATCATTAGATAATGGGAAGCCTTACGAAACAGCATTAGCTGATGATGTAGATGGTACTGTGCAACATTTCCGTTATTATGCAGGTTGGGCAACAAAAATAACAGGGCAAAATGTACAAGTATCTAAAAATTATTTAAACTATACGGTTCATGAGCCGGTAGGTGTTGTTGGACAAATTATTCCGTGGAATTTCCCGCTTGCCATGGCTGCATGGAAATTAGGCGCTGCATTAGCAGTTGGTTGTACCGTTGTGATTAAACCAGCAGCGGAAACACCGTTGTCATTATTATATGTAGGAAAATTAATGAAACAAGCCGGTTTGCCTGATGGTGTTGTGAACATTGTTCCTGGAACAGGAGAGGCAGGAGAGGCCATTGTCACACATAAAGGTGTCGCAAAGGTTGCATTTACTGGCTCAACAAAAACAGGTATTCATGTTATGAAAAAAGCAGCAGATGATGTGAAAAGTGTGACGTTAGAACTCGGTGGTAAATCGCCAGCAATTGTGTTGGCAGATGCAGATATTGAAACTGCAATCGAAGGTACATTTGCAGGAACAATGTATAATCATGGTCAAAACTGTAGCGCTTGTACTCGTGTATTTGTGCACAGTAGTTTGTACAATCAATTCGTGGAAAAGCTTGCTGAGAATGCACAAGAAGTAAAACTAGGACCTGGATTAGATCCACAGACAGAAATGGGTCCACTCGTTTCGCAAAAACAATTGAATACAGTACTTGGTTTTATCGAAAAAGGAAAAGCAGAAGGTGCACGGCTTGTAGCAGGTGGTGGGCGTGCATTTAACAAAGGTTACTTTGTGCAACCTACTGTATTTGCAGATGTACAAGATCATATGACAATTGCCCGAGAAGAAATTTTTGGGCCAGTCATGTCCATCTTTTCGTTTGAAACAATAGAAGAAGTCATTGCACGTGCAAATGATAGTAAGTATGGATTAGCTGCAAGTATCTGGACGGAAAATGTGAAAAAAGCTCACTATATCTCTAGTAAACTACAAGCAGGAACCGTATGGATCAATGATTTTGGTTTAGAATGGGAAACAATGCCGTTTGGTGGCTATAAGCAATCAGGTATAGGTCGCGAAATGGGTGGCGAATACGGCCTGTCCAACTATACAGAAATAAAAAGCGTCTTTGTTAATATGAAACAAAATTGAATGTGTAACCCCCCTTAAAATAGACAGGAAAGGAGCTATCGACAATGCGATAGCTCCTTTCAAATGCTTAACTAAATTGAATTTCCTTGCGTCGTGAAGATGATGGGATATTCATCTCCTCACGATATTTTGTAATCGTACGACGTGAAATTTCGATACCATGACTCATTTTGAAATAGTTAGCAATTTTTTGATCTGACAACGGTTTATTTTTATTTTCGTTCTTAATATAGTCAGTCAGCAGTGATTTCACCTTTACTTGGGACACGCTGTCACCTGTAGTTGTTTGTAATTTTGAAGTAAATAAATCCCGAAGCTCATACGTACCATATGGTGTTTGAACATATTTATTTGTTGTAACACGACTAACGGTTGATTCATGTACACCAATTTGCTCAGCAACTTCACGCAATGTGAGAGGCTGTAAAGCAGCAAAGCCATGTGTAAAAAAGGCTTTTTGCTTGTCAATAAGAGCCGTCATAATTTTGATAATGGTAAGGCGCCGTTGTTCAATACTGTTAACGAGCCATTGATAATCTGATAAATGCTTTTTAAAATAACCCTTGTCAGAAGAATTGCTCGTAATATATGGAACGTAGTCAGGGTGAAGTTTAAGTTTAGGCAAATAAAAGTCATTTAAAGAAAATGTAATAACATTATCCTTAACTTGTACAATAATGTCCGGCGTATTGTGTTGAATGGCTTCTTGATGGAACAGTGAACTTAGTTTAGGCTGTAAAGTTAGAATAAATTGATAAATGGCTTGCATATCGCAAAGCGAGATATGTAACTCATTCGCGATTTGTTGCCATTTTTTATTTGCAAATGCTTCTAAATGATTGGCAATCACTTCATCAGTATGTTTTGGACTATCATGACGATAAATTGTTTGTAACAGTAAACACTCTTGTAAACTGCGTGCCCCAACACCAAGAGGTCCAATTGTTTGTAATAAGTGAATACCTTTATGAATTTCATGCTCCTTATAAATAGGCACAATAGGTGGTTCATAGTAACCGTTGTCATCTAAATGATAAATAATATGTTTAAGTAATTTTATATCTGTGTCTTTAGAGAATGTTAACTTCACTTGTTCAAATAACTCATCGCGAATATTTTGTTCATATGTAGATAAAGTATCTACCATGTTTGTTTGACCAGTTATAGTTTTTGAAGTAGGCATACGTTCTGGGACTGTTGGCTCAGTCAATGCTATTAATGGATTCATCAATTCTTGTTCACGGATAAACTGCTCTAGTTCTTGAGTAGAATACTGTAGCAATTCAATGGCTTGGCGAAGTTGCACGGTCATCACTAAATTCAAATCTTGTGTTTGTTTCATTGATAGATGCATAATAAAACCTCGATTCTCTATTTAATTACCAGAAAACGATAGAAAATGATGTTCATAATTAAAATAGCGTGTCGGTAGTATTTCTTATCAGCCGGTGACTAGAAACTTTGACATATCTAATGTAATGTACATGTAATTACTTAAAAATTGCTGTTAGCAAAAGATGCGACGAATGTGTCTAAAATCTAAACATGCCGACACTAAGTGTATAAAATATAGAAATATTCTTCTCACAGTATGAAGCGCTTATAAAATAATAAGCTCCTTTGGTGAGTGCGTAATGATTTCAATGCCATCTTTTGTGATAATGACATCATCTTCTATTCGGACACCACCTAAATCGGCTATATAAATACCAGGTTCCACTGTAAGTACCATATTCTCTTCTAGCAGATCTTCGCAAACAGTAGACATAAAAATATTTTCGTGAATATCTAAGCCAATCCCATGCCCAGAACCGTGTCCATAATGTTCCCCATAACCTTTGCTTGTAATAAAGTCGCGGCTATAACTATCTGCTTCTTTCCCTGTTATACCAGCTTTCATATGCATGAGCGCATGCTGCAATGAGTTGTATACGATTTGATAGATTTCTTTTAATTTTTCTGGTGGCTCACCTACAGCGATTGTTCGCGTCATATCTGAACGATAACCTTGATAATAAGCACCAAAGTCGAGTGTTAGCATATCGCCTTGTTCTACGATTTTGTCAGTTGCAACACCATGTGGTAGGGCGGAGCGCTTACCAGAAGCGATAATCATATCGAATGCAGCCCCAGTAGCACCATTTTTACGCATATGCGCTTCTAATTCATTGGCAATGTCAATCTCTGAAACACCAGGTTTAATAAATGTTAAAATATGTTGGAACGCTTCGTCTGAAATCCACGCTGCTTTTTTTATTAGTTCTATTTCCTTAGGTGTTTTAATCATTCGCAAATCTTCCACAATATTTGATAGCGGTTTTAATGTAGCTGTTAGTTTACTAGCCATTAATTGATACGTATAGTAACTCACATGCTGTTGTTCAAATCCAACTGTTTGGATAGATTCGGCATCGAAAATCTCTTGAATCGTTTCATATAAATGTGCGCGTTCTATTTGACGTACCTCAAAAGCACGGCTTTGTTTCGTTGCCTGTTCGGTATAACGAAAATCCACAAGTAACATTGACTTTGTTGGTGTAATCACTACTGTACCAGCACTCCCTGTAAATCCAGTTAAATAACGACGGTTTTGATCGTTTGTGATGATAAGCGCCTCTGTTTGTTGTTTTTGTAATGCTCCTCGTACTTTTTGTAGTTGTGACATGCTGTAATTCCCCCTTTCTAGAATATATTGCAAATTCTATGCCAGTTTTATAAGTCTAGAAAAGTATCGGCATGATTATTGCATATTAGTTAATCAGTACGGTATCCATCGTGCAATAAAATCAAAGGGGTTTTGAGTATGGCTAAAAAGACGAAATGGCTCGTTGTATTGTTAGGTCTTATGCTCGTTGTATTAGTGGGCTGCTATGGTAAAGAAGACAATTCAGCCGGTAGCTCAACTGGGGGAAATAGCACGGACAAAGAAGCTACTGATGGGGGAGAGTCTGCTGTTACACAAGAACTTCATTTAGTTGCAGGCGGAGATTTAACGACGATGAGTTCTTTAGGAAGTGTAGATGCACTCGCTGTAACGGCGATGAATTCAGTATTTGAGGGGTTATATCGCATTGGACCAGAGAATACGCCTGTGCCAGGTATGGCAGCGTCATATGAAGTATCAGAAGATGGTACGGTGTATACGTTCAAGTTACGTGAAGACGCACTGTGGAGCAATGGCACTCCGGTTACGGCGCATGACTTTGTCTACGCTTGGAAAAGAGCAATTAATCCTGAAACACAAGCAATTTATTCTTATTTAATGCTCGATATTAAAAATGCTGCAAATGTGCAAACAGAAGGAGATCCACTGTTTGGTAAGGTAGATAAAATCGGCATAAAAGCGCTAAATGATTTTACGCTTGAAGTGCAACTAAATGCACCAATTCCATATTTTTTAAGCTTAACAACTTACGCGCCATTTTTCCCGTTAAATAAAGAATTTACAGAGGCGCAAGGTGATCAATACGCGTTAGAAGCAGCAAACATGATTTATAATGGTCCATTTATTATGGAGTCTTGGCAGCACGGACAAGGATGGACTTTTGCAAAAAATGAAAACTATTGGGACAAAGATGCTGTTAAGCTAACGAAAATAACGCAAAAAATTGTAAAAGATACTGCTACAGCAGTTAACTTATATGAGGCAGGGGAAATTGATACGACTGAGTTATCAAGTGAGTATGTAGCGCAATACAAAGATAGCCCAGAATATTCAACATTTTTAAAACCAAATACGTATTTTATTCGTATGAATCATGAAAACAAGTTTTTAGGGAATAAAAACATTCGTAAAGCGATTGATATGGCTTGGGATAAACAAGGATTTGCGGATGTCATTTTACAGGACGGTTCTATTCCTGCTTACTACTTAGTCCCTCAAGGGTTATCAACGGATGAGAATGGCGTTGATTTCCGCGAAGCGAATGGTGATATGAATAAAACAGATATTGAAGCGGCGAAAAAAGCGTGGGCTACTGGTTTACAAGAACTAGGAGTTGATAAAGTAACTCTAGAATTTTTAACATATGACCGAGCAGAATCAAAAAAAGCAGCTGAATTTATTAAAAACCAATTAGAAACCAATCTTGCTGGCTTAGAGCTAACGATTAATATGCAGCCGAATAAACAAAAACTAGCATTAGAAGGCGCAGTTGACTACGATTTAGACTATGGTGGCTGGGGTCCGGACTTTCAAGATCCGATGACATATATTGATTTATTTGAATCAACTGCTTACTATAACCAATCCCATTATAAAAATGCAGAAGTGGACGCGTTAATTAAGCAAGCAAAAACGACTGCTGATATTAAGGAGCGTTGGCAATTAATGCAACAAGCTGAAAAGCTGATGATGGAAGATGTGGCATTTGCTCCAACATTCCAAAAAGGTGTAAGTCGTTTAAAGAAGCCTTATGTGAAAAATTTATATGAACATCCATTCTCAGCGGATATTAGCTACAAATGGGTTGAAATCGATAAGTAAAAAAACGAATTAGGGATAAAAGGGAAAGTGGCTGGGACATAAGCTTAAAATCTTAAATAGCGGTACATTGGTATTGATAAATTTTCACTAAGGAACATGCATAAAATATGAACTGATCTTTCTTTTGCAATGAATAATAAATTAGAAGAAAAAACTAGTTGTTGGTAGCGGAGGCGGTGACTCCTGCGGGAACGCACACAGCGTAAGACGCAACAAACCTGCGCGTAAGCGAGGGTTGCGGCTTACGTGTATGCCTGCGGAAAGCACCGCCGAAGCGGACAACAACGGCGCAGCAAAAAAAGTGTTAGATTGATGGCAGTCAATCTAACACTTTTTCTATCACATGAATGTCCATTATGGAGATTTCTACACAGCATCCTAAAGCGCAATTAATGAATATGACGAGGTAAGCCCCACCACGAAAGTAGTGGTAGGACTTGTTGTAGTGAAGATCTATCCTTTATCTCTACAGTCTCATGCTTTTCCGTATAATGGGAAATCATTTTGGTTTTTCAATACAACACAACAGATAAAATCGTTGTGATAAGACAACCGAGCGTTCCAGCTAGTAGAAGGGGATAAGTAAAGGAATATGTAGGTGCTTGGATAAATTCCAGATTACCATCTAATTCATAAGCGTACGCTCCATTTTTTGAAACGCGAGCAAAAAAACGTTTAAAGCTATAACCAATGCCATTGAAAAAACCACCTTGCACAACAAATAACGAGCCTCCAACAATTGTACAAGCAAGCGATAACATAAACGTGTAGTTAATCATTGTTAGTAGTGCGACAGTGTGGCTTGATAATAACGAATAACACAAGGAACATAAAAAAATGCAAACAGTCACCAGCATCACCTTAGATAACTTCATTGCAATATACCTTTAGCATTTGTTTGGTGATATTGCATTAATTCATCCTCCGTAAGCATGACAAAATGACCTGGACGGACTTCTATAAACTTTTCATTTGCTCGATCATTGGCGTTGTATTTGGTTTCATCAAAAATAATCCTTTGTCGTTCACGCTCTAGTTTAGGATCAGGCAGAGGAATAGCCGATAATAATGATTTTGTATAAGGATGGATAGGGTGGTCATAAAGTTCCTGACTTTCCGCTAACTCAACAATTTTACCTCGATGCATGACCCCGATACGATTGCTTATATATTTTACCATCGACAAATCGTGTGCAATAAATAAATACGTTAACCCTCTTTCCTTCTGGAGCTTTTTTAGCAAATTAACGATTTGCGCTTGAATCGACACGTCCAATGCAGAAATTGGTTCATCGGCAATAATTAATTTCGGCTCTACAGCAAGCGCACGTGCAATACCAATGCGCTGACGTTGTCCACCACTTAGTTCATGTGGATAACGATTCGCATATTCCTTGGTTAAGCCTACAATGTCTAAAAGCTCATAAATGTTTGTTTTCCATTCACTTTTCGGTACGCCATGAATTGCAAGACCTTCCGCAATAATGTCTGCTATTTTCATCCGTGGATTCAGAGAAGAATAAGGGTCTTGGAAAATCATTTGTACTTTGCGATGAAAGGCAAGCTTCTCTTGTTTTGTCTGTGCATCATAAATGGATTGCCCATCAATTTGGATGGTGCCATCTGTTATCGTATTGAGTCCGATAATAGAGCGTCCCGTAGTAGATTTGCCGCAGCCGGATTCGCCAACTAAACCGAAAATTTCCCCTTTATAAATATCAAAAGTAATACCATCTATCGCTTTGTTAATTGTATTTTTCCCTAATTTAAAATATTGCTTCACTTCCTTTAAGGATAAAAACGGATGGTTTGTATCAAATAGAGGTGTCTCCTCACGTTCTTTTTGCTTTTCCTGCGCTAGCTGTTGATGAACAGGTATCATTGTAGGTGCCTGCTTGTGCAATAGCCAAGTTGCAGCATAATGCGTATCGCTTACTTTAAACATAGGTGGTTCTTCTAGAAAGTCAATTTTAAGTGCCTGCTTATTGCGAGCCGCAAAGGCATCTCCCACAGGTGGTTGCAATAGGTTAGGCGGTGTCCCTGGAATGGCATATAATGATTCCGCATCGATATCTGGATTCGGCATCGCAGCGAGTAGCCCTTGTGTATAAGGATGTTGACAGTGGTAAAAAATTTCATCGGCTAAGCCAATTTCTATAATTTTACCTGCATACATCACGGCAACACGGTCAGCCATTTTTGCGACAACCCCTAAATCATGGGTAATAAATATTATCGAGAGATTCATCTTTTTTTGGATGTTTTTAAGCAATTCTAATATTTGGGCTTGAATCGAAACATCCAATGCTGTAGTCGGTTCATCTGCAATAATAATGCGCGGCTCACAAGCAAGTGCCATTGCAATGACAATTCGTTGACGCATGCCACCTGAAAATTGATGTGGGTATTGCTTATAGCGTTTATCTGCTTCTTTAATGCCAACGAGTTGTAATAATTCAATGACCCGCTCTATTATTTGCTTGCCACGTAAAGACGTATGTTTTTTAATGCTTTCTGCAATTTGACTGCCAATCGTCATCGTAGGGTTTAATGCAGTCATAGGATCTTGGAAAATCATTGAGATTTCAGCCCCGCGAAGCCCACGCATTTGCTGTTCACTGTAATCTAAAATGTTTTTGTTATGATATAAGATTTGGCCATTTTTAATCATTGTTGTTTCACGAGGATTTAAGCGTAATAGGCTTTTCGAAGTAACGGACTTCCCTGACCCTGATTCGCCAACGATTGCTAATGTTTCGCCTTCATATAAGTCAAACGAAACATTGCGTACAGCCTGTACTTCGCCACTATACGTGTTGAAGGAAACGCTAAGATTTTTGACTTCTAAAATGGTTTTCATTGTGAACACCTCCTTATTTACGTACTTTTGGATCGAATGCATCGCGCAGTCCATCTCCAAGTAAATTGAAGCTAATCATAATTAAGCTAATAATAATAGAAGAAACAATCATGCCATGTGGGTAAATGCGCAATAGTTTATATGAGTCATTCACAATTGTTCCTAAGGAAGCGGTAGGTGGTTGTAGCCCTAATCCGATAAAACTAAGTAAGGCTTCTGTGAATATCGCGCCAGGTATAGTAAAAGTAGTAGCGACAATAATTGGGCCAAGTGTATTAGGAATTAAATGCTTCCAAATTAATCGTTGGTTACTCGCTCCGAGTGTTCGGGAGGCCAGTACATATTCATATGATTTGAGCTTTAATATTTGTGCGCGAACGATACGGGCCATGCTAATCCAGCCAACGATAACCATTGCGAGAGTAATAGAAATGATGCCGGGCTTCAAAATCAGAATAAGAAGAATATTGACTATTAACCCTGGAATACCAACTAATACTTCAATAATACGTTGCATGACATTATCAGTACGTCCCCCATAAAAGGCTGAGATAGCACCATAAGCAACACCGATAATTAAATCAATCGTGGCTGCGAGAAAGGCGATATAAAGTGAAATACGCGTGCCTTGCCAAATTCGTGTCCATAAATCTCGTCCTAATTCATCTGTACCGAACCAAAAATATTCGGTTATACCCTTTTTTTCGTATTGGTCCACGCCACGCCCATCGACACCATTCAAACCTAAGAAAGGCAAATATTCCAGAACGGGAACTTTTGGTGGTAAATTGGTGCGCGCAATGTTTTGTTCATCGTAGCCATGGCTATTCATAAATGGGCCGAAAACAGCTAATAAAATAACGAAAATAATAATACATAAGCCGACAATAGCTGCTTTATTTTTACGTAAACCACGCCATGCATCTTGCCAAAATGATTGCTCAGGTCGATGCACAATATCTGAGACCTTATCTGCTTGAGAGGCAGGTTCAAATAAATCGGCTGGATAATGCTTTGTGCCTTCAGTGATTTTGGTTGTCATAAATTATTCGCCTCCCGCTACACGAATACGAGGATCAATGAACCCGTATAAAATATCAATAATTAAAATGACACTGACAAATAAAAAAGCGTAAAAAATCGTTGTGCCCATAATTAGTTGATAATCATTTGTAATAATCGAATTAACAAATTGCTCCCCTAAACCAGGGATACTGAAAATTTTCTCAATAACAAGTGAACCAGTAATCGTATTCACAGTTAACGGTCCGATAATTGTAATGATTGGAATGAGCGCATTGCGAATCCCGTGTTTTGTAATAATATAAGCATTCGATAATCCTTTTGATTGAGCGGTTAAAATATATTCTTGGTTGAGTACCTCTAACATTTCAATGCGAGTAAAGCGGGCAATAGTTGCCACAACGCCAACTGCTAAAGCGATGGTTGGTAAAATCGAGTATTCAAAACCATTCCAAAAAGCAATTGGCAGCCAGCCGAGTTTAACACCAACCCAATATTGTAAAAAGCCTGCAAATACAAATGAAGGAATAGAAATACCGAGTACTGCTAAGACGGTTGCACCGTAATCAATCATGGTGTTATGTTTTAATGCTGCTACGATACCTAACAGTAAGCCGATAATAGTACCGACAAAAACGGCTTGGAATCCGAGAATAGCCGATGCGCCAATGCGTTCTTGAATAATTTTCGTAACCGGGCGATTATCAAAAACAAAAGAAACACCTAAATCCCCTTGAACAAGATTCGACAGGTAAATCCCAAACTGTACAGGTACTGGTTTATCTAGACCGTATTTTTTGTACAGTAATTCTTTTTGCGCTTCAGGTAACCGTTCATCGTTGAATGGAGAACCAGGTAGAGCTTTCATAAGTAAAAATGAAAGCAAGATGATGATAAATAACGTAATCATCATGAAGCCGATTCGGGTGAAAATGTAGCGAATCATGGAAATGACCTCCTACTAATTTAGTTTGTTGAATCTATTATTTTATTTGCAAGATTAGTGCCAAAAAAAGAGTAAACTCGAAAAATTCGAATTTACTTCCTTTGTGCTAGGCAGGTTATAAAATTTGTAATTCGCGTGGAAAAGTAGTCAACACTTCTGCTTTGCCAAGTTCATTGATGTAAACATTGTCCTCGATACGAACGCCTCCGTAATGGGGTATATAAATACCTGGTTCAATTGTAAATACCATACCAGTTGTAATTAAATCATTGTTTCCTGCATGGACAGAAGGTTCTTCATGAACTTCAATGCCAAGTCCGTGACCAACGCGGTTGTTGAAATAGTCGCCATAGCCCTTCTTTTCAATAACTGCTCTTGCAGCCAAATCTACTTGTTTTAATGGAATGTTAGCTTTTGCTGCTTTAATACCAGCTAGTGTCGAAGCTAGTACGGTCTCATATATTTCTCGTTGTTTTTCTGTCGCTTCGCCAATGACAAATGTTCTTGTAATATCAGAGCAGTAGCCATCTTTAATCACACCCATGTCAATCAGCACAAAATCTCCATGCTCGATTTTTCGCATACTAGGTTGACCATGCGGCAAGGCAGCATTTCCACCAGACAAAATAATCGAGGCAAAGGACTGGCCATCCGCTCCAAATTTACGCATTAAATATTCTAGCTCGGCAACAAGGTCTAATTCGGTCATGCCAATATGAATTTTTTTGATGCCCTCTGTCATCACCTGTTCAATAATATCAATGGCCACTTTCAGTTGATTGAGTTCATCTCGCGTTTTATGCAAGCGTTGCCTATTGACTAGTTGTTGAATATCTTTGACTTGTACATCTAAGGTACTTGTAAGCTCCAAATAGCGTGAAAGATTAAGTGCCTTTGCTTCCACACCAGCTGTTTGACCAAGGTTTCCTATGGTGCTTTTGACAACCTCAAATGGCATTTGCTCATCACTTATTGGTACAATGTGTTGAATATCAGTAACTTGTACTGCTGCTTCTAAATCTAAGGCAGGAACATATAATATTTCTTCATTTGTTTTGCTATTGAAAATAAGTGCCATAAAGCGCTCATGAGGATTAGATAAAAAACCAGTGTAATAAAAAATATTAGCTGGCGATGTAATGAAAGCTATATCCTCCTCAAGCTTTGATTTGAAAATTGCTCTACGAGTTTCGAAAATAGTAGACATATATTACCTCCTGATATATATTTTGTAGGTAATAATAGCATATAAACAAAAAAATAAAATATTATTGTAGAATTGTTCAAATTCTATTAAAAAAGTATTGCATTGTAGTATTTCTTATGATACATTTATAAATGTCTTAAAGAGGTCCCGTGGTGTAGCGGTTAACATGCCTGCCTGTCACGCAGGAGATCGCCGGTTCGATCCCGGTCGGGACCGCCATTTAAATTAATATTCCAGTCCTTATGATTTTACATCATAAGGACTTTTTTGTATGTGATTGGCGTATGGATCCAATTCATCTTTTAGGAGCTTATCAGTAAAATTAAATAGAAATAACATGACAAATGAATAACGTCGAAAGGATCATCACTGCCTAGTAGAAACACAGAGGCTAAAAGCATAACATTCTGTGAAGTATTTGAGACCAACTTCCCTTTATTATTCAATAAACAACATCTATTTCCCTAAAACATATCAATGCTGTCTAAAAAATGGCTTAAATCGCTTTGAAATGATCGATAGTATTGCCTTAAACATAACGAATTTCATATATTTAACATTATCTAAAAATAGTAAAAATTACCGATAAATGATAGCGTTTCTATAAGGTAAAATTAGAGGTGTTTCTGATATAAAGATTAGGGGTAAAAATGTAGAAGTAATCGGATTGGCTACGGAGGTGTTTAGATGAGCAAAGATTATTTTTTTAAAAGTATTTATTTACCTTTGCTTATTGGTTCCATGATAATGATGGTAGGCTGTGGAGATCCTATTATGGAGATTGAAGAATCAAATGCGTATCACTGGCAAAAAAATATGAGCGAAGTAGAATTTGAGAAATTAAAAAATGATATGTCATATATTGAGGTAGTAGAAGCAGCAGGCGGCGCAGGTAAAAAAATCAAAAATAATGAATATCGTTGGAATGATGAAATTTTGATGACACAGGCCTATATAGTGAAATTTAAGGATGATAAACTAATTGGCAAAGAAATCATAGCAGTGAAAGGTCATTCAAACAGATAAATAATTGTCACGTCTTTGTAAAAGAAGGCGTGTTTTTTTATTTAAATGAGCTACCTGAATTAGGCTTTTTAACGAAGATCATCTAAGTAGGATATAATGATATGGGATGCTTTGAACATTTTCGCTAGTTTAGGTAAACTAGAGATAATGTAGTGATGAGAGGAAAAATGAGAATGTATGAAATAATCATGAATTCAGTTGATGATACAGAGCGGTTTGCCCTGGCACTTGCCAATTTACTAAAAGCTCAAGATACGATTACATTAGAAGGAGATTTGGGTGCAGGCAAGACAACGTTTACGAAGGCCTTAGCAAAAGGGCTTGGTGTGAAAAGAACGGTCAACAGTCCAACATTTACAATCATTAAACAGTATGAAGGACGTTTACCCTTCAATCATTTAGATGTTTATCGTTTGGCTGAAAGTGACGAGGACCTTGGTTGGGATGAATTATTTTATGGAGATGCCGTATCAGTGGTAGAGTGGGCGCATTTAATTGAACAGGTTTTGCCACAGAATCGATTAGCGATAGAGATTTATCGAATCGGAGACAATGAACGACGATTCGTGTTCATACCTAGTGGGGAACGTTATGAGGCACTATGTGAGGAGCTAATGAAATGATTTGGTTAGGAATAGAAACAGCAAATACACCACTTTCCGTTGCTGTGGTGATGGATGGAAAAGTGGTAGCGGAGCTGGTACAAAATATAAAATTAACACATTCAGCAGGCGCAATGCCCGCTATTGAAGAGGTATTAGCAAGAGCAGGTTTGAAGGCAGGTGACTTGGATGTCATTGCAGTGTCTGAAGGGCCAGGATCGTATACAGGGGTCCGTATAGGTGTAACATTAGCGAAAACCCTAGCATGGACATTACAGATACCCTTAGTCGGTGTCTCTAGCTTAAAAGCATTAGCTGCAAATGCTGCCCTTTATAATGGATTAATTTGTCCAATTTTTGATGCAAGAAGAGACAATGTTTATACAGCAGTTTATCAAGGAGTGACACTAGAGGCTCTTGTGGAGGATCATCATACACATATCACTGATTTGTTAGAGCGTTTAAGGGCATTAGATGCACCTATTTTATTTGTAGGAACAGATGTGGGCATATTTTGGGATAACATTGTAGAGAAGCTTGGCGATAACGCTTTTCGTGCACCTTTTAGTCTTGACTTGCCACGTGCAACGGAAGTTATTCGTTTAGGAACTAAAGTGGAATTACCAAGTGTTGAAGCTACTCATCACTTTGTCCCACAATATAAACGAATTGCAGAGGCTGAAGCAAATTGGCTGAAAGAACAGAAGGAGAAAGAACATGAGTAGTGATGTAACTTATCGTAAAATGGTTTCTGATGATGTACCAGCAGTTTATGAAATTGAAGTCGCTTCATTTCCTGTACCTTGGACGTTGGATTCCTTTTACTATGAAGTGCATGAAAATCAGTATGCCCATTATGTGCTGGCTGTTGATGCAAGTGGAAGTATTATTGGTTTTTGCGGGATGTGGATGGTTATAGATGCAGCCCAAATTACGAATGTAGCTGTTATTGAGGCAGCGCGTGGACGAGGTATAGGCGAGGGATTAATGCGTGAGGCGCTGCAAATAGCTCGTTTACATGGAATGGAGGTTATGACATTGGAGGTACGAGTAACGAACACGGTTGCACAAAATCTTTATCGTAAGCTTCAATTCCAAGATGGTGGTATACGGAAAGGCTATTATACTGATAACGGGGAGGATGCCCTTGTCATGTGGGTGAATTTATAATGAATAATGGATTGATATTAGCAATAGAATCAAGCTGTGATGAAACAGCTGCAGCGATTATTCGAAATGGTCATGAAATCGTGTCGAATGTTGTTGCTTCTCAAATAGAGAGTCATAAGCGATTTGGTGGCGTTGTCCCTGAAATTGCATCACGCCATCACGTTGAACAAATTACGATGGTAATTGAAGAAGCATTAGCCCAAGCAAAATTAAAGCCGACAGATTTAGATGCGATTGCTGTTACAGAGGGTCCGGGTCTTGTAGGTGCATTGTTGATTGGCATTAATGCGGCGAAGGCTTTTGCCTTTGCAAACAACTTACCAATTGTAGGTGTACATCATATTGCAGGGCATATTTATGCCAATGCGCTTGTTCAGCCAATGGAGTTCCCTTTATTAGCACTAGTCGTTTCAGGCGGTCATACAGAGCTTGTCTATATGAAGGAACATGGCTCTTTTGAGGTCATTGGTGAAACACGAGATGATGCAGCTGGTGAGGCTTATGATAAAGTGGCGCGTGTTTTAAATTTACCTTATCCTGGTGGGCCACATATTGATCGTCTTGCTCATGAGGAAGGAGAGGCTGTTCCTTTTCCAAGAGTATGGTTGGAAGAGGATTCGTATGATTTCAGCTTTAGCGGTTTAAAATCAGCTGTCATCAATTATAAACATAATATGGACCAACGAGGTGAAGCTATTTCACCAACAGCTGTTGCCAAGGGCTTTCAAGAAAGTGTTGTTGAAGTACTGACTGCTAAAACATTACGTGCTGCTCGCGAATATCAGGTGAAGCAGGTTATTGCAGCTGGAGGTGTAGCAGCAAATAAAGGTTTGCGAATTTCTTTGGAGACTGTATTTGAAGAGGAAGGTATCCCGTTTTTTGTACCCCCGCTTAAATTGTGTACTGATAATGCGGCAATGATTGGCGCAGCAGCTATGCCGATGTTTGAGGCTGGTATTCGAGGAAACTTAATGATGAATGGACGTCCAGGAATGGAGTTAAAATCCTGGGTATAGTATAGGAAAGAGGTATCTATATTTTTAGATATCTCTTTTTTTAATTGTCGAATCATTGTTGATAAAAAAGAACCGTGCTAAGGGAATAGTCAATAGAAGCATCGCAATTGACAAATTTTTCAGAAAATTATCCACAGGTAAAGGAGGGAATTAAATGGCGAACACGCGTACTTATGCACAAATTGTTGATAACTTGTGTATAACTTGTGATTATTCAATATATAGTAGCTGGTTTTATACGATAGAATGTGGATAAAATAAATTTCTATTGTGGACAATGTGGAAAACTCTGTTGATATGTTGGTATTACTAGATTTATAGTGTGAATAAAACTGTGGGCATTTTTTGTCGAAAAATAGCACTTGACCAATATATATGAAAAATGAAGACAAGTAAAGAAAAAGCCATGTGACCTTTCACATGGCTTACATCCTTTACATACTAATATTTTCAAGTTCTTCATTTAACTCAAGCCATTCTAATTCTAATAGCTCATGCTGCTCTTTAGCAGTTGCTAATTCTGCTTGAAGCATTGAAATTTTTTCATGGTCGGTGAAAATGGCAGAGTCACAAAGAGCCTCTTCTAGTCTTGCAACAATAGCAGATGTTTCTTGCATCTTGCTTTCTAAATCTTCGATCGTACGTCTAATTTGACGTTCACGTTTTTTTGCTTCTTTATCAATTTTTGATGTAGTCGTTTTATCAGGCAGGTCTTGCTGTACTTGTGGTT
Organism: Lysinibacillus sp. BSL11; assembly: GCF_052928325.1. Lineage (NCBI taxonomy): Bacteria > Bacillati > Bacillota > Bacilli > Caryophanales > Bacillaceae > Lysinibacillus > Lysinibacillus sp. BSL11. The sequence goes on along the minus strand of NZ_JAVGCX010000018.1, from coordinate 80,188 downwards.
GGGAGGCAGCCTTCATTTGTGCTAGCTCCAATAGTTCCTGCTTTTTCTCAACGTAATAATCGTAGTCACCTAAATATTCAAATGAACCCGTTCCAGATAACTCCACCACTTTCGTTGCGATACGATTAATGAAGTAGCGGTCATGTGAGACAAATAGAAGCGTACCAGGATAATCAATCAAGGCATTTTCTAATACCTCTTTGCTATCTAAGTCTAAATGATTGGTAGGCTCATCCAGAATTAGGAAATTAGCCTTTTGCATCATTAGCTTTGCGAGTGCAAGGCGTGCTTTTTCACCGCCCGATAAAGAGGATACAGCTTTATCCACATCTTCACCACTAAAAAGAAAACGCCCTAATACAGTACGAATATCTTTTTCGTTCATGAGTGGCCATTCATCCCATAATTCTTTCAGGACACTCTTATTGCTCGATAGCTTTGCTTGCTCTTGATCATAGTAGCCGATTTGTACATTCGTACCATAACGAATACTACCTGCAAGAGGGGATAAATCTTTTACAATTGTTTTTAATAGTGTCGATTTACCAACTCCGTTTGGTCCAACAAGGGCAATGCGATCCTCACGAAAAGTGCGAAGGTTTATCCCCCTAGAAATGGTACGATCGTTATAACCAATCGTTAATTCATCAACAGATAACACGTCATTTCCACTTTGACGTTCAATCGTGAAACCGAAACTAGCGGATTTCTCATCACCATCCGGCGATTCCATCCACTCTGTACGTTCAAGCATTTTACGTCGACTTTGTGCCATTTTTGTTGTAGAAGCACGTGCAATATTTTTTTGGATAAAATCCTCTAGCTTAGCCTTTTCATCTTGCTGACGTTCATAGAGTTTGACATCACGCTCATAATTTTTAGCTTTTTCATCTAAATATGCACTATAATTACCAGGGTATTTGGTAACGCGATGTCGGGATACTTCGTAGACAATAGAAACGACTTGGTCTAAGAAGTAGCGGTCATGGGAAACAATTAAAATAGCGCCTTCATAGCCCTTTAAATAGGATTCCAACCAAGATAGTGTTTCGATATCTAAATGGTTCGTTGGCTCATCGAGAATTAAAAGATCTGGTTTACTAAGTAAGAGCTTAGCAAGTGCTAAACGTGTGCGCTGTCCACCAGATAAGGAACTGATGGGTTTGTCATAGTCTTCAGAATAAAATTGCATACCATGAAGGACTGAGCGTATGTCTGATTCATATTGATAGCCACCTGCATCTTTAAACGTATGCTGTAATTGATCATATTCCGACATAACCTTCGCATACATAGTAGGGTTTTCATAGACAGTAGGATCAGCCATTTGTTGTTCAAGTGAGCGTAGCAGCTGTTCTTGGGCTAAAAGAGATTCAAATATAGTCATCATTTCATTCCAAATTGTTAGCGTAGAGTTTAATCCTGCATGTTGCTCTAAATAGCCTATTTGAATATCCTTTGGGATAATGATATCACCTGAATCATAAGACATTTGACCAGCAATTATTTTTAATAAAGTAGATTTACCTGCACCGTTTCGTCCTACTAAGGCAACACGGTCACGGTGTTGAACTTCTAATTTAACACCACTTAAAATTTCATCTGCAAGAAAGGATTTAGTTAGTTGATTGACCTGTAAAACAATCATTCTTGACACCTCAATTCTACCTTAGTGTAATGGATGAACGATTTGCATGCAATGTCCGTGCTTTACTTATTCCTAGCAGTCATGTAAGATTGAAACGATTTCTTTTTAGTTAGCTGCGTATAAGGCGCCATTAACTAAAGAGAAATACAGCAGGGGATTGCAAAAATATTGTATATTGTTAAGGATGAATGTATTAAAATTAGTAGTTAAAGACAGTAAAATTGATGGAGGTACATCATAAGGAGGAAAAAGTTTGAAACAAGAATTAAAAATTCCACAAGCCACTACAAAAAGACTTCCTCTTTACTATCGATTTATTCAAAACTTTGCACAAGAAGGTATGGAACGTATTTCGTCGAAGGAATTGAGTGAAGCGATGAAAATAGATTCTGCAACTATTCGCCGTGATTTTTCTTATTTTGGTGCACTTGGGAAAAAAGGTTATGGCTACGATGTGCAGCATCTATTACAATTTTTTAGCCAGACGCTTGATCAACATGAAACGACAAAAGTAGCGTTAATTGGTGTGGGGAATTTAGGCAGTGCATTATTAAAATATAATTTTCAAAAAAACCATAATACACATATTGTGGTAGCATTCGATTCAAAAGCACCGAAGGATGGCAAAATGATCAGTAACATTCCGGTTTTTCATCCAGATTTATTGGAAGAAAAATATGCAGAATACGGTGCAGAGCTTGCTATTTTAACCGTTTCACCACGCTCCGCTCAAAAAATGGCGGATCGCTTAGCTGCCATGAATGCAAAGGGAATTTTAAACTTTACGCCAGAGCGATTAACAGTACCTGATAGAATGCAGCTTTTAACCATCGATTTATCGGTAGAGTTGCAAGCGCTTATTTATTTAATTCGTAATCAGGAAGAGTGATTCTTTACATAGCGTGTTTAAGCTGTTGTGGTGAATAGCAAGACGTAAAACTTTCACATAATATTAGTTAGCCAAATTATCGAAAGTGAGTTAAAATGTAAAATATATAAGAGGAGGTGGCTGTAATGGGTATCGGTCCTATGAGCCTTATCATTATTGGAATTGTAGCAATTTTAATATTTGGCCCTAAAAAGTTACCAGAGTTAGGGAAAGCTATGGGTTCTACACTGCGTGAATTTAAAAATGCTACTAAAGGGTTAGCAGATGATGATGATAATGATAAAAAGAAAGTCATCGAAGTAAAAAACGATGATAAGTAACTGAAGGATGTCTTTCTAATATGAATGCAAACAACCAAACTGTCATTGAGCATATAGAAGAATTAAGGAAACGACTTTACTTTGCAGTCGTTTTCTTTGTTATTGCGGTGGCTGGAGCGTTTTTTTTGGCGGAGCCGCTTATTCATTTTTTACAAAGCAGTGAAACCGCACAGAGTTTCTCTTTAAACGCGTTCAGAATAACAGACTCTATAAAAATTTATTTTCAAATGATTTTTTATATAGCCTTATTGTTCACGTCTCCTATTATTCTATATCAGCTATGGGCCTTTATTTCACCAGGACTATATGAAAAGGAACGTCGGGTAACATTAAGCTATATACCCTTTACATTTATCTTATTTGTAGCTGGAATTGTTTTTTCATACTTTATTTTATTTCCATATGTATTGAACTTTATGATTGATTTATCTGACCGTCTAGGTGTACAACTAACAATTGGAATTAATGAGTATTTCTCGTTTTTATTTCAAATCACCTTACCTTTTGGATTTGTTTTCCAATTACCAATTGTACTCCTATTCTTTGCACGTTTGGGTATTCTAAATCCACAAGTTATGACAAAGAACAGAAAATATGCTTATTTCGGACTTTTTGTCATTGCGGCTATGATTACACCACCAGATTTAATGAGTCATTTAATCGTAACAGTACCAATGTTTTTACTCTATGAGTTTAGTGTTTGGGTAGCGAAAATAGGCTATCGCAAATATTTAAAATCTGAAGAGATCCGTTTAAAAGAAGAGCAGGAAGCAGAACAAAAGCGTCAGATTGAAGAGGCACTTGAGCAGCAACGACGACAAATAGAAGAATTGAATCAACAGTAATAAATAAAGCTCGGTGCCCTAAATGGGACACCGAGCTTTTGTGTTATTTTTGCAGCTTACAATCGCTTTACAAAAATTTATTGCATTTTTTCGAGTTCTTGAAGAAACTTTTGCAATGGTTCCGCATAGAATTGTACAAGTGTCACAAATCCATTAAGCATGACGTGTGCAATAATAGACGTCCAAATGCGCTTTGTTTTGTGATATAAAAAGGCGAAGATTAAACCACAAATGGTATAAAGTAAGATATGAGAGAAGTCGAAGTGGATAATCGCAAAGAAAATGGCACTTACAATTGCTGCCACCCAGAAATTTGTTGTTTGGACAAGCGAGCCAAAGATTACTCTACGGAAGACGAATTCTTCTAAAATTGGCCCGAATACAACAATTGCTAATATGGCAATGGGAGCACCTTTAGCTATTGCGACAATATCAGCAGTATTTTGTGAGCCTCCTTCAATACCGAAAACAGCCATCTCAATAGCTGCACCAATCATTTGTCCAAAGAACACTAGGAAGAAGCCGATGATTCCCCACACAATTGTTAGAGGTATCGTTTCTTTTTTTCCTTGATAAATGTTCCAAAATGCTTTATCTCGAGATGTAAGGATTAAGCTTAAAATGAGCGCTACCGCAAAACTTAGGGCAATATACCAACCTTGAGTAATAGGAGCCGCTTGTTCAGAAGCTAAACCAGTTACCTTCATGATGAGCTTATGGAACGGTAAGAGCAACCATCTGCTAGAGATTTGCATCAAGATATAAATCAGCAAAACATACAGGGCTGTTTTTTTATGTTTCGTTACTTTTTGAGAATTAGTCACAATCAAAATCCTTTCCATTCATATGCTTCCTTTCTATTGTAGAGGAATATGGAAAGAAAACAAAATTTTTTGAAGTTCTGACTTGCAAAAAAAAGAGTGATTGATTATCATAATAATTGTGTTAGCACTCATTGATATAGAGTGCTAATAAATATCAACAATTATTTAATTATTAGGAGGTTGTTTCACTTGTTAAGACCACTAGGAGATCGTATTGTAATTGAACTAATCGAGGTAGAAGAAAAATCTGCATTCGGTATTGTACTACCTGACTCTGCAAAAGAAAAACCACAAGAAGGTAAAGTAGTAGCAGTTGGGACAGGTCGTGTATTAGAGAACGGGCAACGTGTAGAGCTTGACGTTAAAGTTGACGACCGCATTATTTTCTCTAAATACGCTGGCACAGAAGTTAAATTTGAAGGTAATGAATACCTAATTTTACGCGAAAGCGATATTCTTGCAATTATTGAATAAGAACATTAAAGGCACCTTACGTAAGGTGGATGCTTATTGTTTGCATAACAAATGTGACAATAAGGTGAAATTGTTATAAATATATTGAAGAAGCTTAACGAATATTCCATTTCAGGAGGGTAAATTCTCATGGCAAAAGATATTAAATTCTCAGAAGACGCTCGTTCATTAATGTTACAAGGTGTAGATAAATTAGCAAATGCAGTAAAAGTAACATTAGGACCAAAAGGACGTAATGTTGTTTTAGAAAAAAAATTCGGTTCACCACTTATTACAAATGATGGTGTGACAATTGCTAAAGAAATCGAACTAGAAAACCCATACGAAAACATGGGAGCAAAATTAGTAGCAGAAGTTGCTTCTAAGACAAACGAAATCGCTGGTGATGGTACAACTACAGCAACAGTATTAGCCCAAGCAATTATTCGTGAAGGCTTGAAAAACGTTACAGCTGGCGCAAATCCTGTAGGTATCCGTAAAGGTATCGATAAAGCAGTTGCTGCAGCACTTACTGAATTACATGCTATTTCTCGCCCTGTAAGCAATAAGGAAGAAATTGCACAAGTTGCTGCCATTTCTGCTGCAGATGATGAAGTTGGACAACTAATCGCTGAAGCAATGGAACGCGTTGGTAACGATGGAGTTATTACAATTGAAGAATCAAAAGGCTTCACAACAGAGCTAGATGTAGTTGAGGGTATGCAGTTTGATCGTGGTTATGCTTCTCACTACATGGTAACGGACACAGATAAAATGGAAGCGGTTCTTGATAACCCGTACATTTTAATTACTGATAAAAAAATTACAAACATTCAAGAAGTATTGCCATTATTAGAGCAAGTGGTACAACAAGGTCGTCCACTTTTAATGATTGCTGAAGATGTAGAAGGTGAAGCTCTTGCAACACTTGTTGTGAACAAACTTCGTGGTACATTCAATGCTGTAGCAGTAAAAGCACCAGGTTTCGGTGATCGACGTAAAGCAATGCTTGAAGATATTGCTATCCTGACAGGTGGACAAGTGATTACAGAAGAATTAGGCTTAGATCTAAAATCAGCTGATATTTCTGCACTTGGTCGTGCAGCAAAAGTTGTTGTAACTAAAGACAACACAACAATCGTTGAAGGTGTAGGTGGAGCAGAAGCAATTGAATCACGCATTGGTCAAATCCGTGCACAACTTGCAGAAACTACATCAGAGTTCGATAAAGAAAAATTACAAGAACGTCTTGCAAAATTAGCAGGTGGTGTAGCAGTTATCAAAGTTGGCGCTGCAACAGAAACAGAGCTAAAAGAGCGTAAACTTCGTATTGAGGATGCTTTAAACTCGACTCGTGCGGCTGTTGAAGAAGGTATCGTATCAGGTGGTGGTACTGCTCTTCTAAACGTCTATGCAGCAGTAGAAAAAGCGGCTGAAGCAGTAGAAGGCGACGTATCCACAGGTGTGAAAATCGTTCTACGTGCTTTAGAAGAACCAGTTCGTCAAATTGCTAATAATGCAGGTCTTGAAGGCTCAATTATCGTAGATCGTCTAAAACGTGAAGAAGTTGGCATTGGTTTCAATGCAGCAACTGGCGAATGGGTAAACATGATGGAAGCAGGCGTAGTAGACCCAGCAAAAGTAACTCGCTCAGCTTTACAAAATGCAGCATCAGTTGCAGCTCTATTCTTAACAACAGAAGCGGTTGTAGCAGATATCCCTGAAGCAGCACCAGCAATGCCAGATATGAGCGGCATGGGCGGTATGCCAGGAATGATGTAAGATTTAGCTTAGCCTATAAGCACAATTTAGCAAGTAAATATAACCACTTTCCATAATTTTATGGAAAGTGGTTTTTTATTTGGATTTCTTATTAGAACAAAGTTTAATTGAAAATCCCTAAATTTTCTCTTTTGAAACAATAATCTTGGTGAATCAAAACCCGCCATTAGTGGAATGTTCATCTACTAAATGTATGCATAATCTATAATTAAAAATTTTCCTGTTGTTTTTCAGTGGATTATCACTTACAATACAAAATGAAAATGATAATCGTTATCATTAACAAAAGTTTAATAGATAGAGGTGAAATTTTGGATAGACAGGAAGCTAACAGAATAGGAATGGGCAATATTTATTATGTTATTATCTTGCTTTTAATAGTCTCTATTTTAATATCTGCCGTTTTTTCTGTATCAATAGGACAAGTCAGCATACCTTTTAAGCAATCGATGGATATTTTGCTACATACTATATCCAATGGAAAACTTGGAACACTTGATAGTGTGGAAAGTGAATCCTATTTGAATATTATTCTACAGGTTAGAATGCCGCGTGTGGTTTTTGCCTTATTAATTGGTGTCGGACTTGCTATGTGTGGGGCTGTCATGCAGGCGGTTGTCCAAAACCCGCTTGCTGATCCATACATACTTGGTATTTCTTCAGGAGCGTCATTAGGTGCAACCTTTGCTATTCTAGTTGGTTTTGGGAGTAGTGCATTGTTAGCACAATTTGGAGTAGCCTTTGGTGCATTTGTAGGGGCGATGATTACCTCTATGGCAGTGCTTATCTTATCCAGCATTGGAGGTAAAGCAACCTCTGTAAAATTGGTTTTATCAGGGGTTGTTATCGGTGCATTATGTAGCTCGTTTTCAAGCCTTATCATCTTTTTCGCCAATAATGCAGAGGGTATCAAAACTGTTACGTTCTGGTCTATGGGAAGTTTAGCATCTGCCAGCTGGGACAAAACACCAATTTTAACAATCGTGATTGTACTAGGAGCTGCATTATTCCTTTTCCAACATCGTGTGCTAAATACAATGCTACTTGGGGATGAATCAGCTATCACCTTAGGGATCAACTTAAGTGCGTATCGTAAATTGTATATGATTCTTACCTCGCTTATTACAGGAACGATGGTCGCTTATGCAGGTATGATCGGCTTTGTTGGTTTAATTATTCCACATATCACGAGGGGTATTTTTGGGGCAGATCACAAACGATTAATGTTAGGAACATTGCTCTTAGGAGGCCTTTTCATGATTTGGGCGGATATTCTGTCTAGAACATTAATCCAAAATGTAGAATTACCGATTGGTATTATTACTTCTGTCATAGGATCACCATTATTTATCTATATGATTGTAAAAAAAGGTTACAACTTCGGAGGGTAGAACAATGGAATTAGTAGCAAAGGAAATAGAAGTAAAAATCGGCAAAAAGGAAATTGTAAAAAACATATCCATTCATGTGAATAAGCAACAATTTGTGGGCTTAATCGGACCAAACGGATGCGGAAAATCAACTTTACTGAAAAGCATTTATAAAAGTCTAGTACCTCAAAAAGGGATGGTCTTCTTAGATGATTTAGATGTTTTAAAAAGCCCCGAAAAAAAGATTTCTCAGCACTTAGGTGTAGTTGGACAATTCAATGAAATGCACTTTGATTTAACCGTTCAACAAATGGTGATGTTAGGAAGAACACCTCATAAAAAAATGCTAGAGTCAGATAACCAAAAGGATTTTGACATCGTAGAAGAGGCACTGACAAGAACAAACTTACAATCTTATAGAGAGCGCAGTTTTCTTTCACTATCTGGGGGCGAAAAGCAACGGGTTATTTTAGCAAGAACGATCGCCCAGCAGCCTAAATTTATGATTTTGGATGAACCAACAAATCATTTAGATATTCGTTATCAAATTGAAATACTATCCTGTGTAAGAAGTTTAAAAATCGGTGTTTTAGCAGCTCTTCATGATCTAGAAATGGCAGCACATTACTGTGATTATCTTTATGCAGTAAAAGATGGTGAAATCTATGCACATGGTACACCCCAAGAAGTTTTAACACCAGAAACAATCGAAGCTTTATATCATATAAAATGTAAAACATTTACTAATCCAGTGACGAATGGATTAGGCTTTGCATATGGACTGTAGGAGGAAAAACATGAAGAAAAAATTATTATTAGGAATTGGTTTAGCGGCTTTGTTAACATTAACAGCCTGCGGTAACACATCAAAAGATACATCTAAGGAAACACAAACAAAAGAGCATTATCCACTGACAATTGAGAACTTTACAAAGGCTGAAGGTGGATCAACATGGGAAAAGAAAGATCAAGTATTTGATAAAGCACCTGAAAGAATTATGGCAAATACACGCCCAGCTGCAGAATTATTATTACATCTAGGATTAGGCGATAAAATCGTTGGTGTTGGTGCAAACTTTGGCGCAGTTGATAAATCTGTTGAAGAAGAGTATGCTAAGCTAAATATTTTAAGTGATGAATATGTTGGGAAAGAGGTTACATTAGGTACTGATCCTGATTTAGTATTTGGTCGTGGTGGCTTATTTGATAATGCTGAATGGGGAGTAGGGACAGTAGACTCTCTTAATGAAATGGGTGTAAAAACATATGTTTTAGAGTCATCCGTAACAGGCGGCACGTATGATTCTATTTATAAAGATATAAAAAATATTGGTGAAATTTTTAATGTTCAAGACAAAGCAGATAGCTTTATTAAAGAATTAAAAGGTCGACAACAAGATATTTCCTCAAAATTAGAAAGTATAAAAGAAGAAAAAACATTTGCCTATCTGCATACAAATGATCCAAAAGAGCTTTTTGTTTATCCAGCACACGATGAAACATTCTTTAATGATGCATTCAAAATGGTTAAATTAGATAATATTTTCAAAGATGAAACAGGCGATGTAAGTGTTGAAACATTAATTGCAGCAGATCCAGATGTATTAATTCTACCAAACTGGGATGGTTCTGATTTGACAAAAGTACGTGAAGATATTTATGCGAACCCTAAACTTTCCAGCATGAAGGCTATTAAAAATAAACAAATGTATATTGTAGATTACAATTATATGTTTGGCTATGGCTATAACACGATTGATGGAATGGAAGCATTAGCAAAAGAAATGTATCCAGACTTATTTAAATAAAACAAAAAGCGCTGTCCTAGCGGGTCGAATAAATGACACGTTAGGGCAGCGTTTTCTTATTACGGATGATAATTATTGTTATGACTGTAGAAGCTGCTCTTTATTTAATATTGTGGTTATTAACTTAGAATTTTTATTGTTCCAGCAGACGCATACAGGATGTTGCGGATCGAGATAGAATAAATGAGTAAAAAGGTCTTTCCTTGTTTTTTTTATGTTGGTGGTATCAAGCAAATATGGCGATAAGTTTGGCAATAAGCCTGTTTTAAAAAGAGCCTCTTTTAAAGTCCAAAACTCATAAAAAACATGTAAAGGCTGATGAAAGACCAATTGACGCTCTGTCTCAGATAGCGCATATACCATCACATCTTCACTCACTGGCTTTATTTCTTCAACATCAATGCCCACTCGTCCGATAGTGGTGACTGCTAACACGATCCAATTCCCAGAATGAGAGAGATTAAAATCTCCCTGCCAATGAGGGTGTCCTGCAATATATGGGCGCCCAAATTCATTTTGAGCTAGATATAACAGAACTTCATCTATATAGGGAATGAGTGCCCATCTAATAAGAATGCTACCTAGCAACGCTCTTTGCTGATCCTGCCAGTGCTTGTATTGCTGAACTTTTCTTTGCACCTCACAAGGGAGTACTTTAAGGAAAGCATCCCGTTCTGACGGTGCTAACTGTACTCCTAGAGGAAGTGCAAATAACTGTATAGTTTGTTTTATCATCTTATATTGACTTGTTTTGGTTCTGGAAAGTAGCCTGTATCAATGCCATATTGAATCATTCTGTGAATAAAGGCTTTATTTGGTGCCGCACATTCAATCTTGGTATGAGCTAAAAATTCTATCGTTTTTTTGCAATTGAAGATAAATGGGGAGTCACTTGCTCCATCACCTTCAAGCTGCGCAATGGCTAACGATAAATACTCCTGTACACCTTTTGAATGATCACCATTTAATAGCCAATCTGTATACTCTTGTGTTGAAACAATTGTTAAGTCATAACCAACTTCCTTAAGCATATCGATTAATTCTAAATAAGTAAGCGATACAGGGTTACATAAATGGAAGACATGGCCGTTGGTTGCTGGCTGGCTGGCCAAAGAAACCAGTGCCTGACTAGCATAATTGATTGGTGTGAAGTCAACATGCCATTGTGCAGTAGGTGTTTTACCTAAATAAAGCATTGATTTAATCATACGGTAAAAGGCATTGTCATCGATATTACGTTGGAATTTACCTGTTTCAGAATGACAGCTTAAATTTCCTACACGATAAATGGAGACAGGGATTGCATCCTGTACAGCGTTTCGAACAAGGTTTTCTGCTTCTAGCTTACTTTGAGTATAAACATTATCAAGCTTTACATTGTAATTGAAGTTACCTTTTGCTTCATTTGGTCCCCATTGTATGGCGGCTAGCTCCTCTGGAATGCCAATTGTCGATACATAATGGAAATGCACACCTGGTTTCTGTTTGGCTATTTCAAGCAAGTAGCGAGTTCCATTCACATTGACATTATTAAAATGATCAGCTGCACCGAAATGACGTACGTCTGCACCACAATGAATGATGGCATTAATTTCTTTCATAATGATTTGTTCATCTTTATCAGATAAATGAAGACGTTGCTTGCCTAAGTCACCTTGGATAACAGTAATACGATCCTTCATCTGCTGAGCAATGGTATTGCCAAAGTAAAATTGCATACTCTCTCTTAGTTTGTCTTCAATCGTAGTTTGGGTACTTGGTCGAATAAGGCAATATATGTGCGCAGTTGTTGTTGCTAATAGCTCATATAATACATGACTACCTAAATAACCTGTAGCTCCTGTTAGTAATACCGATGTCATTGGCAAGGGCTTCACGTTTTGGGAGACTTGTAGAGGACTAGGCTCCATTAAGTCCTTGAATACAATGCTTTTAGCTGGCTCGTCTTGATCTTCAATCGCTTCTGGTTGATAATGACGAATATAATGATCCAGTTCAGCAATTGTTTGATATTGGAAGAAATCCTGAATCTTTAAGAATGGTATATGTTTTTTCACTTGTACAAGAATCTCGAGCACTTTTAGCGAATGCCCTCCGATATGAAAGAAGTTATCGTGAATGCCAATTGGCTCAATACCGAGTACAAATTCCCATGCAGTAGCAAGCATACGCTGTGTATCATTTTCTGGGGCAATATATGTAGTGCTGCGTGATAAAGTTAGTTCCAATGAAGCTAAGTGTTTTCGATCAATTTTTCCTGTAGGGGATAACGGCATTTCTTGCAATTCGATAAATTGCTCTGGCACCATATAATCTGGTAAAAGATTTGCTAAGTAATCCCTTAAAAGACTCTCCTCAAGCTGCATTCCACTTGCCACCGTATAGTAGGCAAATAAATGATTATTTCCATCAGCCATCTTCTTCGCAATGATCACAGCTTCCTGAATGCTCGTATGATTGCTCAATACTGTTTCGATTTCGCCAAGTTCAATACGGAAGCCTCTTACTTTAATTTGAGAGTCTTTACGTCCAACAAATTCAATGACACCTGTTGGCAATAGTCGAACTAAATCACCTGTTCGATACATTTTTTGATCTGGCTTTAAGAGATGAGGTACAAATACTTCAGCCGTTTTTTCAGGCTGATGTAAATAACCTGCTGCTAAACCAGCACCAGCAATACATAATTCTCCGATTTCATTAACGGGACATAGCTGATCGTCCGTATTAATAACATACATTTCATAATTGGCGATTGGGCTACCAATGGGGATACTAGATTGCATGTCTGTTATCTGACTTTTCACCTTAAAATAGGAGGACAATACTGTACACTCAGTTGGTCCATACACGTTAATAATTTCGGTAGAAAGTCCAAATTTGTCTTGCCATTTTTGAACAATGGCAGGCAATAGGGCTTCACCACCTACAGATAAATAATTTAATGTCGAAAGCTTTTTTCTATAGCTTACTGGTAAATGTGTAGCTAGCTGTGTAAAGAAAGCATTTGGAACAGTAGCGGTTGTTACTTGCTCACGGTCGATCATATCAGCAAATGCCTCAATGGACACACGCTCTATACTTGTAAGCATATGAAGTCTTGCCCCTGAAAATAAAGCAGTAAAAGTTTCTGTTATAGAAGGATCAAAGCTAAAAGAAATAAACTGGGAATAAACATCTTCTTTAGTTGAATGGTAGATTCGTTGATTATCTGTTATTAAATTAATGACAGCTTCATGCTTAAGCATGACGCCTTTTGGCTTACCTGTTGAACCAGATGTATAAATAATATAGGCTAAATCGGAGGGAAGAAGTTCACATTGGATATTTTCCTGTGAATACCCTTGCTCCATTTGGTTGATTGTGAACACTGTGCGTGTTTGGGAATCATTATGTATAAAATCATTCAGTAGAGCTATATGTTCGTTTTTCGTTATGATAAATGGAGCACCTGTATCGTTTAATAGGTACTGACAACGTTCTTTTGGATAGCTCGGATCAATGGGAACATAAACTCCACCAGCTTTCAGGATACCTAACAAACTAATGACTGTTTCTTTACTACGTTCCATAACTATCGCTACATAGTTTCCTTTTTGCAGACCGTTGGCAACTAACATATGAGCAACTTGGTTGGATTGTTCATTTAGCTGACGGTAGGTAAGTCTTCCACCTTCATAGGATAATGCAATTCGTTCCGCAAATTTTTGTGCTGCCTGATAAAATACGTCAGGTATTGTGGTGTTTTGATTATAGTCAGCTATTGTACGGTTTAACGTTTGATATGCGAGTAAGTCTTCTCCGTTTAATAATTGTGTACGATTGGATGGTAGCGTTTGTTGGTCAAAAGAATACGTATTATTCTGTGATGGGTGTACATCAAATTCTTGTTTATTATTCAATTATGACAACTCCTATTTTAGAAAAGGGCCGACACCTATGAAGGAGTGATTAGCGTCATTAGGTCCACAGTAGTGAATCGATCTGTGAGAAACTAACGGACATAACTCTCCTTTATAAGGGCAGCCCTTTCATTTTTTATTTCACTACAAAGGTATTAACAACATTCATTAATTCATCAGATAGCTCGGATAATACTTGAGCTTCTTCAGAAACTCGTTGTACTGTATTCAATTGAGAGGCAGAAGTTGCTGCTACTGCTCTTGTATTGTCCTTTGAATTGACTGAAAAATCTTCCATATCTTTTACAGCAGATGTTACTTCTTCCATACCAGCTGCCATTTCTTCAATTGTTGCAGAAAGCTCTTGAATTTGCCCTGTCACATGGTGAATGGAAGTTAAAATCTGGCTAAATGATTTTTCCGAATCATTGATCATGACAATACCATGATCTACTTCTTCTACAGCGTGAACCATGATATTTACAGATTCGTTTGTATCATGCTGGATATGAGAAATAAGTGTAGAAATTTCTCTTGCAGATGCCTCAGATTGCTCTGCAAGTTTACGTACCTCATCAGCTACCACTGCAAAGCCACTACCAGCCTCCCCAGCACGTGCAGCTTCGATAGCCGCATTCAATGCAAGTAAATTGGTTTGTGAAGCAATCCCTGTAATGATTCCTACGATTTCTTCGATTTTATTGGAATGTTCGCCAAGTAATTTAACAGAAGCTGCAGATTGATTAACTGCTTTGCTAATAGCATTCATTTGTGCAACAGATTTATTTGTCGATTCATTTCCTCTTTCAGCTTCCTCTGATGCTAAAATCGAGGATTCTGAAATTTGATTGGATGTCATGGCAATACGTTGAATACCAATATTCATTTCTTCAATGGTAATTGTACTTTCTTTTGCCTTTTGTACTTGAAGATCAGCGCCACTTGCAATCTCCTGCATAGAAGATGCTACATTATTATATGAATCGGAAGCTTCTTGCATATTTACAGATAAAACATTGGCTGTGTTTGAAACACGCTCAGAAACATTTGTTGTACTCTTAATAACTTTTTTTAAGTTATCAATCATTGAATTAAAATTTTGTGTGAGCATTCCTACTTCGTCTGTTGAAGTAACTGGTAATGGTTCAAGCTCTAAATTACCTTCTGCGACTTTTTTAGATTGTAAGGAAAGTTGTTGAATTGGTGTTAATTTTTTTCTTAAAAGAGTGTAAACAGCAATGGATGAACCAATTAAGAAAATAACTGTTACTAATAACGTCCATAGGGCTTCAGACATCGCTTTTCCTGTTACCATTGATACGTCATAGTCAATGGCATAAGCAGCCAGCATGTCCCCATTCTCATCCAAGATTGGTGTAAGGCCTGTTTTATAGCTACCATATTCATCGCTATAAATATCTGTTGCTGTTGCTTTTTTTGTATCAAAAACTTCTTTAATTCTTGCTAGGAAATCCGGAGATAAACCCATTGCAATCATATCTTGGTTATACTCTGCCCCTAGTTCAAGTATACTAGATGATAGAACAGGTGCATTAATATTTTCACCGTTAACTGTAATTAAAAATAGATTGGTAATGCTATCAGAATTATCATTGATTGCATCCATTTCACTAGTTAATCGTAGAGCATCGGGGTTACTATTTGTAGGATTCTCTAATATCGATTTTAGTGTAGTAATATCAATGGTTTTGGCTAGGATCATGCCTTTGTCAGAAAGAGATTGATTCATGTCTGTTAAATTACTATTTCTTACTATATAATAAGAAAGACCTAAAGTAACTAATCCGAATAATAATAAAATACTCACTACTATTGCAGTTAATTTCTTACTAATAGACATTTGCTGCTTCTTGCGTGTTTTCATGCTTTTCCTCCTAATATGATATAGCAAATATTTCAAGCTAAGGACTATAAATGGATAATTTAGTCAATGTACTACACATTGAAGATGGTGATGTTATTCGTAGAAGTCCAGATGCGTGTAAACTATTTATAGATGCAAAATAATCTATTTATCCCCTATCATTTAACTACTATACTGCCAAAAAAATTGATTCACAACCCAGAAAACTTACTATTTCAAGGCATGATTTCTATAAATAAACGATAATATATAGTTTTTTAGTCTATATAATTTTTAGGTTAGGTTAAATTTTTACAAAAAGCGACATAATTCCTGGTATAAAAAAGAAGTATGCTCAAATCTTACTTATTTTCGGTTGATTAAAAAATTGGCTGAAATATCAATTTCCAATTCCTTGTTAGGGCTTTTTACTTATTTTGTCATGTCTTTTGTGTAAAGGAATTTGATGATTTTTGTTATGGGAGTAAAATGAAAAAAGGTTATTTCTTTATTCTTAAATAAAGAAATAACCTTTTCTAGTTGTTGCTACGGTCGTGGATTTCCAAATATACCCGGTAGAATATTAGGGAGTCCTGGTATTAATGGTGGTGGGAAACCAGGATATTGCCCTCCAGGACGTGGCGGATAAGGTTGAGGTGGATAAGGCTGTGGTGGATATGGACGTGGCGGATAAGGTTGAGGCGGATAAGGCTGTGGTGGGTATGGACGCGGTGGATAAGGTTGAGGCGGATATGGCGGATAAGGTGGTGGGTATGGCGGCGGATAGGAACTACCAGGAGGTGTTCCTGTACCTGCAGCAGTGATTTGACTAACATCCACAGTCACTATTTGACCATTATCTAACTGAATTTCAGCAGTTCTTCCTCCAGTTCCGAATGTTCGAATTAATGTACCTGAATAAGTACCAGTAGGGAGTGTTACCCATATTTTCATACCTGGGCGAAATTGACTGTTAAAATCATCAGGGGCTAATCTAGGATAAACCAATGAAACACACCTTTCTTCATTTTTTCTAACATATGCCTATTGCGATTTTTGTCATAGGCTATAGGCTATGGATGCTTAAGTTCGAATTTGTTATAAAATAAAACGAATTTCATTATAATAAGAGAAAAAGCTAAAAGGATGTTTAGCATATGGCAATTATTAAGATAAAAAAAATAAACTTACAAAATTTACGAAATGTACGACAGGGTGAAATTGTACTCGCAGTAAATTTTGAGACATTTCTACAAGCGAATGTTGTTGGCCTATATGGACAAAATGGTTCTGGGAAGACAACCATTGTAGATGCATTTAGTTTATTGAAAACACTTCTATCAGGATGGCTTGCTGAAGTGAAGTTGCCCTCTCAAAAGAAAAGACTTATATTGGCAGGAGAGCAAACAGCTAGCTTGGATGTAGAATTTCTAGTTCAAAATCAATTCGGTACATTTTTTGTGAATTACTATGTTGAACTACAGGAGGATCAGCATCGACTATATACTACGTTGGAGCGCCTTACCTATCGAGAAAACACGAAAGGGAAGCGATCAAAGATTTTAGTGGCTGTGACGGAGAGGGATGTACAAATCCGTCAATCGAAACTGGATGATTTGAGTGAACAAGCACGAATTCAATTACTGGTTATTCAACAGTTAGCAAGAAAACAATATATGTCATTTCTATTCCATAAGGATATAAAGGCATTATTACATGAACGACTTTCTGAGCTAGAAATGCAGTTGCTACAAAATATTGCTGTTGATTTTAGTCGAGACTTACATGTTGTTAATACTCAAAATATTGCCCCACTATTTGAAGAACGGATGATGCCATTCAGTATTCATTTAGAGAAAACAAGAGGTCTTATTCCTTATGATTTAAATGGACCAGCTTTATTACCAGAGGATGGATTCTATGCTTTATGTGAGGTTATTGAACAAAGTAATCAAGTGCTCTCAGCCATTATTCCTGGTCTGACGATTAAAATTAATATCATTACAAAGCAAATGATGGACAGTGGCGAACAAGGAATCCGTTTCGAATTTTTGTCTCAGCGTGGGGAGCAGGAATTACCGCTACGAACAGAGTCAGAGGGAATTTTAAAGATCATTTCTATTCTTAGTGTATTGATTGCTGTATATAATAATCCGAATGCATGCGTTGTTATTGATGAATTAGATTCAGGTGTATTTGAATATTTGTTAGGTGAGTTGTTAACAGTGATAGATGAGGATGGAAAAGGGCAACTTATTTTTACTTCCCATAATCTACGTGTGTTAGAGGTGCTAGCTATTAAAAATTTATGGTTTACGACAACAAATGAACATCACCGTTATATGCAGCTAAAAGGTATGAAAGAAGTGAATAACGCTAGAGATGTCTATTTACGTGCTATCCAGCTTGGCGGGCAAGAGGAAGAGATATATAAGGAAACTAAAACATTTAAAATAAAGCGGGCTTTTCGTAAAGCGGGTGTTCAACATGACTAAAAAAGTACTTTTAATTATTGTGGAAGGGCAGACGGAGCAAATTATTTTAGAGGATTATTTAGATGCTCATTTTGCGAACTCCACAATACGCTTTGATGTACAACGAGAAGATATCTTAACAAAGTGGGATGCGCACAAACGCATACCGAATATTAAAAACAGTGTTGTACGAGTGATTCAAAGCTATCTTGAAAAATATAAATTTTTAGCCAATGATTTAACAGCGGTTGTTCATATTACAGATGCAGATGGATGCTTTATCGCACCAGAGTGCGTCAAGGTAGATGAGCGTATCGAGCAAAACTTATTTTATACAGAGGATGCTATTTTAGTGAAGTCGGATAAACGCAAAGAACAAATAGAACAACGCAATGATATGAAGGCTAAGAATGCTAGAATTTTGATTGCCAACGACCACTTTAGCATTAACCGTATGAAAGTACCTTATCAATTATTTTATTTTTCTACGAATTTAGAGCATGTCTTATGGAATGAGCGCAATGAAATCCCTACAGAAAAAATACAAAAAGCAGATGAATTTATGGACAATCTGACATGCACGATTGAGGAATATTTAAGCACCTATCTCCCAGTCAGTTCAGAGTTGTCATATAGGGAAAAAATAAAGAAAAGTTGGTCATTTTTAATGGAAGGCTGTCATTCATTGCATCGTGGCACGAATGTACCGCTATTATTTGAAATGATTAAAACAGATGTACAGTAAAAACAGGTGACGAATGGAGTCACCTGTTTTTATCTAGAGTACGTTAGTGCATTTGCTCATAGCTTCGAATATGAGTTAATATAGCTGGATCTTTAATTTTTGTATCTTCACATAGTAATAAGAGCTTGGACATGATCTCAGCCGTCCGTGGATCATCATCCACCATCGGTAAGAAAATTCGTCCACGATGCTGAGATGGGACAGCAATAATTGGGATCATGGAACCGCCTATTTGATGCACCACACCACTTCCTAAATGTAAGGAGTAACTTGCTAGCTTACCTTCTACGAGGGCATGTTGCTTTTTCACTTCCACATTGTTTAGCTTCAATAATTTAGCCAATTCTTCTACGATAATACTGCGCATTTCAACAGTAGAATGACTTGCCTCAGGGTCTACACCACCGACATGAGCTACGCTGACAACGAGATCAATATCTCGCATAACCTCAGAGAATATCGCAGCTGGAATATCATCTAAAACGATATCTTTGCCTGTTAGTCGATCATAGAAGTAAACACCTTCGATTGCAGGTGCTTCAATTTCTGCTGGCGTAAACCAATCTGCCTGTGCATACAAGGATGCCACAATATTTTCCTTATAATATACTTTACGTGGTCCTGTTTCATAGCTGATTTGCCAGCCACGTGTTTTCAACAGGGCTACTGTTTGTGAAGGATTTACTTGATGCCCTGCATAGCGCAATGATTGTTTCTGTGCTTTTTCATCAGCATTAATGAGATATAACTCACGGAACACTTGCTTAAATGGCTGTTTAATTTTGTGCTCGAACATATAGGATTGCCATTGTCTCCATTGACCACTTTCTAGAAGGTGGTAAGGATGAGCAATTTTTATAGAGGACGTAGGAGCAAGGTCCACAATGTGAGCCGATAGAAGCTGTAAACCTTCTGGTGTAAGCATTCCGACGTCATTATCGCTAATAAATAGTAGTTTTTGTAAAAGCGGAGCTAGAATCGGATGGGCTAATAAATGAATAAGCTCCTCGACCGAAAATACTGTTTCTAATTCCATTGCTTGCTCAAGCGCTGGGCGGGCTCGTTTATATTGCTCTTGTAAGTCTTTTCGGGCTTCCTGCAAGGTTACAATATCAGCATGCTTTTTTAAGGCAGCAGGAACGTTCTTTAGACGTTTACCATCCTTTTCAACAATAATAGCTACAGAGGCATTATCTTCTATTTGTAGATGGGCTGTAATTTGCTCGATTTGTTGTGCTTTAAATAAATGCTTCATATCGTTAAAGGAAGATAATTCCATACGCCATGTGAAGCGAGTGGCTTCTCCATCGCCTGCATTGCGCGCTAAATTTTCTAGAGCGATACTTGCTGCTCGAGCCTCACTTGCGCGGCGTTGAGCACCAAATTGCTTACTTTCCTTTAAAAACTGTTGAATAAATTGGTAGCGTGTTAAGGCATCTTTATCATCTGATTTTTTTAGTGGGATAAGGCCTAATGCACGTAGTTTATCTTTATTACGCTTGTCTTGGATTTCTTGCATTAATGGTTTAGGACTAAGCTTACCAATGGCAGTATCTGCATAAAGCTGTGCCCTACGATGATTAGCTCCTTCTGAAGCATATTTTGCTGCATCATAGACAATTTTGAAATTTTTTGCACCGAGTGTTTGGTAAGCACTTTGGAACCAAGCTAAATCGAATGCCCCATCACGGAAATCCTCAGCAGTGATGCTAGAGAAAAGGGCAATTTGATCCTTGGCATAGTCGGACAAGGAATCTGTTGTGTGAGCAATAAAATACCAAGCTGATTCTTTTAGTCCATCCCAACCAATTACTTCACTGACAAGGTCTATCCAATGCTGGTTATACATCATTGCTTCAATTAAACGCTCTTTAGAAATGTCTGTTTTCTGCCATGCTTCTTTTAATTGCTGCGCTGTTTCTTCTTTTTTGGGGTAACAGTTGGTTAGCAATCGGGAGAATACATCCTTTTTCGTTTCTGCCTGCCAAATATAGCCTCGCGCAAGCTTTTCTCCGTCAAGTGCCTGTAGAATCTGTAAGAAATAATCAATACCCTCAAAATAAGAAATGCTACTAGCAAGCTTTGTTACAGCAGTAGGCGTATCACCACGTTTTAGTTCTATGGCTAAAATACGATCAATCGCTTGTTCACGAATAGTAAAGAAATCTGTTAAATCTTCAAACGACTGTTGATAGCGTTCTAGTAACTTAGTTGGCTCATTAAATATTTCTGAAGCGAGCGTGTTGGTAAATATGGCTTCAAATAAGTGATCTTGCGTAAATAAACCAACTTTCATGGCGTCTAAATATTGGAATAAAGACAAATTGTAGACGTTTGGGCTATAGCTAGCATTTTTCATACGCTTTGTTAGCTCTTCATTGATAGCTAGCATTTTGACATATTCACCATAGGTTGAGTAATCAGACCAGCATCGATCAACAAATGACTCAACGACATCTAAATCGATAATAGTAGAAGTGGAACGATAGTAATAATAGCTCTTCTCTCGAACGTCAAGTTGCCACTGATCCACAGGAATTTGTTCGAGTAGCTGTAGCATAATGCCTATTGCCTGTTCAAAGCGATTAAATTCGGGTGCATGCTTTTGTAGTAATGAAAGAGCTTCCTGATGTAGTATTTTGTCACCTGAGATTTTGTCGATATCTTGGGTTAATACTGTGAATATCTGTTGAATTGTATCGTCATATTTCAAGAAATTCAATTGAGTAACACGTTCTTTTAATTCTTTGTATTGGAAGAACGGTTTAATTAGTGTATGAGCTGCTTCGGAAAGATCATGAGCAGAAGGGTATTCTGATAGACTATGATAAAAATTAAAATAGGCTAAGTCCTCATTACTAAATAATGTTGACTTCATCCATTGAATAATTTCTTCAGGGATAGGATAAGCATCAAGACTAGCATGTCGTTGATTATCTGATTTAGTTGCCATTACACTATATTCTTGCCCTAATGTAGTGGTAATGGGTGTGTCATTCCAATGATATGTTTCATACTCTAGTTCAGCATGTTTATCTAAAACCCGAATAAGCTGTTCAAGCTTAGATAATAACTTATCAATATCGTATTGAAAGAATTTTTCAAAAGGTGTAGGTGTCTGTACATAAAGTGGAGCAAGCTGTTGCCAAGGCTCTACACCATTCATTTGAATGGCTCCATCAGAAATACAGCCATATTGAATAGGGGGATGTGGCGTATACAAGCCAAAGCCATTACTCTCGTTATACTCAGGGACATCCCTTGTAATTAATTGCTCTAACAAAACTTGCTCGTTTTTAGTTACTTTTGGTAATAAGGAGCATAAAGATGTAATTTGCTCGCTTGCTAAGTTGTGTTGCTTAGAGGCTTCTAATAGTAATTCAAGCCCTCCAAGTCTCTTTAACTGCTTACTATCTTTTAACAGCCTTTCAGCACTTTGTAACAGATTATTCTGTGGCTGAACTTTTAAGAGTGAAATAGCCTCTTTTCGAAGTGCACCTGATTTATTTGCTAAAAGATCTTCAATCTTTGCTATTTCCTCTTCTGTTGGTGTTAAAGCACGTATTTTTTTTAACGCGAGAGAACGATTGATGGAACTACGATCTCGTAAAGAATTAAATAAAAATTCGCGTTGACCTTGTGTGGTGACAGGTTCTAGACAATAAATATTCAGTAGGCCGATTCTGCTAGATGGTGAGTAAGATTCTGCATGCTCAATAATTCGTTGGAATAATGCCTCATCTTGTACATGATGGGCTAAAATAATTTGTGTTGAAATTAAATCTTCTAATGACAAATGGACATGGACGAAGGATAGCGGTTTACCTGTAATGTTAAGTCCATCTTTCGTAATTTCATTTTTTGCCCACTCAAGCTGTTCAAATAAAAGGTATTCAATCCCTTGTAACTGTGTGTTTTCTTGCATGAAGGTTTGAAGGATTTGCGCCCATTCATTGTCTCTTGCATACTCACTATTAATATGGTGATTAGCATAAAGAAAATTGCCCCATGCAAAGGCAAACAACTCGATATCTTTTGTTGATAAGATTAAATCCTTTACAAATGGCGCTGTGAAGGAAATTTTCGATAAGTTTTTCAAAAAGGCAAGCGTTGTAAGTTGGATATGTTTGTCACGTTTTAAGAGAATTGTTACAAGGTCATTTAATTTCGTATAGTCCTTTGTAGCAGTTGCCCATAATGCAACATAGATATCAATTGTACGTTCACTCGTTAACAGTTGCTCAATAAAGCTGTCTTCTTCGATTGCTTGGATGGCTAATGCAAGAACTTCCTCGGTTATTTTTTGATTTTCGAAGCTATTATAGCCAAGTCCCATCCAAGTATCGACTGCTCGAATTACAGAGGAGAAGCGTGTTAGGCGTTGTTCCTGAATAAGCTTCATCATGTAGAGTTGTGCATCAAGATTGCCATGGTCAATATTTTCTACTATTGCCTGTCGTAAACCTTCTTGTCGTGCAGCTGCTAATAAGAGTTTGCCAAGTGCATCATGCATCCGATGATTATTTGATTTAAAAATACCTCGAATGAATGGATGACCGAAAAAGCTACTTTGATGTTCATCAAATAAAATACCCTCTACTGCTTCTTCAATTGACGGGTTCTCTAATGATAGTTCTTCAGCGAGCAACTGCTCAAAGACGTTAAAACCCATTACTTTTATATTTTCATTTTTTAAGACATAAGAGCTATAGTTTGGGTAGGTTCCATGCTCATATTGACGATGATTTGTTAACAACTCCTGCAAACTAATTTCCGCAAATGTCAGCATCTCTTCTATTAACTGTAAACATTGAAACAGATGGTCTTGCACTGGTTGAGATGAACGAAAAGATCGACGTAAAACACCTCTTTGGAACATTGTAGCATCAAAGCGTAATGCTAGTTTCTTGATCTTAAGTGCCCGTTCTTGTGAAGAAAACAGGGTAAGCACTTCAAATAATGGTCCACTAAATAACTCTTCAAGTGATGAATATTGCTGAACGTCTATAAGCGTTTCAATGTCATAATCTCTATTGTCCATGTATTTTAACAATGCAGCTGCTAAAGGCTGTATGACTATAGGTGCAGAATCAACTATACTTTGAAAATGTGTTTTTTGTTCATGTGAAAGTGTCATATAAATCCCTCCTTACCAAATTCGTCCTGCAAGCATAGTAAGTTTAATAAATGTAAAGACATCGTCCTCCTGTATGTTTAATGGTGTAGAAAGAGAATTTAAAGATTCTTCATTATGAAGGACTAAAAACAGCTCGTCCTGAAAGGCTTGAAGCATTGTGGAAATAGCTTGATTAACTGACTGTACAGTATCCTTTTTCTTTTCTCCAAAATGTACTTTGCCATATTGAGCTGCGTCTTCTAGTTGCTGATCCGTTAAATAAAGATGAAGTGGTGTATCTACCATTTTCTCATTAAATTGTTGAACCTGCTGTGTAACAAGCTGAACAAGTAAATCTTGTAACGTTATGACGGGCTCTTCAATTGAAAATGGAATTTTTTCAAGTTTACGAGACTTCTTACCGATTACTTTTTGCTGGTAAAATAAACGCAATCTAACACCTCCTTACAATAATTTCATTATACAAGAGTGAGAACAGGGAAAAGAATAAGGCATATGACGCTAGTTACGTAAAAAAATTTGGGAAAAGTGTAACAAAAAGTAGCCTGCTACACTTGATTGGTAGGGTAGAAAGTGGGTGACACTTTGCCTCAGATTATATGAAAAATAGAACATTTGTACGATTAATATTATCTAGATAAGTATCATTTTGCGCTTATTTATACTAATAACGGAGTAAAAAGCAGAATATATTACTCAGGTAACTTTATAGACATACATACGTAAAAGTAAATTCTTTCATGAAAGAGACTCGCTTTGGATTAGATTGGATTTCTATGATTTTCTTTGTATTAAATAGCTGACATAATACAGTCCAATATTCATCCGCTATAAATAGTGGTCTATTTTTGTGTAGTTGTTGAAAGACATCTTTTCATCTCTGATTTCATAAGCTTTATAGGTATGATTTTATCAAGCTAAAAGGAGGCAAAATCATTCAAATACACGTTGTACGGGCTGGTGAGTCTTTATGGGGAATTGCACAGGCGTATGGAGCTACGGTTCAGAGCATTATAGATGCCAATCAAATTCCAGAGCCAAATCGTTTAGTTGTGGGGCAAGCTCTTGTAATCCCGATTGTCGGAAGCTTTTATTATGTACAGCCAGGTGATAGCTTATGGTCAATTGGCCAACGTTTCGGTATTAATTATGTAACACTTGCACAAGTAAATGGCATTAATCCCAATCAACCATTAGCAGTTGGAACGAGATTATACATCCCACAACCACCAAAAACAAGGGCAGAAACCTTAGCCTATTTAGAGCCGAGAGGAACATCAGTTAGTGAGGCACTCTTGAATCAAGCGAGGGAAGCGGGTCCTAATTTAACATATTTAGCTTTATTTAGCTATGAAGCTAGGCGTGATGGTACTTTACAGAGGCCACCAAGCCAAGGTGTAACACAAATTGCCAATGATACGGGAGCATCAATGGCAATGGTTATTTCTAATTTGGAGAATTTTAGTTTTAGTGGTGAATTAGCGAGAGATATTTTTCAAAGCATAGCTGTTCAAGATTTACTATTTGATAATATTCTTGCAGAAGCAAAGCAACTAGGGGATGTTAAGGATATCCACTTTGACTTCGAAAATTTGCCAGCAGATCAACGACAAGCCTATAACAATTTTTTAAGAAGAGCTGTTGAAAAATTCCATGCTCAAGGATATACAGTGTCTACGGCATTAGCGCCAAAAACAAGTGATAGTGAGCAAGGACCATGGACAGCTGCACATGATTATAAGGCACATGGGGAAATCGTGGACTTTGTTTTACTCATGACCTATGAATGGGGATATTCAGCTGGCCCACCAATGGCCGTTTCACCTCTCCCAGAGGTAGAGGCAGTTGTAAAATATGCGATTAGTGAAATACCTGCAGGCAAAATTATGTTGGGGCAAAATTTATATGGCTACGATTGGACGTTACCTTTTGTCCAGGGGGGACCCTTTGCAGAAGCACTTAGTCCACAGCGAGCCATTGAAATTGCTAAACGTTATAATGCAGCAATTCAGTATGATTGGAGAGCCCAAGCACCGTTTTTTGAATACTATGATGAGCAAGGTAGAGCGCATATGGTATGGTTTGAAGATGCTAGATCTATTCAAGCTAAATTCAATCTCATTAAACAATATAACCTTCGTGGTATTGGTTATTGGAAATTAGGACTACCATTCCCTCAGAATTGGGTATTAATTGGTGCTAATTTTGATGTAGTAAAGAAATAAGATAAGGAAGTATAAGGGACAGATTACCCAATGTATTTTCTTCAAAGAGGAAATTATCTGTAAATTCCATATCTAATTATGGATAAATATATTATAATTATGGTAAATAGTATTTTAGGAGGGATATTTTGGGTAAATTTAAAAAGTTAGGTATTATTTTAACAACTACTGCATTTTCTGTTGGTATTCTAGCACCCGTTTCACAAGCTTCTGCAAATGTGAAAGAACCTTCAGAGCGTATTGCAATACAGTTGGCTGCCTCAGAGACAAAAGTGACAAAAGGTATGCTAATTAACAAATTACGTGCACTATTCCCTGAAGAGTTCAAATTTGTAGCTGACAATGAGTTTAATTCTGGAGGCGGTCATTTCTTTAGAGATGATACAACGGTCCGTTATGATTTAAACTTCCATAAAACTGTAAATGGTAAAGATGTATATGGTGGTTTTACATTTAAAGGTGAAGATTTGGAGTTAGAAAATTTCTATTATCAGCCAGCTAATATCGCTGAAGCAGTATATCCCGCAAAATATTCAGAGACTGAAGCAAAAAAAATTGCAGATGACTTCCTAAGAAAATTTGCGAAAATAGAGAACTATAAACTCCGTGAAGATGGCTTCGGTTATTACAATGACATTAATCGTCCATTATCACAACCAATTACCTACTCATTTGTTTATTCACCAACATATAATGGAGTGCTTATTGGCGATCAAAGTATCACTATTGATGTTCTTGCTAATGGTCAAATAACAGGAATGTATCGTAATACAGAATCTTTAAGTAAAGCAACCTTTGATAGCTCAAGCCAGAAAAAAAATGAGGAAGAAATTGTAGCACAAGTACGGGATAACTTAGCAGTTGAACTTCGTTATTACGTTGACTATTTTAGCGATCAACGTAATGTGAAGCTTGTCTATATGCCAGCAACAGGATTTAATGGTGTACATGCTTTAACAGGTCAATGGCAAACAACGAATGGCTTCTCTACACAAGTTCCAAAGACGAAAAGCGTTGAGAAAATATCCTCACAGCAATTACCACCAAGAAAAAGCGGTATGACAGTAGCAGAGGTTGAGGAATTCGCTAAAAATTTATTAAAAGTTGATGAAGACAAGGCAAAGCTCACGATTGATATGGTTGACGAAAGAGAAAATGACAATGGTGAAACGGTTTATACAGTAAATTACATGTATATGTACAATAATGGCGGGTCTGGTACCTCTTTCGAAATTAATAAGGCAACAGGCGATATCGTGCAGTATCACGATATTATGAGAGATTTTATCAACACTGACAAAACAACTACCCTCTCTAAGGATGCGGCATTAGCAAAGGCGATTGAATACTTAAAGCAATGGGCTCCATCCTATTTACATGAGTATTCGATGCCAATTTATGATCCTGTATATGATGATTATAGTAAAGATTATTACTTCTCCTTCCCACGCATCGTAAACGGGATTGCAGTTGTTGGAGATGAAATAAACGTAGGTATTGGCTCTGATGGGTCATTACGTTCATTGAATGTTAATAAGCAAAAGATTAATAACTGGCCTTCTCTTAGTCAGGTAATCTCTGCTGATAAAGCAAAAGAAGCATATAGTAAGGCCCTTACATTACAACTACAATATATAAAACAAGATACTGAAGGTAAACAACATTATGATCTAGTCTATGCTCCAACTTACAACGGTAGCTTAGTTAATCAGATTGATGCAATTACTGGTGAATGGTTGTATGAGGTAGATGACTCAAAAGAAAAACCATCTATTTCACACCCAACAGCAGCCAATGAATTAAACTATCTTTTACATCAAAATGTATTAGAGGTAAAAGATATAGCAAACTTTAATGCTGATGCTGCTGTGACAAAGGGAGAAGCATTAAAGATTCTACTAAAATCTTTAACATATGGCCATTTTGGTAGTGGCGATGGTGAAAAGCAAACCTTCAGCAATATCGATAAAAACCATCCATTATATGGAGTGGTTGAACAAGCTGTAAGAATGGGAATTTTACAACCAGCAAACCAATTCGCTTTGGATGAAGCATTAAATCGTCAAGAGCTAGCGGTATGGGCTGTTAAAGCAATGCAATTGGAGAATGTTGCAAAGTATAAGGATATTTACAAATTAAACTTTGCGGATTCAGCATCTATTGATCCAGCGTATACGGGCTATATAGCAATAGCAAATGGGATGGGTCTGATTGATACACAGCAAAATAACTTTAATGCTAGCAAGAGTGTGTCATATGCCGATTTGGCTGTGTCAACAGTTCGTTTAGCAAAAGCTATTCAAGAAAATAAAGTGGATCGTAACTTCTATTATTAAGTCGCATTCCATGAAAAGGGTATCTCCTTAATTGTAGGAGATGCCCTTTTTAGGTTAGTTTGTAGAAGAATGGGGAAATAATAAGTAAAGAAAGGAGTGAATAAATTGAAATTGAAATTTATTTTAGTGATTTCTTTAATGACTGTTATTCTTTACGGCTGTAATAAGGATGAGGTAAATGATGTGCCTGCAAACGCTCCAGCAGATCAGAATGCTACTCAACAGACTGGTGAGACGCCCACTGACCAAGTGACATTTAATTTTATAGAGTTTTCATTAGATGTTGATTACTCTGCAACGGAGTCTTATGAGGTAGAATATGAAGATAAAAAAACAGGAATAGAAGCAAAATTAGAGGATGATCGAAAAAATGAAAAACTGCAGGGCGATGAAGCTTATACTAAATTAGAGCCGTTATTTAAGCAGTTGAATTTTGATTCTACTACACCTAATGACGAAGTGATTGATCAAGTAATCAAAGTATTCAATATTGAAGATAACTATCAATCCATTGAAGTGGATGTCGAATTTGTAGACGGCAATGAAAAGGAATTTAAACGGATTAAATAATAAAAATATGCCAGCTAGCTGATTTAATCAGTTAGCTGGCTTTTCATTCATTTACATTCTCGTACCCAATGTCGATGTTTAGCAAGGGCATGAACAAAAGACTTTGGATCGTTTGCAACCCCATGTTTATTGGCTATATGCTGTAAAAATAAAACATTTTCCGTATAACCTATTGTTTTACAGTGCTGATAGGCTTGTTCAATAAACTGTTCTGCTTTAGCTTGTTCATAGGAATTTTGAAAGGCTCCTGTAACATAAACCCCATCATAAAGAACTGAGGAGGTAGTAGCAAATGTTTCGTGAATTTCATAGCCGCTTACTATGCCTTGTTTATTACTTACTAGTTCAACTACGATATCTTCACTTAAAAATGTAGCAATAAGTTCATTTAATTTTTCACTACTATTTTCTGTAACAATTACAGCTACTTTATTAGATTTGACACTTTCCTTTGCATTGATTACTTGGCTAACAGCAGGAGAAATTTGTTGAATATGTGGTACTTCCACTTCTACAGGTGGAACTATACCAATTCGTTCAGCGATAGATGAAGCAAGTGAGTAACTGACATTAGCATACATGTCTACAACTTGTTTTCGAATCGCTTTATTTTTTACTTTGCCAAGTTCAAAGCTAAAGGCATCGATAATATGCTTTTTCTCAATATCAGTCATACTAAGCCAGAATAATCTTGCCTGAGAAAAATGGTCTTTAAAGCTCTCACTACGTGCACGTACTTTATGCCCTTCAACTTTTTCTTCATAATGCTTATATCCACCATCTGCTTCAGAAACAGGATGTGGTGTATTATTGGCTAAGGAATTTTTATGGTAGCTAACTTGTCCCACATTAATGGTTTGTCGGCCATAGCCATCTCGTTGGTTATTATGAAATGGACAGATTGGTTTATTAATAGGAAGCTCATGGAAATTAGGACCTCCCAGTCGTATTAACTGTGTATCGGTGTAGGAGAATAAACGACCTTGTAATAAAGGATCATTTGAAAAATCAATGCCAGGTACAACATGACCGACATGGAATGCGGCTTGTTCTGTTTCTGCAAAAAAATTATCCACATTTTTATTCAAGGTCATTTTCCCAAGGATGCGTACTGGAATTTCTTCTTCAGGCCATATTTTCGTGGCATCAAGAATATCGAAGCTAAATTTGAATTCATCTTCAACGGGAATAAGTTGCACACCAAGCTCCCACTCTGGGAAATACCCACGTTCAATCGATTCCCATAAATCTCTGCGATGAAAATCGGGGTCTTTTCCAGCTATGATTTGTGCTTCATCCCATACTAATGATTTTACCCCAAGTACAGGTTTCCAATGAAATTTAACAAAGTGGGCTTTTCCTTCGGCATTGATAAAGCGATAAGTATTAACACCAAAGCCCTCCATCATTCGATAGCTTCGTGGAATCGATCTATCTGACATATGCCACATAACCATATGAGCAGACTCCTGATTATTTGCAATGAAATCCCAAAATGTATCATGGGCACTTTGTGCTTGTGGAATTTCGTTATTTGGTTCGGGCTTTACAGCGTGTACAAAATCGGGGAATTTAATAGCATCTTGAATAAAAAATACTGGTATGTTATTTCCAACTAAATCATAATTGCCCTCTTGTGTATAAAACTTAGTAGCAAAACCGCGTGCATCACGAACAGTATCTGCAGAGCCTTTAGATCCAGCAACGGTAGAGAAGCGGACAAAAACAGGGGTTTTAGTTCCTTTTCCATTTAAAAATTGTGCCTTTGTAATATCACTTGCGCATTCATATGTTTCAAAAATTCCATGAGCGGCTGAGCCACGTGCGTGTACTACTCGTTCAGGAATTCGTTCATGGTCAAAGTGAGTCATTTTTTCACGGAAATGAAAATCCTCTAGTAAAGTGGGTCCTCGCTCACCTGCTTTTAGTGAATGCTCATCTTCCGATATTTTTAATCCTTGATTGGTTGTGAGAGGTTGATCTTTATCACTTACTCGGAATGCTTCTAGCTGTTGTTGTTTTTGATTGACATCTTTTTTCATTTAGAATCCTCCTTTATAAGTTACAACTACCTTCTACCCCAACGAAAAGATGGCAAACATGAAGAAACAAATTGTTTGCTGTTCAAAAATGTATATGTTATTATTATCTCGAATTAAAGATAATTAAATTCGAAGTAAAAAGAGGGAGTCGTATGAAGCAAAACAATCGTAACTTAAAAGCATTTACGGTCTTGTTCCGAGCATATCAAACGATTCAAGATGCAACTAAAAGAGATTTACTTCAATTCGATTTAAATCAAACTGAATTTTCGGTTCTTGAATTTTTATATCATCATGGAGAACAACCAGTTCAAATGATTGGTAAAAAAATATTAATTGCAAGCAGTAGTATTACCTATGTGATAGATAAGCTCGAGCAAAAGGGCTATGTGTACCGTAAGGCATGTCCAAGAGATCGCCGTGTTACGTATGTATTACTAACGCTTGAGGGGCAGGTTTTGATGGAGGAAATATTCCCTAAGCATGAACAGAAAATAAATGAGATATTTGAAGTATTGGAAGCTCAGGAGCTGGACAACATGATTTTATCACTTAAAAAAGTTGGCAAGAACGCCAATAACCAATAAAAAATTTTAAATATATATCTCGATATCGAGATATATAGGAGGAGCATACTATGAATCATTTAAAAGGTGTACACCATGTAACGGCTATCACAAGTAGTGCTGAAGAAAATTATAAATTCTTTACCTATGTTTTAGGAATGCGCTTAATAAAGAAAACAGTGAATCAGGATGATATTCAAACATACCATTTATTCTTTGCAGATGATAAGGGTAGTGCAGGTACAGATATGACGTTCTTCGATTTCCCTAATATCCCAAAAGGTGTACATGGTACAAATGAAATTTCAAAGACTTCTTTCCGTGTACCAACGGATGCTGCTTTAGATTATTGGATAAAGCGCTTTGACCGTTTAAATGTGAAGCATACAGGTATGAAAGAACAGTTTGGTAAGAGAACACTATCTTTCGTAGATTTTGATGATCAGCACTATCAGTTAATTTCCGATGAGCACAATACAGGTGTGGCAGCAGGTACGCCTTGGCAAAATGGCCCCATCCCACTTGAGTATGCCATTACAGGTTTAGGACCAGTTTTTGTCCGTGTCGCTAATTTTAAATACTTTAAGGATGTGTTAGAAAATGTATTGCTCTTTACAGAGATTGCAGAAGAAGGGGACTTCCATTTATTTGAAGTAGGTGAGGGAGGAAATGGCGCCCAGATTATTGTCGAGCACAACACAGTGTTACCTGTAGCTCGTCAAGGTTTTGGTACTGTTCACCATGCTGCCTTTCGTGTAGAGGATCGTGCGGTATTAGATGAATGGACTGCACGTTTGGAAAGTTTTGGTTTCCACACTTCTGGCTATGTAAATCGTCATTTCTTTGAATCATTGTATGCACGAGTAGCTCCGCAGATTTTATTTGAATTGGCTACAGATGGTCCAGGATTTATGGGCGATGAGCCATATGAAACATTAGGAGAAAAACTGTCATTACCACCGTTTTTAGAACCAAAACGTGAACAGATTGAAAGTCTTGTTCGTCCGATTGACACTGTAAGAAGTTCCATTATGTTCGATAAAGAATATGAGTAACACAATTTCATCCAGCTGGGAAAGATAAGCCCCACTGGATGTATACATAACTGTATTGGGGGATAAAAAATGGAATTTTCCAAGCTGATTGATAAGCGTCGCTCTGCTAATAATTTTATCAAGGACGTTAAGATGACTGAAGAAGATATACGTCCTATTTTGGAGGATGTTAAGCTTGCCCCTTCAGCATTTAACTTACAGCATGCTAATTATATTGTTGTGCTGGATGAGGATATGAAAGAAAAGGTGAGAGAGGCAGCATATGGTCAATATAAAGTGCATTCAGCTTCAGGTGTAATTCTTGTACTAGGTGACAAGGAAGCATATAAAAATACTGCTGAGCTAAGTCAAGGCATGGTGGATTTAGGTATAATTACAGCGGGCGAACTAGAGGATATTGTAGCAGAGAATACAAGATTTTATGAGGATGGCGGTGAAGGATTCATGAAAGATGAAGCCATTCGTAATGCTTCTTTGTCTGCTATGTTATTCATGCTAGCTGCGAAAAATCGTGGTTGGGACACTTGTCCAATGATTGGCTTTGATAATCAGAAAATGCGTGAGCTATTCAATGTGCCAGAAACACATGAAATAGCCTTAATGATTACTATTGGGAAAGAAAAAGAGAGCAGTCGTCGATTACGTGGATATCGTAAGCCAGTTGAAGAATTTGCCATTTATTATTGAAATGGTATAAAATACAATAGCTATACAAATACTATGAATAATGGACATTTAGGAGGAAACATCATGAAAGTAGTAGCAATCGTAGGTAGTATCCGTAAAGAATCTTATAATATGCAATTAGCTCAATTTATTCAAAAACGTTATACAGAAAAGTTAGACCTTGAAGTATTAAGCTTAAAGGACCTACCAATGTATAATCAAGATATTGAAAATGAGGCTCCACAAGCAGTTCTTGATTTTAAAGCAAAAGTAAAAGCTGCAGACGCTGTACTTTGGGTTACACCAGAATATAATGGTACAGTTCCAGGGGTTATGGTAAATGCTATTGATTGGCTATCTCGTGTAGATAAAGTAATGATTGGCAAGCCATCCATCATTATGGGTGCATCAATGGGGAACTTAGGTACTGTAAAAGCACAATTACATTTACGTGATATTTTATTCTCTCCAGGCATTAACTCACCATTACTTAGCGGCAATGACGTTTATATTGGTGCTGTTCACACTAAATTTGATGAAGAAGGCAATTTAACTGATGAAGGTACAGTGAAATTCCTTGACGTAGTCATTGATAATTTCTTAAGCTGGGCAAAAAAATACGTTTAATTAAAATCTAACCCATAAGTATACAATATACTTATGGGCATTTTTTGTTTGGAAAGATGCTACTTCTGCATGAAATCTTCACACTTTCAGGATATACTTTTAAGAAATTCTAAAATGGTGGTTACGGATGAGAAAATTATCATTAAAGCTTGGCATTATCTTTTTCATCACATTGTTTTGTATTGAAACCTTTATGATGTTTTTTTTGCATGTTTCCCTGACGAATTCTAGAGTGGAAGAGGAACTAGAGCGTTTACAAGCGAGAGGAAATTCACATCGTACTATATTAGAACAGAACTTCAATAATGAAACACTAGCACATGTCGTTCTTATGGAATCAGAAGCAAGTACAGATGTCGTGGTGACTGACCATTTCGGAACAATCCTTGCATCCTCACAACCACATCAAGAAATGAATGATCTGATTCGTGAGATAGAGGGGGAAATACCTTATGAAGGAAGGGTTTTACAAGACAATTGGCAAGAAGTTAAAGCTATTGCGACCATAAGCCCTATTCAAAATCAGCAAGGAACGATTGGCTATGTATTTATGTTTCAAAATACCGATTCCATCCATGCATTAATGAAGCGGCTCAATAAGCATTTTCTCATCGTGGGTATTGTATCTGGTCTTGTCAGTATTGCAGTCATTGTTGTTCTATCTCGCAAGTTGGCTAAACCACTTATTCAAATGAAAGAGGCTACATTGAAAATGAGTAAGGGTGATTTTACAGTCGCTCTTTCTACGAATGGAAAAGACGAGCTTGGGGATTTATCAAATGCTATCCAGCTTTTATCCAATGATTTAAATCATCTAAGGCAAGAGCGTAAGGAGTTTTTATCGAGTATTGCACATGAGCTTCGTACACCGCTAACTTTTATTAAAGGCTATACAGACATTCTTGCTAAACGGGATTTAACAGGGCAAGATCGTCAAAAGTATTTAGCTATTATAATAGAAGAAACAAATAGACTTTCTAGATTAATTAAAGATTTATTTGATTTAGCGAAAATGGATGAAAACTCATTTGTAATTGAAAAACATTGCTTACATTTAGAGCCGTTTTTCACAAGCATTGAAGAAAAATTAAGACCCGCTTTTCAAGATAAAAGTATCTATTTGGTTGTCCGTTGTGATAATGGCTTAACACTATGTGCCGATGAAGCAAGACTTGAGCAAATCCTGATTAATCTATTAAATAATGCATTAATCTATTGTGCGCCAGGAGATATGACTACAGTCACTGTAAAAAAAGACAGTGGAATTTTAAGCATCACCGTTGAAGACACAGGGAAAGGAATTCCAAAGAAGGATTTACCATATATTTTTGATCGGTTTTATCGAGTGGAAAAATCACGTAGTCGTGCTTTAGGTGGATCTGGACTTGGGCTTGCTATTGTCAAGGAGCTTGTACAAGCACATGGGGGAGAAATAAAGGTTAGAAGTGAAATCAATAAAGGGACTACTTTTGAATTATCATTTAAAGGAGTAGAAACGAATGAAAACGATTTTATGCATTGATGATGAACCAAGAATGTTAGATTTATTAACCCTTTATTTGGAACCACTATTTCTTTGTAGAGCAATGACTTCTATACAAGAGGCATTGGATTTTTTAGAAGAAGAACATGTGGATTTAGTTCTTTTGGATATTATGATGCCAGAGATGGATGGGTGGCAGGTTTGCCAGGAAATTAGGAAGTTTTGGGATGTTCCTATCATTATGCTTACTGCAAAAGGAGAACACGCTGATATTGTAAAAGGTTTAAACCTTGGTGCTGATGACTACATTTTAAAGCCTTTTGATGAGGAAGAGTTGTTAGCACGCATACATGCTGTATTAAGAAGAACGATATCTGTAGAAAAAGTGATTAACTTTGAAGGGCTTTGTCTAGATCGAGAGTCCTTTGAAGTATATTTTCAACATAAGGCAATTCCATTAACACCAAAGGAATTTGCCATGCTCGCCCTATTTTTAGATTATCAAAATAGAGCATTTTCTAGAGAACACCTTATACATGCTGTTTGGGGATATGATGTAACGATTGAAGATCGTACCATTGATTCACATGTACGTAATTTACGAGAAAAATTAAGAAAAAGTGGTTTTCCTGCGGATGATTACTTGCAAACCGTTTGGGGCATCGGCTATAAATGGCATAAGTCTGCAAATAGAAAGCGAATGGAACATAAAAGCTAGAAATAACCTCTACCAGAATTGAAGGTAGAGGTTATTTCTATTATTTTGGACTAAGCTCTTCTTCTGTTACCCATTTATGATTTGTTACAGCTCCACCACTTGTAGTGGAAGTATAATCGACCATGTATACAGTTGTTTGCACAGCCTCGTCAATAAGGACAGTCGCATTTTCCATACCTTCCATATGTGTTGCGTCCGTTTTTACTTCTGTTCCAGGAGCCAGTGGTGCTTCTTGTGGGTCAATTAATTCTTCATGAATCACCCACTTATGCTTTTCTATTCGCTTTCCACCAGATGTAGGCTCATAGGAAATAACATAGGCAGTTGTATTATAGGCACCTACTATTGTTGCTTCTGCCCCTTTCATACCTTCCATATGTCCATCTGTAATAATGGCTGTGCTCCCTACAGGAAATTTCGGGTTTTCAGCTTTTTTTAATGTTACTGGTACATCGCCAGAACTTGAATGGTTCATTGTAGAATGATCCATTTTTTCAGAAGTTTCATTAGAAGTGGACGCTGGTTCTGTTTGATCCTCTGTACAAGCCGATAAACTAATTAGAGCGACTACTGATAATAGTCCGACTGACCATCTTTTATTGAATTTCATATGATATCCTCCTCACTATGTGCTCCTAATGTAGCAAATAAATGTGCAGAAACGATGGATATGACCCTATGAAAAACATTTCTTTAGTCTGGCACAATTAGGTGGGGAGATATGCTATTGAATGGGCATGATCTTCAATGTTTTTTGTAATCTATGGGTGAAGATACCAGCAAAAATAGCTAAAATAATATCTTTTGGTAGTGGAGGAATCATCCAAAGCCAAGCGAGCTTATATGAAAAATTCTCTGGCGCACTTGCCCAAAGCTTATAGGCAAAAAACATCCAATTTGTTCCTATCAAATAATTTATAGCCGTTGCTACCAAAGCAGCTACGATAAAACTTTTCTTTGTCCCGCTTCGTTCCACGATCAACCCTGCAACAAATGCCGCTAATATAAATGTAATAATAAACCCAAAGGTAGGGCTTAAAATTTGGCCAATTCCACCACCGAAACGAGCAAAGACAGGAGCTCCCGCCAATCCTACGCACATATAAATTGTACAGGCGAGCGCACCTTTTCTACTACCAAGAATAAGCCCTGCTAAAGTTGCAAAGAAGGTTTGAAGCGTAATGGGTACACCACCAACTACCATAAAGGGTGCAAAGGAAGTGATATTAGCACCCACCATCATTAGCGTTGAAAACAATCCAATGTAGGTAATGTCAATAGTTCTTAACTTATGGTGACTATGTTGTGTAACAGTTGCCATGAATTTCACCTCGTTTTATAAGTTATTACTGCTAGTGTAAAAAACGAATGCTATTGTGTCAACCTTATTATTATTAATAGTTAACTCAAATATTGGGTTAAATAGAAGTAGACTATCTATCTATAAAAATGTATGATAGAACCGTCACAATTTTATAACTTCAAATACTATTGGTGTGACATTTTTGAATGTCACTTAAAAGGGAAGTCGGTGGAAGTCCGACGCTGTCCCGCAACTGTAACGAGGAATCCTATAATATGATTTGCCACTGTTTAAGAATGGGAAGGCAATTATAGGATAGTGAATCGAAGCCAGGAGACCTGCCATTTAGTAATACCTGTAATGCCCACGAGGATGCAAGCAATTACGGACAATAGCTGGATATTTT
This sequence comes from Lysinibacillus sp. BSL11, assembly GCF_052928325.1. NCBI lineage: Bacteria > Bacillati > Bacillota > Bacilli > Caryophanales > Bacillaceae > Lysinibacillus > Lysinibacillus sp. BSL11. The sequence goes on along the minus strand of NZ_JAVGCX010000018.1, from coordinate 42,130 downwards.
TCTGACTTTGTTTAATCTAGGGTATTTCTATGCGCATTTTCGCATGGGATACCTTTTTTTATTGCTTCATTCATCAATATTCAGTAGGAGTTTAAAACAGATGAATAAAAAATTTATGTTATTTTCCTTCGTACTTTTCATGGTATTAATTGTTTCAATGACCTTTGCTGTAATGGTTGGCTCAGTTTCAGTTACACCGTTATATGTATGGAAAGTTATTCTTTCTAAAATTCCTTTTATACAAACTTCGATCGAGCAAGATTGGAGTCGCTCTCAGGAAATCATCATCTGGCAAATAAGAGCACCTCGTGTTTTGCTAGCTGCTATAGTAGGAGCGGGGTTAGCCATTGCAGGGGCAGCCATTCAGGCACTTGTACGTAATTCTATTGCAGACCCGTATATTCTAGGGATTTCTTCAGGGGCAGCTGTAGGAGCTACTTCTGTGATTATTTTAGGAGCCTTTTCATTTTTAGGTATTTACGCTCTTTCAGTATCCGCATTCCTTGGTTCATTACTTGCCATTACACTTGTTTTTTTCTTATCACGTGTTGGGGGACGTGTCTCTATTTTCCGCTTGCTATTGGCAGGCATGGCTGTGTCCTTTATCTTAACGGCTATCTCTAACTTTATTTTAATGATGTCAAAGCAAGAAGGGGCCTTAAAGGCTGTTATGTTTTGGATGCTAGGTAGTTTAGCTGGAGCCAAATGGAATAGTATTGTGATTCCAGCCTTCGTATTCTTGGTTGTATTTGGGCTACTATGGCTACACTATCGCAATTTAAATTTATTATTACTAGGAGAAGAGGCGGCAGTGACATTAGGCGTTAATCTTCAGCAATTCCGTATTCAGTTAATACTATTAGTATCTCTATTAACTGGTGTGCTTGTCGCAGTTAGTGGTTCTATAGGATTTGTGGGATTGATTATTCCCCATATTGTGCGTTTAATTGTGGGCTCAAACTATAAATACGTCATACCTATTAGTGCTTTAATAGGTGGAATATTCTTAGTGTGGGCAGATGCCTTTGCTCGAATCATTATTGCTCCTCAGGAAATGCCAATTGGTATTATTACAGCTTTTTGTGGGGGACCATTTTTCATTTGGCTTCTCCGTCGTAACAACTATTCTTTCGGTGAAGGAGATTAACGTCCATGACATTAGAAGCGAAACAAGTATCATTCTCCATTTACGATCAGCGTATACTACATGATGTAAGCATTCAAATAAAAGAAAAGCAATTTGTTGGATTAATTGGTCCTAATGGGAGCGGAAAATCAACATTGTTAAAAAATATGTATCGTCTCCTAAAACCTGAAAGCGGAACGGTAGTATTAAATGAGCAAGATATATTAAAGCAATCAAGTAAATCAATTGCGAAAAATTTGGCTGTTGTAAGCCAAGAGACACCCGTATTATTTGATTTCACTGTGCATGATTTAGTCAGTATGGGAAGAACACCACATAAAAAGCTGTTAGAGCTTGATCAAGAGAAAGATTTTCAAATTGTTAAAGAGGCTCTTAGGCAAACGGGCATATCACATTTAGAGAAACGAAGCTTTAGTTCGCTTTCTGGTGGCGAGAAAAAGCGTGTCATGGTTGCAAGGGCACTCGCTCAACAAGCACAGGTATTAATATTGGATGAGCCGACGAATCATTTAGATATTCATCATCAACTTCAACTTATGGATTTAATTCAGACCTTGCATTTAACCGTAGTAGCAGCTTTACATGATTTGAATATCGCTGCTATGTATTGCGATCAAATTTACGTTTTACAGCAAGGGCGAATAGTTTGCCATGGTACACCAGAGGAAGTACTTACCCCAACAGTGCTACAAGATGTATTCGGTGTTTTTGCGGATATTCAAATACATCCACTGACAGGGAAGCCGTATCTTACATATGTTCCTGAACAGTTCACGAAGAGGTTTAGCCAAATATAGAAAGCGAGATCTTCTATTAGATACATAAAACATCCTTTAAGGAGTGACTGTATGCAAATAGCCTTTACGAAAATGCATGGTATTGGCAACAGCGATATCTATCTTGATCTTTTCCAACATGATTACAAGGAAGATATCTTTTGTGAATTGGCTCAAAAAATGGCCAATGTCCATACTGGTATTGGCTCGGATGGATTGATTATTATCCAACCATGCCGTATTAAATAAAATGAATACAGGACGCTTCCGATTTAAGAGTGGCGTCCTGTATTGTAGAGCCATTAAGATACTGCTTTTAAGCCTGCTACACCTATGATAATTGCTATGATACTGATAATACGTGATAGATTTTTAGATTCACCAAAGAAAATGATATTTACGAGTACAGCTCCAACAGTACCAATTCCTACCCAAACAACATAGGCAATACTTAACTGCAAATAGTTGAAGGATGCATATAAAAGGGCAAAGGACACACCAAAACCACCAATATATAAAATTAAGTTTCGTAATGTTTTCTGCTGACTATAGAAGCGTAAGCCAATCACACCTATAATTTCAGACAAAGCAGCTAAGATAATAAGTACCCAACCCATTATACATTCTCTCCTTTCGTTTGCACCTGCACTTTAGAGGAATTATCCGCTAATTTTAGACCAATCACACCTAATATTAAAATAATCATGAACAGTCCTTTAATGGCATTAAATTCTCCTTCGAAAATGAAAATATCCATTAATGTAGTACCGATTGCACCTGCTCCGGCGAAAATAGCGTAGACTGTACCAGTAGGTAAGCTCTCGCAAGCCTCCGATAAGAAATGAAAATCTATAGCAATGATTGTCACAATAATTATCCAATGCCACCATGAGCTTGCTACGTTAAAGCCAAATACCCAAAGCAATTCAAATAAACTTGTTAAAACGACGTACATCCATTCTTTTTTCATAAGTAAAATCCTTTCTATTAGGTAATGCAATGACTGACGTTCAGTCATTTTTGAAGTAAAAAAGAACGTCACTTTTATGGGTGACGTAGGCCAAGTGCGTGAGATAGGAAGTCTATAAGCTCAAGCTTGAGCAATTTCATTGTTTCATCCTTGCTATCGTCAAATAAATAAATTTGTTCAGCAGCAGATTCAATTAGACCAATCATCAGTTTAGCAGAACGTGTTGGGTCAATTGAATCACGTATCATTCCCTGTTGCTTGCCAGATAATAAGAAATGGCTCATCCATTCATAATAGGGTGCATATATATTTTCCCATTCTTTTAAATGCTCAGTTTGCGCAATACCTGCATAAATAAGTGCAACAATATCTCCATAATCTTTCGTGATTAAGAAAACCATTTCCACAACCTCTTCAAGTTGCTGTTCAAAGGGCTTATGACTTGAAATACCTTCATCTAAGGTAGCAATAATTCTTTCTACCATATTTTTTGCAATAGCTGGCATCACAGAAAGGCGTGATGGGAAATAAAGATAAAATGTTCCTTGAGCGATCCCAGCAGCTTTAACGATATCTGAAACCTTTGTTTTTTCTATTCCTTTTTCTCGAAAAACCTCAATGGCAGCTTGAATAATTTTTTCTTCTTTTGACATGCAATCCCTCACTTTTGCCTTACTTAATTATTATGTTATAGAATAAGAAAAATAATGTCAATAAAAATGACTGATAATCAGTCATTTTTTTATCCGTGTTCGTTTGTAATTCCACAATTATGCGAAGAAGTATATTTTCTATATTTCGGGGAATTGTATAATTGAAAGGATTGATGGCCATGACAGAAATTAAGTTTGCACAATTAGACCCGCAGCAACTAGAAAAAATCAATGAGCTTGAAGAAAAGATTGGTGTAACATTAGTTGCCTATGATGCTTCCTCCACACCATCACACGGTTCTGGCGCTTTTGAGTCAAATAATAGCACTACTACAAATCATCCATCATAATGAAGAGAAATGCCTTGCAGTAATGTAAGGTATTTTCGTTTTATAGATGTACTAAAAGGAGTGTTTGAATTGAATGAATTCTATGCTGATTTACATATTCATATTGGACGTACTTCTAGTGGAAGGGCAGTGAAAATTACTGGCAGTAAAACGTTAACATTAGCACGAATTTTAGAGACGTCTAGTGCAAGAAAGGGATTAGACATCATTGGGGTCATTGACTGTCACTCACCAGAAGTAATCGAAGAAATGGTGAGGATGATTGAACACGGAGAACTGAAAGAACTAAAAGAAGGTGGTCTACGTTTTCAAGAAACAACTTTGATTCCAGGATCGGAAATTGAAATTTATGATCAACATTGTCAGGGTCCTATTCATGTGCTTGCTTACTTTCCTACACTAGAGCTCATGAAGCAGTTCTCAGAATGGATGTCACAACATATGAAGAATATCCATTTAAGTTCACAACGTATTTATTGTGATGGCAAGACCTTGCAGCAAAAGGTGCATGAATTGGGAGGTATTTTTATTCCTGCACATGTATTTACACCATTTAAAAGCTTGTTTGGCAAAGGGGTTCGTCGAAGTTTAACTGAAGTCTTTGATCCGCAGCTTATTGATGGCATTGAATTAGGTTTAAGCTCTGATACAAATATGGTACGTCATATTAAAGAATTACAAGCATATACATTCGTTAGCAATTCCGATGCACATTCGCTTGGAAAATTAGCGCGAGAATATCAAAAGTTACGATTAGCAGAAGCGAATTTTACAGAATTAAAAATGGCTCTGCATGAGCAACAGGGACGAGCGGTAATAGCCAATTATGGCCTGAATCCTTTGCTTGGCAAATATCATCAAACAGTTTGTGCAAAATGTAGTCAACAGCTAAGTAAAGAAGCTACCATTTGTACAGAATGTGGGAGTACTCAAATTATAAAGGGAGTAGCTACCCGTATACAGGAGCTATCAGAAGACTTTCCCAATAAACGAAATAGACCACCTTACATTCATCAGATACCACTTGATTTCATTCCAGGTATTGGTCCTAAAATGATGGAACGTTTAATCGGAGCATTTGGTACAGAAATGAATATTTTGCATCGTGTAACAATCGACCAGCTTGAACAAATTGTGCCACATAAACTAGCCCAATTAATCGATTTAGCGAGAACAGGCCAATTAGCCATTAAAGTTGGTGGTGGTGGGATTTATGGAAAGATACAGGTTGATTAGATAAAAAATGAAATGTTTTAAAAAGATTGTTGTAATTTAACCTATTTTTATCGCTCCTCTAGTAAAATAGTGAAAACAACGACTATTTTATAAGTAGAGGAGAGAGTAAATGAGATTATCAAAGAAATTTCGTTTTTTAGCTTCAAGTATATTGGCTTTGCAATTAGCTTTACCTGTAGCAGCTAGTGCAGAAGAAGGACAGGGTGACCGTATAGCACCAAGTTGGATTGTACAAACCGATTATGTGGCACTTGGTGATTCATTAGCACATGGGATGAATGAAGTAGGTGTAATTGGATTAGGCTATACCGATTTTATTGCACAGGCATTACAGCAAGACGGCTTCCTTACTTCCTTTAATAAGGGCTTTGCTATGTCAGGCTACACAACTAAAAATGTTTTAGCTGATCTACAAAATGATGTTGCAAAAACAGTGACTGGTTTTGGCTATACAGAGGAACAGGCAAAGTTACGAGCTTCTATTAAGGAAGCTGAAATCATCACATTAACAGCTGGGGCAAATGATCTATTGCCAATATTAAAAGAATCTCAAACAACGGGAATTGACACTGTGGCTATCATAAAAGCTACTAAAGAAGCTGTATCGAACATTGCTACTATTCTTTCTGAAATCAAAAAAATTAATCCACAAGCTGAAGTATATGTAATGGGCTATTATAATTCCTTCCCATACTATAGTGCGAACTTACAAAAACAATTTAATCTGTTATTAGCTACTTTGAATTCAACAATCAAAACAACTACTGAAAAAGCGGGCGCTATTTTTGTTCCTACATATGATGTTGTTGCAAAGGATGTTGCCAACTATCTACCAAACCCTGAAAATATTCATTTAAGTGAAGCTGGTTATTTAGCGATAGCAAATGAAGCATTTTTACCCATTATTAAAACAAGCTCTTTATGGGATGTCACGCAGGCTATCGGAGTAGAGGTAAAAGATCGTACAACTGTTAAGGTTAGCTGGCAAGAAGCGACAGATAATGTAGGCGTAGCAAATTACCTTGTCTATGTGAATGGAAAATTAACTTCAACTTTAAATGCTGACACTACTACAATTACGCTCAAAGATTTAATAGAAAATACAACCTACAATGTATCTATCAAAGCCATTGATGGTGCTGGTAATGAAAGTGTTCAAAATCCTACAGTAACTTTCACTACGAAAGGAACCGTTAGCTTTACAGATACACAGAATCACTGGGCAAAAGAGTATATTCAAAAAGCCGCAAATACAGGTATAATGAATGGCTATACAGATGGGACATTTAGACCTGAGAGTAGTGTAACACGTGCCCAAGCTGCAGCCATTCTTGTAAGAAGTCTTGGCTTAACTACTGAAGAAAAAGCACCATTTACTGATATCGCAAATTATGATGCAGCAACACAGGCAGAAATTGCGGCAGCATATGTACATGGTCTTATTAAAGGAACAGATGGGAAATTTAAGCCTGGACACCCTGTGACACGTGCTCAATTAGCTTTAATGATTCATCGCGCCTATGAACAGCAATCTAATCAGCCGTATATTGCAAAAGGCAATGTGCCATTTGTGGATGTTGCTTCTTATAATGCAGAAACCAAACGTGCAATCACAATGCTGTATGAATTAGGAATCGTGACCGGGGATGGAGGGAAATTTTCACCTGAGGTTGTCACAACAAGAGGTCAAGCAGCTAAAATATTTACCAATCTTAGTCAGCTACTCATTCAATAATAATTAGAAGGTAGGGGGATTGTCTCCTCTACCTTTTGACGTTTTCGTAAAAAACGAAGTATAGTCTAACTATGCTGCTGTATGTCCATTGATAAAGGAGAATGGGATGCTATCATTTATATTATCTGCTAAAAGATTAGTAAAAGGTTTGTGGAGGTCCTTTAAACGTCCACAGTTCCTATCATTATTTACTACACTATTTTTAATCATTCTATCAGGAACTCTATTCTACAAGGGGACAGAAGGGTGGTACTGGTTGGATGCCATGTATTTTGCTGTAGTGAGCTTAATTCCAACTGGAGTCGAAACAGGACTATATCCAACAACGGCTTATTCTAAAGTTTTTACAATGATTTATTTAATTGTTGGTACAGGAGTAATGTTTATCATGTTATTAATGCTGGGACGCTCTATCGTAGATTTTTCTCTTAATGAAGAAGAAAAAGAAGAGGTTAAAAAACGTTTGAAAAAGTAAAATAGCAGTACAATGAATTCCTTTGGACGATTCATTGTACTGCTATTTTTTTATGATAGTTTGGCAATAATGCCTTCTTCGTCATCTAAAACAAGTTCAATCCCTGTTGAGAATGGATCACCGTGTAGAACATCCTTGATCCAAACACGTAAGGCACCAATCATGGCTGCTGTATTAAGCACCTCGATTTGACCGTTGACTTCGACCTCCGCACCAAAGCCTGCATCATCCTCGTAAGTCAATTCAACAAGAACATCCTCGGGTCGAATGTTTTGATAGTAGGCTTGAGATAAACAAATAGCATTAATAATATCTTGTTCGTTGATTATTTGTGCCATTGTGCTTCCTCTTTGCGCTTTTTATCTTTAAACATATTCACTATCTTCACAACAAGCATCACAATAACAACAATTGCTGCGACATTAATAAGTAAACCTAAAATATTCCCCAGTATACCCATACCACTAAATAGACTACCGAATAATAATCCAGCAAGTCCACCAAGCATTAATCCTTTCATCAGACCACCTGAGAAAAAGCCACCTTTTTTAGTAGTATCTGCTTTATTAGTAGATGTTGAGTTGTTTTTATTTGTTGTTGCATTGTTTTGATCTTTGGTAGTATCCGATTTTTGGATATTCGAGCTATTATTATTGTTAGAGAAGCCCTTTTTACCCGATTTATAGGATTTAGCTTCTGCCGTTGGCGTATCAGAAATAAATAATGTTGCACCAACAGTTGAAAATATCAGTGTCGCTGCAAAAAGAGCGGCAAGAATTTTTTTCATTACATACATTCCTCCAATATAATTTTTAATCTAATCATAAACTAGTTCTTATATAGTAATATTACATGAACTATATTAAAAAATAAAACAAACGCTTTCAAAAATTAAGCTATATCAAAAAATATGGACAAATAGTGGCAGATGTAATGATTGTAGAAATTATACAATAGGAAGGAGTGAAAAAATGCTACTAACTTTATCAATCTTACTTACCATTTTTATTATTTTGTACCTAACAGAAAAAAGGCGATTTCTTAACGCGGTAGCACTTGGCCTGATAGGTATGTATATTGTCAGAGCGTTCATTATTCATTATCCTTTATTGCTACCGAATGATCAGGGGATTATTTCCGAAATGGGGATATTCATTATATTAGGAAGCTTTCCAAGTATTATGTTTATTTTATCGATAGCCATGTTTTTCAATAGTAAAGTATTATTGGAAAAGGAAGGACGCAAATTTCGTAACTTAATGTTAGCCATATTGGGGCTAAGTTTTGTTATTATGATGTTATGGTATGTATTCGTCATTTTTATTGAAATTGAAAATGTATTTTGGCATATTCTTTTCTTCTATGCGTTTTTGATTTTTGGCTATACAATGTTCTTATATACTAGTGTCCTTGCTTATTCAATATTGTATCTTCTTACACCAATACGTTATGAACCAAATTACATCATTGCATTAGGTTCAGGGTTAATTGGCGATACAGTACCTCCGCTTTTAGCAAGTCGTTTAGATGAAGCAGTAAAGCAATATAAAAAGTATGAGATGAAGCCTTATATTATTGTCTCTGGTGGTCAAGGAAATGATGAAAAGGTATCAGAAGCATATGCAATGAAACAATACCTATTAGAAGTACATCATATTCCGACTGACAAGATAGTAATGGAGGATCGTTCAGCCAATACAGAACAAAATATGATCTTTTCAAAGCAAATAATGGACCAACATTCTCATGGAGAGAACTATCGCTCCATTTTTGTTACGAATAATTTCCATGTGTTTCGCGCAAGTATTTATGCTAGGAAAGCAGCATTAGACGCCGAGGGAATTGGCTCAAAAACTGCTTTTTACTATGTTCCTAATGCATTCACACGAGAATTTATAGGCTTATTAGCCATGTATAAATGGACCCATGTCACAGTATTTTTAATTATTACGCTTTTCATAGGCTTACTATTGAGAGCATATGTGTAACCAAACTTCAACTGTCTTCCATATAATAGTGGTAAGGCAGTTTTTTACATAGTGTGCAAGGGAGGAAAATAATGTACGAGCAAATTTTAGCCAAGCGAAATAAAGAACGAATAATTTCCCTACAAAATCTTACACAAACTCAAGATCAGTGGTTTGCTCAAAATATAAAATTACTTACATTCCCAGAAGTTAACCTAACAGCCTTGCAGAAAATACTGTATCAAGTAGTACGAGGATTATTAAAAGAACAGCAACAACGTCATTTGCAGATTGTCCATACAGTGCAATCTCAATCGATTCAGGAGAATGTATTAACGCTGTTGGCAGAATATGATGATGTCTTGCGCGATGCCATTCCACAGCCTATCTATATACTCATTTGGCAAATTTCTTCGCTAGAAAAGTTAAAAAACAGTATAGAAGTAGTAGATGATGTGCTTGATATTGTAGAGTGGTATTTTCGCCATCAAGATGAACAAGTTGCTGTTCTAGATGAAGAGGACTTAGATCATGAGCTCATTATTGATTTGTATAAGGAAGCGGTTGAAGAGCAGGATGGTGATGCCCAATATCAACTGGGCGAATACTATAATTCTAGAGAGGGTAAACATTTTCAACCTGAAAAATCATTGAAATGGTTTGAGCTAGCTGCTGTCCAAGGAAATGCAGATGCTCAATATATGCTTGGGAATTTTTGCTTCGGGGGCATAGGTATGGAGGAAAATTATTCCCTTGCCTTTTCATACTATGAAAAAGCAGCTTTACAGGGACATGCGGATGCTGCCAATAATTTAGCAGATATGTACTTTAATGGCGAAGGTGTATCAACGGATTATACATTAGCAAAAAAGTGGTTTGATTATGCTGCACAAAAGAATGTGGCAGAGGCAATGTTTACGTTAGGGATTATTTATGAGCAGGGGTTAGGCGTTGAGGTAGATGTGAAAGAGGCTTTTAACGCCTATAAAAAATCAGCTGAGGCAGGGTATGTGGAAGCACAATATCGACTGGGTGGAATTTATTTAGAGGGACGCTTAGGCCAAGTGAAAGATGTCAATCGTGGTCTGTTTTGGTATGAAAGAGCTGCAGAACAATATCATGTAGATGCCTTTTATGATTTAGGTTATATATGGAGTAATGGTCTGGCTGGAATTCGCAATCTCGAAAAAGGTATACATTGGTTTAAGCAGGCCGCACTTCAAGGAGATGTAGAAGCCAAGCTACAGTTAGGGCATATTTTTAATAAAGATACAGGGTTAGAAAGAAATCTAAAAGAAGCTATTAAATGGTATGGACTCGCGGCAGATGCAGGATCCGAAGAAGCGGCTAAAATATTACAGGAACTTAAAGGATTGTAAATTTAGTGTTAAAAAAACATAGGTTTTTAGAATGATTTATATTGCTATGGTTTATGGGTATTTAAGTCTAAATTAGACAGCTATTTAAGAGTATTTAGATAGATGATGATTGAGGGTAAAAAATATTAGTATAGTGAAATTTGAAGATGATCAATAAAAAAGTAGAATAAATATAAAACAAGTAAGCATAATAAACAAAAAAATAGTTAAAAAAGCTACCCAATAATATTGTGGTAGCTTTTTCAATGTTTATTACGCTTTATTTAACAACAAGGACTTTTTATACATTTTGTGTAAAAAAATGGTACTCATAAGATTGACAGTCATTTATAAAATGATTAATGTAAATGAGTGATTTTGAAAAGAAGCATACGTAAATAATTTACTGATAGTCATGTAGTGACTATATCTGTTTGCTGAAAGCATATAATCTTAGGATAAATTGAGTAAAGGGGTACCCGACATACTTTGGGAGGAAGTCTGTCATACGGAATTGCGCTATTGAATGTAACCATTAAATCTGACTAATCTGATTTTATCGGTATTTTTTCGTGTATCCATCAATATGTTAAAAGGGATTTGATGTTTCTCAGCCTGATGAAAGTAAACGGAATGAAAGAGGGAAGATGTGTGATTTTTCAAAAACAGAGAAAGACGAAGGTATTGGATTTACAGCAATACACAGTGAAAATGGATTTGTCCTCTCGTCAATCGATGGCGAAGCAAATTGAAATGCTGAACTTAACGAAGAACGACTTACAATATTTAAAAGCTTTCCAGCCAATAGTTATGGATAATGTAGATCACATCGTAAACCGTTTTTACAACATGATTGGAACAGAGCATCATTTGGTAGATATTATCAGTCATCATAGTTCTGTAGAAAAGCTTAAAGTAACATTACGGCAACATATTATTGAAATGTTTAACGGAACCATTGATGAGATGTATTACCAAAGGCGTGTAAAAATTGCAAAGGTGCATGTCCACATTGGGCTTAGAACACAGTGGTATATCTGTGCATTCCAAGATTTATCGATATCATTTATTGATTTAGTCGAAAAAAATATAGAATTTCCACAAGATCAATTTAATACGATCAGAGCTATATCGAAAATTTGTAATTTTGAGCAACAACTCGTTTTAGAAGCTTTTGAAAACACTGTGGAACAACTGAAAGAAAAAATGGTTCATGAAAAAGAAGCGATTGAACGACAGATTGTAGATTCTTCGGAAGCACTTGCAGCTATCTCACAGGAAACCAATAATTCATTTTCCTGCTTAAGTAAGCAATCTGGCGAAATTAAACATTTGGCAAAAAAATCACTCGATGTGTCTACACTGGCTGAAAACCAAGCACTTGAGGGTCGCGAGCGTTTAAAAAATCAATCACAAAATATGCTAAATATTAGTCATTCTCTTCATGATATAGAAGAAAATATAGAACAATTATCAGGTATGTCTAAGGAAATGGAAACAATCATGAGTGTTGTGACCAATATTGCGAATCAAACAAATCTATTGGCTTTAAATGCAGCAATTGAAGCAGCACGTGCTGGGGAAGCGGGAAAGGGCTTTAGTGTAGTGGCCGATGAAGTACGGAAATTATCAATTCAGACAAAAGAATCTGTTACAGCGGTGGCTTTGTTATTGAAAAAGACAGGTGAACGAACAGAGAAACTAGAGTATTCTTTGACAAATATTCAAGATGAAGTTGCAGCAGGTGAAGAAAATATGTTACAAACTGAAGGCCAATTTACGAGTATATTGGGAGCCATGACAGAGGCAAAAGATCAAAATGAGTGTATGGCAACAAAAATACAAGCAATTGTAGGCATATTAAGTGAATTAGGCACTTCATTTACTGAGGTAACAAATTCAGCAGAAAAATTAGCGAGCTTTGCGCAAAATTTAAAAGGATAGACTATTAACAACATCCTATTTTTTATGTTTTTAGACGTAATAAACACTATAGTACCTATTAAAATGTTTGTTGTGAAGCCATCGTTATAGAGGATCAATCTTATAGAGATTCAGAAAGTAAGAGCTATTTCACTGAAGAAATAGCTCTATTTTTGCTAAATTTGTAAAGGGTTTAACGTAATTTTCAATGAAAAAAAGATTATACTGTAGAAAGAACGAATAATAGGGGCGGTTATGATGAAAACAGTTGTTGTTTTAGGCGGCGGTATTACAGGACTATGTACAATGCATTATTTGCAACGTCAAGTAAAGGAACATAATTTAGATGTTCGTCTAGTGCTTATAGAAAAAAATACATATTTAGGAGGCAAATTATATTCAGCACATGAAAAAGGTTTCATCATGGAAACGGGTGCTGATTCTATTGTAGCCCGTCATCAAGGCGTTATGGAACTCGTGCGGGAGCTTGATTTTGAGGCGGAACTAGTTTACAACGAAACAGGTATTTCTTATATTTATACGAATAATGAGTTACATGCTATTCCGGCAGATTCAACTTTCGGAATACCGATGAGTTTAGCATCCTTAGAGGAAAGTACACTTATTTCCGAGCAAGGAAAAAAAGAAGCGTTGAAGGATTTAACATTGCCAAACAATAGCTTCACAAAGGAAAGTTCAATCGGTGAATTTTTAACTTACTATTTAGGAGAGGAACTGGTGAAAAATCAAATTGCACCAGTCCTTGCAGGTGTTTATTCGGGAGATTTACATCAGCTTTCTATTGGCTCTACTTTACCGTATTTGATTGATTATAAGAATGATTATGGAAGTATTATTAAAGGCTTTGATGCGAATCGTGAGCAATTTGTTAAAGCAGCGAACAAAAAATTTATATCGTTTAAAAAAGGTTTATCTTCTTTAATTGATCGACTTGAACAAACCTTATCCGATGTAGAAATTATCAAGGGTGTTACTACTTTAAATGTTCAAAAACAAGATAAGAACTACACTATTACCTTAGCTAATGGTGAAATTATTGAGTCAGATTATGTCGTTTTAGCATTACCGAACGATACTGTCCAAAATCTGCTACAGGATGAATCTTTAAACCGCTATTTTGATCGATTTACGACAGCGTCAGCGATTACTATCTATTTAGGTTTTGATGTGCCAGATGCTAAATTGCCAGCAGATGGAACAGGCTATATTGTTTCCCATAATTCAGACGTTACTTGTAATGCAGCAACTTGGACTAGTCGTAAATGGAAGCATACATCGAAAGAAAATAAATTACTTGTGCGACTCTTTTATAAGAGCATCAATCCAGCCTATGAGCAACTACATGCCATGACGGATGAAGAATTGGCAGCAGTTGCTTTAGAAGATGTGAGAAAGAGCCTAGGAATAGAGGAGCAACCAACCGTTGTGAATGTAACAAAATGGATTGATCAAATGCCTAAATATGATCTAGCGCATCGTGAGGCATTACAAGGATTACTACAAGAATTACATGAGAAATACCCTAATTTATCGATTGCAGGGTGCTCATATTTTGGCGTAGGTATCGGTGCTTGCATTCAAAATGGGAAAAAAATTGGCGAAGAGCTTGCAAAGGAACTTGCCAATTTCTAAGATTTTAAGTGGAAAAAAACTTTGTTATGTGAAATAGTCTTGACTCATTCGTCAGTAAACGATATGATTCTTTTAATTATTTAAAAAATTCATACTTAATTCTTATCAAGAGAAGCAGAGGGACTGGCCCATTGAAGCTTCAGCAACCAACTTTATTGTCAGGTGCTAAATCCAGAAGACCGTTGAGTCGAAGATGAGAAGGAACAACAATGATGAATCGTTAAAGCCTTCTTTTTTATGAAAGAAGGCTTTTTATTATATAGAGACATAGGAAGAGAGGCTAATTTTATGGGATTGCTTGAAAGGTTAAAAACGCATGTATTGACGGCAGACGGTGCAATAGGCACAGTGCTATATGGCTATGGATTGGAGTATTGCCATGAGGAAATGAATGTTCAGAGACCCGAGTTAATTGAAAAGATTCATAGAGAATATATTGCAGCTGGTGCTGACATCATTCAAACGAATACGTACGGTGCAAATGCCATTAAATTAGCTCGCTATGGATTAGAATCACGTGTCCAACAATTTAATGAAGCTGCTATCACCATCGCAAAACGAGCAGCGGCTGATGGCGGTCAATTTGTTTTAGGAACAATTGGTGGTATTCGGGGAATTCGTAAAAGTGATGCAACCTTGGATGAAATATTAGCGACTATTGAAGAACAAGCAAGAGTCTTACTTGCAGGGAATCCAGATGGCCTTTTACTTGAAACTTATTATGATTTTGAAGAATTAACAGCAACCTTAAAGATGCTACGAGAAAAAACAAAATTGCCGATTATTGCACAAGTTTCTATGCATGAGCCTGGTGTTTTACAAAATGGGATGTCTTTAAATAATGCTCTCCATGAGCTTGAAGCCCTAGGTGCTGATATTGTTGGTGTCAATTGTCGACTAGGTCCACACCATACAATTCTGGCATTTGAGGGTGTAGAACTTCCTCATAAGGCATTTATGTCAGCCTATCCAAATGCTTCACTTCTGGACTTAGAGGATGGGCGTGTCGTTTATGAGTCAGAAGCTGATTATTTTGGTCGAGCGGCTGTTGAATTGCGTGATCAAGGTGTACGCTTAATAGGGGGCTGTTGTGGTACAACACCCAAACATATTGCAGCAGCAAAGAAGTATTTAGAAGAGTTATCACCGGTTCAGGAGAAGCATGCGAAGCCTAAAAAGATTGAGATTGTTCGAGAAGCGGAGCCAACAAAGTATGAGCCTCTTCATGAAAAAGTTAAACGTGAACGCTCTGTCATAGTAGAGTTGGATACACCTAGACATTTAGAGATCGATGGGTTCCTTGAAGGAGCAAAGCAATTATATGATGCAGGTGCAGATGTAGTTATGATGGCAGACAATTCACTGGCCTCTCCACGTATTAGTAATATTGCAATGGGCGCATTGTTGAAGAGCACACATAGTGTACGCCCACTAACTCATATTACATGTCGCGACCGTAATTTAATTGGTCTACAATCCCATTTAATGGGGTTAAATGCTTTAGGTATTCATGATGTGTTGGCCGTTACGGGTGATCCAACGAAAGTAGGAGATTTCCCAGGTGCGACAAGTGTTTATGATGTATCTTCCATGGAGCTAATCCAATTAATTAAGCAATTAAATGAAGGGGTCTCGTTCTCAGGTAAGCCACTTCGTAAAAAAGCAAATTTTTCAGTTGCTGCTGCATTTAATCCAAACGTCCGTGTGTTAGATCGTGCTGTGACACGCTTGGAGAAGAAAATTGAGCATGGGGCAGACTATTTCATTTCTCAACCAGTATATACGAAAGAGAAGATTGTAGAGATTTATGAGGCAACAAAGCATTTACAAGCTCCAATATACATCGGTATTATGCCTGTTACGAGTTATAAAAGCGCTGAATTTTTACATCATGAAGTGCCAGGTATCAAATTATCTGAAGATGCCTTAACAAGAATGAAAGCATGTGGAGAAGATAAAGAAAAGGCAACATTGGAAGGGATTGCTATTGCCAAAGAATTAGTAGAAGAGGCTACGCAATATTTCAATGGGATTTACCTTATTACACCATTTTTACGTTACGATGTGACACTAGAGTTGATGAAATATATAGAGCAATTGGATGAACAGAAAAAAGGAGTAAGTATACATGGCTAAGCACTCGATTGAAGAGCAACTAGAGAAACGTATTTTAATTCTTGATGGCGCAATGGGAACAATGCTACAAAATGAAAATTTATCAGCAGAGGATTTTGGTGGCGAGGAACTTGATGGCTGTAATGAAAATCTTGTGCTTACTAGACCAGATGTCATTGAAAAAATTCACCATAAATACTTAGAGGCAGGCGCAGATATTATTTGTACAAATACATTTGGTGGGACGCCTCTTGTGTTAAATGAATATGATCTTGGCACAAAAGCAGAAGAAATTAATAAGCGTGCAGTGGAAATTGCTCGCCAAGCAGTGGATCGTTATTCCACATCGGATTGGCCACGTTTTGTTGCAGGGGCTATGGGGCCAACAACAAAAACGTTATCAGTAACTGGTGGTATTACATTTGATGAGCTAGAGGAAAATTTTTATGTACAGGCAAAGGCATTAATTGTGGCAGGAGCCGACGTTTTGTTATTAGAAACAAGTCAGGATATGCTCAATGTCAAAGCAGGCACACTTGGCGTAAAGCGCGCTTTTGCATCAACGGGAAAAGAGCTACCCGTCATGATTTCAGGAACAATAGAACCGATGGGTACAACGCTTGCAGGGCAAACAATCGATGCCTTTTATATTTCGATCGAGCATATTAAACCATTATCAGTTGGCCTAAACTGTGCGACAGGACCTGAGTTTATGACGGATCACATTCGTTCATTAGCAGAGCTTTCAACAGGCTATATTAGCTGTTATCCAAATGCTGGCTTGCCAGATGAAGAAGGGTGTTATCATGAATCACCGGAATCGCTATCGCAAAAATTAAAAGGTTTTGCAGAAAAAGGTTGGCTTAATATTGTAGGTGGATGTTGTGGGACGACACCGGCTCATATTGCAGCCATTCGTGAGGTCTTAAAAGATGAAAAACCTCGCCAATTACCAGAAAAAACACATGGTCATGCAGTATCAGGAATTGAACCGTTATTGTATGACGATTCTATGCGTCCGTTATTTATTGGGGAGAGAACAAATGTAATTGGCTCTCGTAAATTTAAGAATTTAATCATCGATGGGAAATTTGAGGAGGCCGCAGAGATTGCACGTGCTCAAGTCAAAAATGGTGCACATGTTATTGATATTTGTTTAGCCAACCCTGATCGCGATGAATTAGCCGATATGCGTGGTTTTATGCAGGAGGTTGTAAAAAAGGTTAAGGTGCCTCTTGTGATTGACTCAACTGATGAAAAAGTAATTGAGGAAGCATTAAAGTTTTCACAAGGGAAAGCCATCATTAACTCTATTAATCTAGAGGATGGTGAAGAACGATTTGATGCAGTATTACCACTCGTGAAAAAATATGGTGCATCGTTAGTTGTCGGAACGATAGATGAAAAGGGAATGGCGGTTGACCGTCATCGAAAGCTCGAAATTGCCGAGCGCTCCTATCAACTTTTAACGGAGAAATGGGGGATTGCACCAGAGGATATCATTTTCGACCCATTAATGTTCCCTGTAGGAACTGGGGATGAGCAGTATATTGGTTCAGCGTTAGAAACGATTGAAGGCATTCGTCTCATCAAAGAAAAATTGCCGCAGACATTGACGGTACTTGGCGTAAGTAATATCTCATTTGGCTTACCACCAGTTGGTCGTGAAGTACTGAATGCTGTTTATCTCTATCATTGTACACAGGCGGGCTTAGATTATGCCATTGTTAATACAGAGAAATTGGAGCGTTATGCATCCATCCCTGAAGAGGAAATCAAACTCGCAAATGACCTGCTCTTTAATACAAATGATGAAACATTAGCAGTGTTTACAGATTTTTATCGAGATAAAAAGAAGGAGAAAACGGAAGCTGATATTCCGAAAACGGTTGAAGGTCGTTTAGCTTACTATATATTAGAAGGTACCAAAGAAGGGCTAATTGAGGATTTAGACGCTGCAAGGGAAATCTTCGAGGCGCCACTTGATATAATTAATGGTCCTTTAATGGAGGGCATGGCTGAGGTAGGTCGATTATTTAATGATAATCAACTCATTGTAGCAGAGGTCTTACAATCAGCAGGTGTGATGAAGGCCGCAGTTGCTCATTTAGAGCAATTCATGGAGAAGGATGAAGAGAGTGCTGGAAAAGGGAAAATGGTACTTGCTACGGTAAAAGGCGATGTTCACGATATTGGGAAAAACCTGGTTGATATTATATTAAGTAATAATGGCTATAAGGTAGTCGATTTGGGCATTAAAGTAACCCCTGCCCAATTGATTGATGCGATTCGTAAGGAAAAACCTGATTTTATTGGGCTGTCAGGTTTACTCGTGAAATCAGCGCAACAGATGGTCATTACTGCTCAGGATTTTAAAGAGGCAGGAATTGATGTTCCTATTTTAGTTGGTGGGGCTGCACTTTCACGTCGTTTTACTGAAACAAAAATTGCAGATGAATATGGTGGTCCTGTTATTTATTCAAAGGATGCTATGCAAGGCTTAGAGCAAGCGAATCTATTAATGGGTGAAGGGACACGTGAAAATTTCTTAGCAGAAATTGAAGAATCCCGTCAAAAACGTTTAGAGGCCGATGAAAAACGAGCTGCTCGTCCGGCAAAAGAGGTAACAATAAAGCCTGCACGAACAGTTAAAGGAGCGCCAGTATTTTTACCAGCTGATTTACGACGTCATGTGAAAAAAGTCTATTCTGTATCTCATTTATATCCTTATGTTAATATGCGTACATTACTGGGACACCATTTAGGTTTGAAAGGGCAAGTTCAGCAATTGCTTGATGCGGGTGATTCAAGAGCAACAGAGCTCAAGGATTTAGTAGATGATTATTTAAAAAGTGATCTATTAAAGCCATCTGGTTTGTATCAATTTTTCCCTGCTCAAGCAGATGGTGATGATGTCGTTGTGTATGACCCTGCTGATAGTAAGACAGAAATTGAGCGTTTTACCTTCCCTCGTCAGCAGGTTGAACCATTTTTATGTCTTGCAGATTTCTTAAAAACGGTAGAGAGCAGTGAAATGGACTATATTGCACTCATGGTTGTAACAGCAGGTCAAGGAGTTATGGCTAAAGCCCGCCAGTTAAAAGAGGATGGGAAATTCCTTGAAAGTCATGCCTTGCAATCCACTGCTTTAGAATTAGCAGAGGGCTTTGCTGAACGTATGCATCAGGAAATTCGTGATCAATGGGGCTTCCCTGATGCAACAGATTTCACTATGAGAGATCGTTTTGCTGCAAAATATCAAGGTCAACGGTTTTCATTCGGATATCCTGCATGTCCTAACTTGGAGGATCAAGAGAAACTATTCGGCCTATTAAAACCTGAGGATATTGGTGTCCATCTTACAGAAGGCTTTATGATGGAGCCAGAAGCATCTGTATCTGCCATCGTTTTTGCTCATCCTGATGCTCGCTACTTCAATGTTTAAGGCATAAAATAAGAGGAGATAGATAGTCTATTCAAGGACTGTCTATCTCTGTTTCTTTATAGAAGAAAACAATTTGGTTAAGGGAAGTGAGCAGAATGATACGATTCATGGAAGAAAAAGATATTCCTGAGGTTTTGGCTATCTATAATGATATTATTTTAACAAGCAAGGCTGTCTATCGATACGAAATACAAACTTTTGATGAAAAAGTACAGTGGTTTAAGGAACAACAAGCATTAGATAATCCTTTACTTGTATTTGAGGATAATGGGCTTGTTGCTGGCTTTGCTACCTATAGTCAATTCCGTCCTTATCCAGGTTATAAATATACAATGGAGCACTCTGTCTATGTGCATAAAGAGCATTATCAAAAAGGGATTGCGACAAAGCTCATGAACAAGCTGATAGCGATGGCTGAAGAAAATGGTGTCAAAACGCTTGTTGCTGGTATTGATGGAGAAAACATTGGTAGTATTAAAGCACATGAAAAATTAGGCTTTGAATATGCAGGAACCATTAAAAATGCAGGCTATAAATTTGAACAATGGCTAGACCTTGTGTTCTTTCAACTTCATTTGACTGGACCGAAATCATAAAAGGATATGACAAATGTCATATCCTTTTTGTGATGTTTGCGTCTGTTACTGACTTGTGTTCTTGTTTTATGATGAGATCATAAGAAAAAAAGAAACGAGGGAGTAAAAGATGGCAACTATTAAAGAAAAAACAAAAAAGTTACGCCAAGATGTAGCGCCATTTGCCAAATCAGATACGCGTAAAAGTGTTTTTCAGATTATAAATACAATTGTACCGTTAATTGCATTATGGGTGGCTGGTTACTTGTTAGTGGATGTATCACCTTGGCTAACAGTTGGCTTAAGTGCCATTTCAGCAGGTTTTGTCGTACGAACTTTTATTATTTTTCATGATTGTACACACGGGTCATTTTTCAAAAGTAAAAAGGCAAACGACTGGGTTGGATTTTTTACTGGGGTGCTAACATCATTCCCTTATGAAAAATGGAAACGTGAGCATACAATTCACCATGCAACAAGCTCAAACTTAGACAAGCGTGGTATCGGTGATATTGATATGATGACAGTTGAAGAATATATGCAAGCCTCAAAAGGGCAACGTCTATGGTACCGCTTCTATCGTAATCCATTTGTGATGTTTGGATTAGGCCCACTTTATATGGTTCTTGTCTTAAATCGTTTTAATCGTAAGGATGCGAAGAAGAAGGAACGTCTCAATACAATTTTAACGAATATTACCATTGTGGGAATTTGTGCCGCTTTAATTTTCTTCATGGGCTGGCAAGCGTTTTTATTAGTGCAAGGCGTTACTTTATTTATTGCAGGTTCTTTAGGAATTTGGTTATTTTACATCCAGCATACGTATGAAGATTCTTATTTTGAACACGATTCAGAGTGGGATTATGTGAAAGCTGCAGTTGAAGGAAGCTCGTATTATAAATTGCCAAAACTTTTACAATGGGTAACAGGGAATATTGGTTTCCATCATGTTCATCACTTAGCTCCTCGTGTACCTAATTATAATCTTGAAAAGGCACACAATGAGACACCGCCATTACACATGGCAACAACGATTACTTTACGTACGAGTTTAGAATCACTACGTTACAAGTTATATGATGAAGATCAAGGTAAATTTGTAACGTTTAAAGAAGTAAATGAAATTATAAAACGTAAAGAAAGAGGCAGTATTGCCGCTTAGTTGATAACAGCCATCTCTGCAAGAGAGATGGCTGTTTTATGTAAAGAGAGGACTATGGGTCAAAGCATCTACAGGCATAAATTTAATTTTCTTGTTATAATAAGGGAAAAGTAGGAAAGAGCGTGAGATTATGTTGAGGAAATGGCATAGTATTATTCCGAATAGTCCGATGCTCAGTGTATATTTGTGGATAATTTTTTGTTTCCTACCGTTTTTCTTCATTTTTAGGAAATCATCTTATATCGAAATATCGATAGGTATTACATTTTTAATGCTCTATTTTATCTTCTATCGATTTGCCATGAATTCGAAAAGCGGTTTAGTTTATATGTGGATTAGCTTTGAAATGGTCATAAATATTATTATGACCATCTTGTATGGCTATGTCTATTTGTCCATTTTCACAGCATTTTTTATTGGGAATATCCGAAGACCCGTCGGCTTTTATATTATGTATGGTCTACATATTGGATTTACAGTTATTTCAGCAGGTGCTGGATTCTTTGTAGAGCTCAACCTATTTTTATCACAGTTGCCTTTCGTTGTATTAACTATTTTAGCTGTTGTCCTTTTACCGCTAACGCTTTATTCCAAAAATAAACGTGAAAATTTAGAGGGACAGTTAGAAACAGCCAATGAACGTATTGCTGAATTAATTGTTTTTGAAGAACGACAAAGAATAGCTCGAGATTTGCATGATACATTAGGACAAAAATTGTCGATGATAGGTTTGAAGAGTGATCTAGCTTCTAGGTTGATTGAACGAGATCCCCAGCAAGCCTTGATTGAGATTAAGGATATACGCCAGACGGCTAGTATTGCCTTAAAAGAGGTTCGGGAATTAGTTTCAGATATGCGTACAGCAAAATTTGAAGATGAGATCATGCGTATTTCACAAATACTAAAGGCAGCTGAAATGGAGTTTGTCTTTGAGGGTGATAAAAACGCATTGCAAGTTCCACCACTTGTAGAGAATGTTTTATCTATGTGCTTAAAAGAGGCGGTTAATAATGTTGTCAAACATAGTGGAGCAACAAAATGTGAAATTGCTTTCCATCAAAATTTTAAAGAAGTTTATTTGGTAGTGCGAGATAACGGACAGGGTATTACGAAAAAACAAGCCTGGAGAACTGGTAATGGATTGAAAGGAATGCGGGAACGTTTAGAGTTTATTAATGGGTCCTTTAAAATTGAAAGTGTTGAGGGCACCACATTAACGGTAACTATCCCAGTAGCTATTACGCATCAGAATGTCAAAGACAATCTGAAGAACATATAGAAAAGAGGATTGTGACATGATACGAATTGTGATTGCTGAAGATCAGGGGATGCTATTAGGAGCGCTTCGCTCTTTACTTAGTATGGAGGAGGATATGGAGGTTGTTGGCTTAGCAAAAAATGGTGAGGAAGCATTGATGCTTGTGGAAGAGCATCAGCCTGATATTTGTGTTATGGATATTGAAATGCCGGTGAAAACGGGACTAGACGCAGCAGAAGAAATGCATAGCACTGGCTCAGGTTGTAAAGTCATTATTTTAACTACATTTGCTAGACCTGGTTATTTCGAACGTGCTAGAAAAGCGAGTGTCAGAGGCTATTTATTAAAGGATAGCCCTATAGAGGAGTTAGTGAGCGCAATCCGTACAATAATGGACGGTAAACGCATTTATGCGCCAGAGCTCGTTGATTTTGTCTATGAAGATGATAGTGAAAATCCTTTAACGGAGCGAGAGAGTCAAGTTCTGACACTTGTAGCAGAGGGCAAGACGACAAAGGAAATTGCTGCTGAGCTGTTTTTGTCTGCTGGCACAGTTCGTAACTATATTTCGACGATTTTAGAAAAACTAAACGTTGGCAATCGAATTGAGGCCATTGCACGCTTTAAAGAAAAAGGATGGAATAAATAAAATGAGAACCTTATCGCATCATAAGCGAAAAGGTTCTCATTTTTTTACTTATTGCGTTTAGTTAAACGACCAAGAACGAATGCACCTGCTGCTACTGCAAGAACAGTATTCGTTTTTTTCGTAAATACTTGTTTTGTGACAAGATTAAGGTTTTGGGGACGCTCAGCTAAACGGCGCATGAAATACCCGTACCAATCTTCGCCGAATGGAACGTATACACAGAAGTTATAGCCCTCTTTTGCAAGCTCTTTTTGCATATCTGTACGGAAACCATATAGCATTTGGAATTCAAATTTATCAAGCGGAATATTATGATCAGCTACAAAGCGTTTTACGTGCGCAATGATATTGTGATCATGAGTTGCGATTGATGTAAATTTACCGTTTAGTAGGTGATATTCAATCAACTCAATAAAGTTTAAATCAATATCTAATTTGTCTTGATAGGCTACTTCAACTGGCTCTTTATAAGCACCTTTTACGATACGTAAACGGTAGTCCTTAAATTTTTCAATATCATCTTTTGCACGGTAAAAGTATGATTGGATGACAGTACCAACATTATTAAATGTTTTCGATAATTCTTCCACCATATCGAAGGAAGTTTGTAGGCGTCCATAGTCTTCCATGTCAAAGTTAACAAAGATATCATATGAAGCCGCTTTTTCTACAATCTCATACAGATTGTCATAACAAAAATCAACATCAATATCTAAGCCTAATTGAGATGGCTTTAATGAAATATGTGCAGCTACACCGTTTTCGTGAATAGCTTCGATCACAGTAAGGATTTTTTCTTTAGCAGCAGTCGCTTCTTCTTTACTTGAAACAAATTCACCTAGGTTATCTACTGTACAAGAAATATTATGTGCATTTAGTTCTTTGATACTTGCAATTGTTTCTTCGATATTTGTACCAGCTACTACACTTTGTGCTCCTAATTTTAGGCCATATTTCTTTGCAGCACTATTTAATAGTTGGTTCTCAGATAAGTGGATGAAAAAATCGCGTAATAACATGGTCATTCTCCTAACTGCATTTTCTTTTTAGTATAACATAAATTATTTAAACTATATTACATTCAGCCTAACAATTATTTCATATCAAGTATTTGCTTACGTTCATTAAATAGTGCAGGATAACTTAAAAAGCCAATCATAACGCTGGATAATGTTGCAGTTGTTAAGAGAGCAAAGATAATTAAAAGTTGAAATTGGACTGCCTGAAGAGGGTCGGCTCCCCCAATAATTTGACCACTCATCATACCTGGTAGCTGTACTAGTCCGATTGTTTTTTGACTTTCAATCGTAGGAATCATACTAGCTGTTATGGCATTAATTAATTGGCGATGAATAGCCTGTTTTGGTGTGCCACCCAGGGATAGTATTAGTTCCATTTGATCCTTATGGTTAGTAATTTCAGCTGTAAAACGATTTAAGAACAAAATGGATAGCACCATGGAATTACCAATTAGCATCCCGCTAATGGGAATGATATACTGAGCAGTTGCTGGAACAATATGAAAGCCTAGCAAAACACCTTGTGTAATTATTTCTACCATGACAAGAGTCAGTGCTATCTTCCAGGTGATTCCTTTAATACCTACTCCTTTTTTTCGTGCGTTTAACGTGGCCACGACAATCATTAGTGCTACCATCAGGAAAATATAGCTATAACTATTTGCATCAAACACAAATTTTAATATATAGCCGACAGCAAGCAATTGAATGATGGAGCGTAATGTTGCAATAAGTGTATCTTTTTCAAGATCTAACTTTAATATTTTGGATAGGAATAAAGGAATACAAACAAAAATTAATGTCAGTGATAAGGATGTAAACGTCATTTGTTTACCCCCTGTACAAACTCGGCAACACGTGGATTTGTTGGTGCATTGAGTAATGAACTTTTACCAGTTTCAACGAGCTTCCCATTCATCATAACCCATGTATAGTGACCAATCGTTAGCGCTTGTTGCAAATTATGGGTAATCCAAATCATGGTGACATTGTATTTTTTGTTAATGGTGACAATCAATTTTTCAATATCCTGTACGGATTGACGATCCAAAGCAGATGTTATTTCGTCTAATAATAAAATAGAGGATTGATTGATAAGTGTTCGAGCGATAGATACCTTTTGACGTTGTCCGCCAGATAGATCATTTGTAGATTGATGCAGGAAGCTTTCGTTTAACCCAACGTCCTCTAAATATTGAATAGCCTCCTGCTGCAAAAGTTTTTGTCCTTGCAGTGTACGGGGAAGAGCAAGATTCTCTAACACTGTACCTGCTATCATAGGAGCTGCCTGTAAAGCAATACCAACATGCCTTCTTAAAGCTGTTGGATCATATGTAGAAATAGGTTGATTATCAACGAGTATATGCCCATTTGATGGTGAGAGAAGGCCATTACATAATTTAAGTAAAGTTGTTTTACCAGCGCCAGAGGGACCAACGAGAGTGGTGATTTGCCCTTTTGGAAATGACCCAGTAATTGACTTTAATATCATTTTGTCATTTACTGAAAATTGAACTTGTTGAAAGTGAATGGCAGGTTCATATAACATATTCATCTATTGAAACTCCTTTACTTTAGTTAGTAAAATAACTGTAGCATGAAATGACTGGAAGATGGTGTTGAAAAAAGAAAGAAGGGGATTTGGGAATGGAAATATTGTATTTCGATACATTAACCTATGCACAGGGTGATATGTATGTTGTGGCTTCAGACAAAGGACTTGTTTATATAGGTACACCAAATGCATCATTCGAAGAAGTAAAGGAGTGGGCTGATAAACCATTTAAAGGATATTGCTTTGAAGAGAATTCAGAAAAGTTGCTCCCATATAAAGAGCAGTTAACAGCCTATTTTAAGAAGGAACTTATTGAATTTAATCTTCCAATCCATGTGAAAGGGACAGCATTTCAATTAGCGGTGTGGGATGCATTAAAAGAATTACCCTATGGTACAACAACAACTTATGGAAATATTGCTCAACGCATTGGTAATCCCAAAGCGGTTCGAGCGGTAGGGACTGCTATTGGAGCAAACCCAATCCTGGCGATTATTCCATGTCATCGGGTCATTGGCAAAAATGGTCAATTAACAGGCTTTAGAAGCGGCTTAGCTATGAAACAATTTTTACTTGAGTTAGAGAAGGAATCGATCGATTGAAGTGGAAAATGTTAATCTCTTGTTAAATGATGGAAAGAGCGCTTTTTCTATAGACTTGATCACATCAAACAAAGTAACCTACTTCATCTGTAAATGAACGGTTTCCAATGTAGGAGTGCACCAAAAGAAATCTGCCCCATTATCCAGAGATAAAGGAGCAGATCACTAGCTATACATGTTGTTCTTCTTGAACATTGTTCTGTGTTTTACCGAAATGTGTTAAACGATGAGCGAAGGTTTCGCCTCGTACTGCGGAGCTTTTGAAAATATCTTGGTATTCGTACGCAGGCGTTCCGTGTTCCATTACATCTAATCCAGCAATTTCTTCTTCAGCCGTTACTCGTAATGGGACAAATGCTTTGATGATCAATAAACCTGCTGCTACAGATACACTAACCCAAGCAATAGTTGCAATAACGCCAATTGCTTGAATACCTAATAGACCAAAACCCCCACCATAAAATAAGCCTTGCCCACCAATATCAAATAGGCCAACTGCCAGTGTTCCCCAAATACCACAAATACCATGAACAGCAATTGCTCCAACAGGATCATCAACTTTTAGCTTCCACTCTAGGAAGCGTACACCTTCCACAAGCAAAGGTGCAGCAATTAAACCAATGATAAGCGAGCCAAAAATGCTGACATTCGCTGCACCAGCAGTAATCCCTACAAGCCCAGCTAATGCACCATTTAATGTAAGAGAGCCATCGATATGTCCGTATCGAAATTTTGTATAGAAAGCAGTGGCAACGACACCAGCTGCAGCTGCAAAAAACGTATTAGCAATAACACTAGGAACTAGCTCTGGATCAGCAGCTAATGTAGAAGCACCATTGAAGCCGAACCAACCAAACCAAAGTAAAAATACGCCTAATGCACCTAATGGAATACTGTGTCCTGTAATAACATTTACTCGACCATTTTCATATTTGCCTAGTCGAGGTCCAACCATAACTGCTGCGACAAATGCTGCAACAGCCCCTGTTAAGTGAACAACTGTCGAGCCAGCAAAATCAACAAAACCTAAATCTGTTAACCAACCTTGCCCACTCCAAACCCAGTGGCCTACTACAGGATAAACAACTAAAGACATAAGTATAATAACTCCAACATAAGCGAAAATATTAGTACGTTCTGCAACAGCCCCCGATAAAATAGTTGCTCCAGTTGCAGCAAACATTGTTTGGAAGATAAAGAAAGAAAGATCATCTACTCCTTTTAAAGCAAAGCCACTTGTGCCGAAAATGCCACCTACTGAGTCTCCGAACATAATGGCATAGCCACATAAAAAATAGACGATCCCACCAAGAGAAATAGTGAGAAAATTCTTCATGATGATATTGACTGCATTTTTTGAGCGGGTAAATCCAGCCTCAACCATAGCAAAACCTGCATGCATAAAGAATACTAAAATAGTGCCAAGCATCACCCAAATTAAATTAACAGATAATAGTACTTCATCCATCTATATCGCCCCCTTTATTCTACTGCAATCGACCCGACTTCTTTTGTTCGGATACGAATTGCTTGTTCTACTGGATAAATGAAAATCTTCCCGTCCCCAACTTTACCAGTTGCTGCTTCACGCAATAAAATCTCTACAATGGCATCAACTTTGCCATCGTCTACAATCATTTCTAATTTTAATTTAGGTAAAAATTCAATTTCATACGTATTGCCGCGGAAGAGTCCTGTTCGACCTAGCTGACGACCACAACCAGCGATTTCTGAAACGCTTAACCCTGCAATTCCTTCCTGTGCAAGACCGTCCCGAACTGCTCCAAAAACTTCAGGACGAATGATTGCTTCAATTTTTTTCATGTGTACCAGCTCCTTGCGTGAATTTAATTTACATGTTAAAACGGTATTAAAAACAGTGCAATTGTTTTTTTAGATTCTATGTGAGGTTATTTTACATTAAGTATTTCTAGTCCCGAAGTATTTTAGAAAAAAGGTTTTTATAAAGGGAATGAAAGCGGTATTAAAATTTGTGTCTAAAATGTGTACAGTTCTAAATTTTCTGACTATTAATGTTAGAAAACCTAACATCTATAAGAGGGAATGTAATACGCAAGAATTTGGGTATATAGTGTATACTAGGACTAATTATCAAAGCGGAAGAAGGGGTTTCTTTTGAGATCAAACTATGCAGATGATAGCTTAGCGCTACACACAGACTTATATCAAATCAATATGGCAGAATCCTACTGGGCGGATGGCATACATAATAAAAAAGCAGTTTTTGAATTGTATTTTAGAAAATTACCTTTTGGTAATGGCTATGCCATATTTGCTGGGTTAGAGCGAATGCTTGATTATCTACGTGATTTTCATTTTAGTGAATCGGATATTGCGTATTTACGTGATGAAGTAGGTTATAAAGAGGACTTTATCCAGTATTTAAAGAACATCCGATTTACAGGAGATATGTATTCCATGGTAGAAGGGGAACTAGTTTTCGCTAATGAACCAATTGTCCGAATCGAAGCTCCATTAGTAGAGGCGCAGCTAATTGAAACAGCATTACTTAATATTGTTAACTATCAAACATTAATTGCTACAAAGGCTAGCCGTATCAAACAAATTATTAAAAATGAAGTGGCGATGGAATTTGGTACAAGGCGTGCACAAGAAATGGATGCTGCTATTTGGGGAACACGTGCAGCGTTTATCGGTGGTTTTGCTTCCACAAGTAATGTTCGAGCAGGTAAGCTTTTTAAAATTCCTGTCTCTGGTACACATGCCCATGCATTAGTACAAGCTTATAAAAATGATTATGATGCATTCCATGCTTATGCTAAACGTCATCGCGATTGTGTGTTTTTGGTAGATACTTATAATACATTGAAATCAGGGGTGCCAACTGCTATTAAAGTAGCTAAAGAGCTAGGAGACAAAATTAACTTCATTGGCATACGTTTAGATAGCGGCGATATTGCTTTCTTGTCGAAAGAAGCTCGCCGTATGTTGGATGCTGCAGGCTTCCATGATGCCAAAATCATTGTCTCAAACGATTTAGATGAATACACCATCTTAAATTTAAAAGCTCAAGGAGCAAAAGTGGATGTTTGGGGAATCGGTACAAAGCTTATTACAGCTTACGACCAGCCTGCATTAGGTGCAGTATATAAAATGGTGGCTATCGAGAATAGCGAAGGGCAACTTGAAGATACGATAAAAATCTCAGCTAATGCGGAAAAGGTATCAACGCCAGGCTTGAAAAATGTCTATCGTATTATCGATAAAAAGAATGGAAAGGCAGAAGGAGACTACATCACAATGCACGATGAAAATCCTCAAGCTGAGGAACGTATCAAAATGTTCCATCCGATTCATACGTTTGTCTCAAAGTTTGTTACAAATTTTGATGCCAAAAATTTACATCAGCATGTTATTAAAAATGGAGCGATCAACTATCAAAACCCTACATTAGAGGAAATGCGTGATTACGCGGCGGAGAATTTAGAACTGTTATGGGATGAATATAAGCGTGCCATGAATCCTGAAGAATATCCAGTCGATCTCAGTCAAAAATGCTGGGATAATAAGATGCGTAATATTGAAGAAGTGCATGCGATGGTTAAACGAATGTGAAAAGGAGTGACAGGTGCAATGACTTTACAGCAACAAATTATTGAGGAATTACGCGTATTGCCTAACATTGATGTACAGGGGGAAATACGTAAATCCATTGATTTTTTAAAGGAATATGCAAAACGCCATAGTTTTGTAAAAGGGTTTGTTCTTGGTATTTCTGGTGGTCAAGATTCAACATTAACAGGTAAACTAGCGCAATTGGCGATTGATGAATTAAATGCAGAAGAGGGAGAAATGAAGTATTCGTTTTTCGCTGTACGATTACCATATGGCGTACAAGCTGATGAACAAGATTGCCAAGATGCCATTGATTATATAAAGCCAACGAAGGTTTATACAGTAAATATAAAAGACGCAGTGGATGCTAGTGTGAGAGCTCTAACAAATGCAGGTGTTGAGCTGAATGACTTTGTGAAAGGGAATGAAAAGGCTCGTGAGCGTATGAAGGTCCAATATTCCATTGCTGCAATGAATGGAGCGGTTGTATTAGGAACAGATCATGCTGCGGAAGCTATTACAGGCTTCTATACAAAGTTTGGTGATGGTGGAGCAGACTTGATGCCAATCTTTCGTTTAAATAAACGACAAGGAAAGCAATTGCTAGCAGAACTTCAATGCCCTGAGCATCTATATAAAAAGGTGCCTACAGCAGATTTAGAAGAAGATCGTCCCTCCTTGCCAGACGAAGTGGCGCTAGGTGTGTCGTATGATCAAATAGATGATTATTTAGAGGGGAAAGAAATTCCAGAAGAACCTCGCCGAAGATTAGAAGGGTATTATTTGCGTTCCCAACATAAGCGTCATATGCCAATAACAATATTTGATGATTTTTGGAAGTAAGATGAGTGAAAAGGGTTATAAAGAAAGTGTTTCTACTTTTAAAAATAGCTCTTTTCACTCTTTTTTTATGCATTAAGGTTCTGTGTTGTTAATTGTCAGCATATAATGTCGATATAATTACCTATAAGGATAGTAAAATGTAGAGGAGGGTAACTTTTTATGAGGACTTCTAGAGTGAGTGCAACGACAAGTAGTGTTTTTCGGCAGGAACAACAATATTTACATGCTGGTGATCTCAGCCATAACTTTGGGCAAAATCCACAAAAGCAATTTCGAAATAGATTACAAAAAAATAAAGAGAAGACGTACAATTCAACAACTATTTCTGTAAATTCACAACAGCAGCAACCGATTACACCTATCCATGTAGATAATGCTAGTGATTTGGAGATTCGCCGTGAATTAAATGAAACGGCACTAAAGCTCAGTCGTTTAAACAAACAAAAGAAGCGACTCAATAGTTATCGTTCTTCCATATAAGCTAAACTCTCCACATCAGTGTGGGGAGTTTTTTTATTATTGAGGAGAAGTAAGTAAAAGCACTAAATTCAAAATATTTGAAGTGAAGATGTTCATGGAATGTTCAAGGTAATTTTTCCATTTCTTCACAGCGATTTTTAACTAATTTCACAACTAATCTGTAATGTAGGATATGGCAACAAAAAACTAAACTTGGAGGATAAAGTTGTGAAAAAATTATGGTTACCTGCACTAATATTATTATTTGTACTTGCAGCTTGTGGTAGCGAAAAAAAACAGGTAGAAGAAAAGGAAATTGAGCAAGAAACTACGAAAAATGAATCAGAAACCGTGCAAGTTGCTTCACTAGTAGATACACGGTTACAAGAGCCAGAAGAAGATACAATTTGTGAAATGTGTAATATGAAAGTTTATATGAAAGACCATGAGATGGGTGTATTTTCAGCACAGGCAATAAAAGAAGATGGAACAATTGCTTTTTATGACGATATTGGCTGTTTATTAAATGCGGAGGTTGCTAATGAAGAAAAAAACGAAAAATTTGTACGTGATTTTGGAACGAAAGATTGGGCAAAGATTGAAGATGTAACAATTATAAAAACGGAACTGAAATCTCCGATGAACTGGGGCTATATTTATTTCGTGGACAAGGCTGAAGCAGATAAATATATGCAAGAAAATTCGAAAGCTTATGAGGAGGAACTACAAAAAATTAAAGATGATGCATTGGAGAGACGTAAGAAAATGATGCAAAAAAAGGCTGAGGATGAAAAAGATGCATCCGGTTCTATGCATTCGAATGAGATGAATCAAGAAGGGCACAGTCATTAAATCATAGACTAGGGGAAATCCTCTAGTCTTTTCTTGCTGAATGAGGAGGTAGAAAGTGATGAAGCAAATCGTGTTGTTCTTTTTGTTTTTTCTATTTACAAGTCAAACGGTATATGCGGAATATGGATAGCACAGTTGAAAAAACATGATGTTGGAGGAGAAAGAAAAAGGCAATACGGTTATCTTCTCTACTCATTTGCTGTCTTTTGCTGAAGAAATAGCAGGTGATGTATTAGTTTTACATGAAGGTGAAATTATCATTTCTGGGGCGATAACTGAAATTTTCTTACAAGAAAATTCTACATCTTTAGAAGAAATATGGATAAAAAGATTGAATTTGTAACATTCTAATGGATAATGACGTTATATAATAAGGATTAGACTTGTTTGGATGTTATCAAACAAGCCTTTTTTATGAATGTTCGTAGGAAGTGGAAGTTTCAGATAATTGTTTTACAGGACAGATTTCGCTATGCTTATATTAAGTTTGCTTGCAATTCACACAATTGCTTGATGGAATGGGAGGCTTTTCGATTAATGAATGCTCAAATACAGAATGTTTTAGAAAATATAGAAAAAGTAATGATTGGTAAAAGAGAAGTTGCTGAGCTCAGTATTGTCGCATTATTAGCAAGGGGACATGTTTTGTTGGAGGATGTACCTGGAGTAGGAAAGACAATGATGGTGCGAGCACTTGCAAAATCTTTTGATGCACAATTTAAGCGTATTCAATTTACGCCAGATCTATTGCCATCAGATGTAGTCGGTATTTCTATTTATAACCCCAAGACAATGGAGTTTGAATTTCGTCCAGGGCCGATCATGGGGGATGTTGTATTAGCCGATGAAATTAACCGAACGTCTCCGAAAACTCAATCAGCCTTGTTAGAGGGGATGGAAGAGGCTTCTGTTACAATCGATGGGAAAACGCTGATGATCAATCAGCCATTTTTTGTTATGGCTACACAAAATCCGATTGAACATGAAGGTACCTATCCTTTACCTGAAGCACAACTAGATCGATTTCTCTTAAAGATAAAAATGGGCTATCCATCTAGGGGGCAGGAAGTTGAAATTTTACGAAGAGCTGAGAATGGTAAAGCCATTGAAAAAATCGAAGCAGTATTAACAGTAGCTCAATTAATCGAATTACAGGAGCTTGTTCAAGGTGTGTATGTAGAAGATTCTGTTAAAAATTATATGGTGGAGCTTGCTACTCTAACAAGGGAAAATAATTATGTCTTTTTAGGTGTGAGTCCACGTGCCACAATAGCGCTAATGAAAGCTTCACAGGCTTACGCATTTTTGAAAGGACGAAGCTATGTTACCCCTGATGATGTTCAATATTTAGTGCCATTTGTTTTTAGCCATCGTTTAGTTTTAAAACCAGATGCACGCTATGATAACGTGACAGCAGACGAAATTATCCAGCGTATCATTGCTAAAACACCAGTTCCGACAAAGAGGTTTGCAGAACAATGAGGCAATGGAAAGCTTTTGTAGAAAAAAGTAAACATTTCCTATTAATCGCTTTCTTGATGATCGTAACGTTTTGTTATGCAATGTTCCAAGGTGGATTTGTTAGCTGGTTTGTATTTTTTACGGTTAGTCCGTTTTTAGTATATGCATTCATGTTCTTTGTCGTTAGAGAAGATATTTTACTAATCGAACGCAAAATGGACCCGATTCATATAGAACGAGGTCAATCAGCGAAGGTGCTTATTACGATAGAACGTAAAACACGTTTTCCATTTGCCTATATCGTAATGGAGGAACTTGTGGATAGTGAGGGATTAGTGCAAGCTAAAATCCAAAATGCGAATGCCATAAAGTTCGTTGGATTTAAAAAAAACTTTAGCTGGCAATATGAATTGGAAAATATGCCACGCGGTGAACATCGCTACCTAGGTGTTACAATTGTTTTCTACGATTTTTTTGGCTGGGCTAAAAAGGTTGTCGTAGCAGAAAAGGACCAAACTATTTTAGTTTACCCAAGAGTACAAGAGATGAAATATGCTGCGCTTCAAACAAAATTTGATGTTGGCCCGATGATGTCACCATATTCTATAGTGAAGGACACATCCATGGCTGTTGGATTAAGAGAGTACGTTCCAGGAGATCGTTTTTCTTGGATTCATTGGAAATCATTTGCCCGTACACAAAAGTTGCAGTCTAAGGAATTTGAGGATCGACAATCATCAGAACTAATGTTAGTGCTAGACGCTACGAAATCCTCCATGTTTGAAGAAAAAGTGGAATTAGTAGCTTCAATGCTACAGATGATCGTTAAGGAACGAGGAGATTTGTCATTTATTTCTGCTGGAGAAATAACGAAAGTATTCCCTGCTATACAGGGGGACAAGCATTTAGATCAGGTTATGTATCATTTAGCTGCGATAAAACCTATGGAGAATGTCAAGTTTCGATTTCATGATCAACAAGCCTTTAAGCAAGTTGCAACACTGCTTTACGTGACAAGTGATGTTTCAGATGAATTACTACATACTCTTGCAAATATAGTGAAAAGCTGTATTTGTTTTGTAGTGGCAAAGCAGCCGCCAGTGCAATCTGAGCTTGCGATGCGGTATAAACATATTCAAGTTATTTATGTAAATCCAGCAGATTTCTATCATTTATTCACGGAGGTGATGAGACCGTGAAGCAATCATTAGGCGAATTTTTAGAATTAGCCCTAGCTTATGTTATTGTATTTTTCATTTTGCGTGAATGGCTTATTCCCATTATGCAATTAACGAATACAGGTGGGATGCATCTTTTCTTAGTGTTTATCGGTATGTCTTTAGCGCTAAGTCTTTTCCGCGTACATCCATTGCTATCAGGATTAGTGAAGCTTGGTTATATTACCTGGTTTATCGTTTTTATCTATAGCCCTAGTCCTGTATTATCTGGTGATACATTGCCTTTTTTATTGGCTGAATGGAAAGGAAACATGGCCACGATTCTAACAGGTGACTTTGGACAGGTTTCAGATGTTTTCAGAACAGTATTATTCCTTGTGTTGATTTGGATGCTAGTTTATTTAATTCACCATTGGGTTTCGGTGCGAAAAAATATATTCTACTTCTTTGCCATGACCGTATTCTTTATTGCTACTTTGGATACATTTAGTGACTATGATGGTAAAGCGGCAATTGTAAAAGTTGTTGTTTTAGGATTAATCATGACAGGTGTTCTTTTTGTCAAGCGTCTATGGCTTCAAGTGGAAACTACAAGTACGGCAATGGAGAAATGGAAAATTGTTATTCCCATGCTAGTATCTGTATTGCTCATTAGTTCTGTAGCATTTTTTTTACCAAAGACTGGACCAACATGGGCAGATCCTGTGCCGTTTATCCAAGGGGTTACTGGGCAAGATGGAAATGGAAATGGTCAAAAATCAGTTGGTTATAGCCAAGATGATAGTCAGTTAGGTGGTCCGTTCCAAGGAGATAATACTTTAATTTTCACTGCCTCTTCTCGTGATCGCCATTACTGGCGCATTGAAACGAAAGATACGTATACGTCAAAGGGTTGGATTGTTTCAGAGGGGAACTTTGGGAAAAATGTTTATGAGTCAAATACACCCATTCTGACTTCCTTACAAGTCGGGCCACCCGAAAATGAACGTCAGATTCAATTAGATATTGCTGTTCCAATGCCATTTTTATTTCAAACATATGGTATGCTCTCTGTTTCGGCTCAAGATGCCACTCTATTTATTCAGGATGAGCAGACTGAAAGAATGAATATAGAACAAGAGGTAGGGGAATCGAAATCATTATCAAACTATTCATTGTCTTATAGTGAACCTGTTTATAGTATGGAGCAGCTCCAATTGTCATATCCAGCAACACTTGAAACAATGGATTCTTCCTTTGATCGATTTTTGCAGTTACCAAACCAACTTCCTCAACGTGTAAGGGACTTAGCTTCTGAAATAACGCAAAAGAAAGATACGGTTTATGAACAAATTAAGGCTGTAGAAAGTTATTTTAGAACAAATGGTTTTAAGTACGATAAAACGCAAGCCGCCATTCCTGCTGAAAATCAAGATTATGTCGATCAATTTTTGTTCGATACAAAAGTAGGGTATTGTGATAATTTCTCCACGTCAATGGTGGTACTTTTACGTTCAGTAGGGATCCCAGCTCGTTGGGTAAAAGGTTTTGCACCAGGAACTGCAGGCCCCATGTCAGATGGATTACGCGAATATCGCATCACGAATGACAATGCGCACTCATGGGTAGAAGCTTTTATACCTGGAACGGGATGGATGGAGTTTGAACCTACAATCGGTTTTTCCGGCAACGTCAACATTGATTATGATATCCCGTTAGATACGTCTGACGAGGAAGAAGTAGTGCAGCCAGAACAAAAACCTGAGGAGCCACAACCACAAGAACAGGTAACCGAGAAGGAACAACCGAACTCAACATTTAGCTTTGATGCATTGTGGTTATGGATGAAAAAGTTTGCTTATGTTTGGGTGATAATTGCTGTATTATTAATAATCACGGGTATTTCTTTATTCTTACAGCGTAAAACGTGGATTCCAAAGATGCATGTTCGAGCATACCGTAAAAAAGTAGCAGATTGGTCAAATTTCGATTCTTCTTACCATGTTTTACTGAAGCAATTATCTCGTATTGGCTTGCGCAGAAAAGATGGAGAAACATTAAGTGCGTTCGCAGAGCGTGTAGATGCAGCATTAGAAACGGATGAAATGCAAAAGCTGACGGTAGTCTACGAGCAACATATTTATGGGAAAGACAAAGAAGATGTTGATTTTGTGAAGCTGAAAGAAAGTTGGGAATATTTAATCAATCGCACTATCAGTTGATTTTAACGTAGACAAAGAGTAAAATGAAAAAAATTAAATGCAAGGATTGCTTTCATATAAGTTCGATAATAGGGTTCGGATGTTTCTACGAAATCACCTTAAATGATTTCTCTATGAAGGCGGATGTTTTCGTTAGGTGAAAAGTATAGTAAGTCACTTTACTTTGCTACGCATTCGCCTTTATCTATATTCTAGAGCTTATGAACGCGTAGAAAGTTTTTTTACTTTCTTCGCGTTTTTCTTTGAACACATGAAAATATCCTTTAAAAATAATAGAAGAGGTGGAAATTTTGACAGCTAGCCCTTTATTAAGAGAGCAAGAAAAAATCGTTGTACTAGACTTCGGTAGCCAATTTAACCAATTAATTACACGTCGTATTCGTGAATTTGGTGTTTTCAGTGAATTACATCCACATACGGTAACTGCAGAAGAAATTAAAGATATGAACGCAACAGGTATTATTTTCTCAGGTGGTCCAAACTCTGTTTATGATGAAAATGCCTTTCATGTGGATCCAGCTATTTTCGAATTAGGTTTACCGATTTTAGGTATTTGCTATGGTATGCAATTAATGGCACATACAAACGGTGGTAAAGTTGAAGGTGCTGAAACACGCGAGTATGGTAAAGCCGAAATTCAAGTAACAACACCAAACAAATTATTTGGTGAGTTACCTACAGAACAAATCGTTTGGATGAGCCATGGTGACCATGTAACAGAAGTTCCAGCTGGATTTGAAGTCATCGCAACTAGCGCATCTTGTCCGATTGCTGCAATGGCAAACGTTGAACGTAAACTATATGCTGTACAATTCCATCCAGAAGTACGTCACTCTGTATATGGTAATGATCTATTACGTCAATTCGTATTCGACATCTGTGAAGCGAAAGGCGATTGGTCAATGGCAAACTTCATTGAGCTTGAAATTGCAAAAATTCGTGAAATCGTTGGCGATAAAAAAGTATTATGTGCGCTTTCTGGTGGTGTAGACTCATCAGTTGTAGCGGTGTTAATCCATAAAGCAATCGGCGATCAATTAACTTGTATGTTCGTAGACCACAACTTAAACCGTAAAGGTGAAGTTGAACAAGTAATGAAAACATTTACAGAAGACTTTGACATGAATCTTATTAAAATTGATGCACGTAAACGATTCATGGACAAACTTGCTGGCGTTTCTGATCCAGAGAAAAAACGTAAAATTATCGGTAATGAATTCATTTATGTATTTGATGAAGAGGCATCTAAACTTGAAGGTATGGATTTCTTAGCACAAGGAACTCTTTACACAGATATTATTGAATCTGGTACTTCAACTGCACAAACAATCAAATCACACCATAACGTTGGTGGTCTTCCTGAAGATATGCAATTCCAACTAATCGAGCCACTGAAAACTTTATTTAAAGATGAAGTACGTGCGCTAGGTTTAGAGCTTGGACTTGACGAAAAAATCGTTTGGCGTCAACCATTCCCAGGTCCTGGATTAGGTATCCGTGTGCTTGGTGAAGTAACAGAAGAAAAATTAGAAATCGTTCGCGAATCTGATTTCATTCTACGTGAAGAAATCGCCAAAGCTGGCCTTGATCGTGATATTTGGCAGTACTTTACGGTATTACCTGATATCCGTTCAGTTGGTGTAATGGGCGATGCTCGTACGTATGACTATGCAATCGGTATCCGTGCCGTTACATCTATCGATGGTATGACTTCTGACTGGGCGCGTATTCCTTGGGATGTACTAGAGAAAATCTCTGTCCGCCTTGTAAACGAAGTAAAACACGTGAACCGCGTGCTGTATGATATTACATCTAAGCCACCAGCAACGATTGAGTGGGAATAATAGCAAAAGCCCTAAAAGCCCTGAGAGGTTTTTAGGGCTTTTTTTGATGTAATTCCCTCTGAATTTATTGCTAAATGAAGTATCTCAACTTCAAAAATTGCTGGTAAAGTGTTGTATGTAGTAAACTAAATGAATGCACAAGAAATTATACTATTCAGATTAGGGGGGATTTAAATGGAGAAAAATAAACCAATGATTCATACATTAACGGTTGGGATGCCAAAAGAATTGATTGATAGTAAAGGGCGTTCAATGATTACAGGGATTGAAAAGCAACGAGTGCAAGAAGTTTATTTGTCCTCTCAAGGCTTTGAAGGGGATGATGTAGCTGATAAGAAACATCATGGTGGCCCTGATCGAGCAGTTTGTTTATATCCTGCGGAGCATTACATACAATGGGAACAGGAACTTGGAAAAACGTTACCCATTGCGGCATTTGGCGAAAATTTAACCGTAACAAATATGTTAGAAGCAGATGTTTGTATTGGTGATATTTATAAAATTGGAGATGCTGTCATTCAAATTACACAGGGACGTATTCCATGTAGTACGATTGATAGATATACGGAGGCAAACACATTACTCAAACGTTTAATTGAAACGGGCTATACAGGTTTCCTTGCGCGTGTTCTTGAAGAAGGGACAATCTGTGCAGATTCAACAATTGAACTTGTAGAAAAGCATCCTGCACGTATCTCTGTTCTGTATTGCAATGAAGTGTACTTCAAAAACAATGATGCAATCGCTATGAAACAAATACAAGCAGTAGATGCATTAGCAGACGATTGGAAAGAAAAATTAGAAAAAAGAATTCAAGTCTTGCAAAGTAAAGTGATGAGTTAAAACATAAGTTCAAAAGGAGGATCCTCTAGAATTTCTAGAGGATTTTTTCATTAAACTGATTGGTGGAATGTTCAGCACAAAGCCTCTTTAGTAATGTATTTAATAGAACCTGAACATTAAATAAGAATTTTACACGAACTTTCGTATTTCTTTTTAGAAAAATGTTCGGAAATAGGGTTGAAATCTAAAAAACGAAATGATATATTACGAATGTAAATTAAATACGTCGTCGTATAATGTCGGGGATAAGGCCCGTGAGTTTCTACCAAGTTACCGTAAATAACTTGACTACGATTTAGGTTTATACATAAACGTATAAACACTAATTTGTTTCACACACTAATTGTGATGAAATATATCGTAGACATGCGACTAGTAGAGTAGTCAGCGTGTCTTTTTTGTTTTCGATATTGAAGACGACCATATGGAGGATTTTTTGATAATGAAAAAATATTTCATGTTCGATGAATTAGGAACTAATTATCGCCGCGAAATAATAGGCGGTATTACAACCTTCCTTGCAATGGCATATATTCTAGCTGTTAACCCAGGTATTCTAGAAAATGCAGGGATGGATAAAGGTGCTGTTTTCGTAGCTACAGCATTAGCAGCAGCAGTCGGTTCTTTGATTATGGGGATTTTCGCTAAATTCCCGATTTCACTTGCTCCTGGGATGGGGTTAAATGCATTCTTTGCATTTACTGTAGTCGGAGCATACGGTATTCCGTGGCAAACTGGTTTAACAGGTGTGTTCTTCTCAGGGATTATCTTTATTATTTTATCTTTAACTGGTATCCGCGAAACTGTTATTAATGCTATTCCAGTACAACTTAAATATGCAGTTTCTGCAGGTATTGGTTTATTTATCACTTTTGTTGGTTTACAAGGAGCAGGGATCATTGTTGATAGCCCAGCTACTTTAGTCACTTTAGGAAGTTTCACAGGCGCTACATTATTAGCGGTATTCGGAATTATTCTTTCGGTTATTCTTATTATTAAATTGCGCAGTATCGGTATTTTCTTAGGAATGGTGATTACTGCAGTTATTGGGATGATCACAGGTATCATTGATCCTCCAACAGCCGTTGTATCAGCTATTCCAAGTGTAGATTCTACATTCATGGTAGCACTAGAACCACTTGGTGACTTCGGTACATTATTTAACGTGAAGTTTTTAGTAGTAGTGTTAACATTCTTGTTTGTTGATTTCTTTGACACAGCAGGTACTTTAATGGCTGTAGCGACACAAGCAGGTTTAGTAAAAGATAATAAATTACCGCGTGCAGGACGTGCCTTAATGGCAGATGCACTAGCAACAACTATCGGTTCTTTATTTGGTACGTCAACAACAACAGCGTACGTAGAGTCAACTTCTGGAGTTGCTGCAGGCGCTCGTTCAGGATTTTCAGCAGTTGTAACAGCAGTACTGTTCTTAGTTGCATTATTCTTCTCACCATTACTAGCGGTAGTAACACCAGCAGTTACTGCTCCAGCTTTAGTCATCGTAGGGGTACTAATGGTATCGTCCTTACGTTTAATTGATTGGGACAAATTCGAAATAGCAGTACCTGCATTCTTTACAGTGTTAATGATGCCACTTGGTTATTCAATTGCTACTGGTATTGCAATCGGCTTTGTATTCTACCCAATTACAATGTTATTAGCAGGTCGTAAAAAAGAAATTCATCCAATGATGTATGGTCTATTCTTTGTTTTCCTTGCATACTTCATTTGGGTACGTTAGTTAAATAGACACCTTTAATTGTTAGTAAGTTGCTAACAATTAAAGGTGTTTTTTATTGAGTTGATCCAAAATAAAAGAAGTTATTATTTTTACATTTATATAGAAGAAACTCGGTTTTAAATAATGCGAATAGTTTTACTTTAATGAAACACTTGCAAACTTAAATTTGTGATGATATATTTAAACACGTTGTTACGAAATAAACGAACAACTTAAAAAATAGTAACATAAACAGTTGACAGCGAGTTAACATTATGTTAAATTATAAAAAGTTACTTAGTGTAACTAGTAAATGAACCTTGAAAACTGAACAAGCAAAACGTAATCAATAAAGTTTTAAGTAGCTAGTTTTACTAGCGAACGAAACACAATTTTGGACATCAAACATGATGCCAGCAAAACAATTTGAGCTAATCAAATTTCTTTTATGGAGAGTTTGATCCTGGCTCAGGACGAACGCTGGCGGCGTGCCTAATACATGCAAG
>NZ_JAVGCX010000017.1:0-120204 GCF_052928325.1 Lysinibacillus sp. BSL11 | reverse complement strand
ACAATATAATCTTTGGTTTCTTGCGATAATCTTTTTCTTGTTTGCTTTTCCATTTTCGACACGTCCTTTTTGTTCCTTCATCATAAGTCTCTCTTAAGTTCGTGTCCATTTTTTATACTAACAGCCGTAGCGGTTCAAAAGTGAGCACTCCGAGCCAGAGAAAGAGCGGTTTTGAATAAAAAATGATCACTTCAAACCAAAGAAAAAGCAATTCAGTCAAAAAAAGATCTCGTCCCCTGCTACGCCAATAGTGATCAAAGAAGTATAGTCTTAGTCGTTTTGATGAAAAACCTTTTCCTCTAAAATGGTTAGAGCATGCTGGATGTCCTTTAGATCATCCTGTGTTGCGTGGTGAATAAGCTGTAAAAAGCGTTCTTCTATACAGACAAATGCCTCCTCCATCAATTTTTCACCTTCTTTGGACAAACGGACATACTGTTTTCTACGATCGGCTGTGTCACTAAATTTTTCGATTAGCTGCCGTTCCTGCAATTTCCGAAGTTCACGGCTAGTGTTGGGTAAGGACATATGCTGACACTCACTGATTTCGGTTGGTGTGACAGGTTGGCTTACTTTAATATATTCAAGAATTTTATAGTGTAGCGGTGTGATATTCGCAGCGGTAACATTTTGTGTGAGATCATGTGTCACTTGATGGACTGTTGCTGTAAATGCTACAAACTGATGAAATAAAGCGCTTTTATTCAATGGGATCACCTCTTACTGTCAAGATAACAAATAACTTGTCCTAAAACAATTATCATTTGACAACTAAAATGAAATGAACTATTATTTTGTTATCAAATGATAAGTAATGAGGAGGCACACAATGAAAACGTTAATTGTTTATACATACCCCAACCATAAAAGTTTAAATTATGCTTTTTTACAAGAAGTGATAAAGGGGTGTCGTGAGAACCCTGCCATTGAGGAGATTCAGATACTCGATTTATATGAAGAAGAGTTTGATCCACGCTTAATTTTCCATGAACATAAACGACGTCGTGATATGTATCGGGATCCGAAAATGGAGAAATACCGCCAACAGCTCTCTTGGGCAGATCAAATTGTATTTGTTTATCCGATCTGGTGGGGGAGACCGCCAGCCATGCTGTTAGGGTATATCGACCAATTATTTGCAGCAAATTTTGCTTATCGAGATACAAAGGGGTTATTTCCAGAGGGTCTTTTAAAAGGGAAGTCTGTAGTTTGTGTGTCCACGATGAAGGGGCCAACCAATTATCCATTTTTATGGTTGAACAATGCACATAAAATTTTAATGAAAAGGGCGTTGTTTAAGTTTGTTGGAATGAAAAAAGTGAAGTTTTTTGAGTTTGGTAATATGGAAAGTAAAAAGGGGAAGCAACAGCAAAAACTAAATAAAGTATATCGATACTTTAGCAAAGTAGCTTATTAGAAAAAATAACTCATGCAGACGGTGTTAGTCGTTTGCACGAGTTGGCGTACTGTTGATGGGGACAGTAATCAAAAATCTTGTATATTCTGCTATTTTGCTTTCTACAGCAATGGTTCCATGATGCATCTCAATTATTTTTTTGACAATGGCTAGCCCTAATCCGCTACCGCCATTTCCAGCAGTTCGCGAGTGATCGGCCTTATAAAATCTTTCGAAAATATGCTTTTGTTGTTCTTCTGTTAAGCCAATACCAGTGTCTTGAACCATCACCATTATCGTGTGGAATTGCTTTTTCATAGATAATGTGATGGTTCCATTGGTAGGTGTAAACTTAATACTGTTTGTCAGCAAATTCATCCAGACTTGATTCATCAAATCCTCATCTGCAGTGATGCTCAGGTTATCAAGATCGAGATCAAAGTCAATCTGTTTGGCTAACCAATTCGGTTCCAGTGCCAACACTACATTACGTAATTGTTTATCGAGTCGATAAGTTATAGGTTCAAATGGATGATGCTGCGATTCTAAGGAAGTTAGCTTGAGCAAATTGTCGCTAATTTTTGATAAACGATTACTTTCTAATTCGATTATAGCTAAATAATGCTGACGTTTTTCTTCAGGTAGGTTAATATTTTTCAGCGCCTTTGCAAAGCCATTAATAGACGTTAAAGGTGATTGAATCTCATGGGAGACGTTGGAAATGAACTCCTGACGCATTCTTTCCAGTTCACCTAACTCAACGGCCATATGATTAATACCATGAATCAATTGCCCAAATTGATCCTCCTCATCTGCTCTTAAATCCAGTTGAACATCAAAATCACCTTTTGCCATACGGCTTAATGCATCTACAATCGTGTCCCAATAGTTGCGTTGTCGATTTAGTCCGATGAAAAAGATAATGGCTGCTGAACAGGCAAAGAGTGCAAATACACCAATCACTGTTGCTAGTTGTAGCCAAAATCCCTGAGGCTCTACCCCTAACCGACCATATAGCCACGTAGTTACATGATAGGAAATAAAAGCGAAAACGGTGTTTGCTACAAGAAACAGGCAAAAGACCATCACTAATCTTAACAAGAATCTTCGTTTTCTCATGTGCCTAGTTCCAGGCGGTAACCAAGACCACGAATGGTGCGAATGGTAATACCGCTCGTCTCCTGTGGAAAGCGTTCTCGTATTCTTTTGATATGGACATCAACTGTTCGTTCATCTCCCTCATAGTCGTAGCCCCATATTTCTTCGATTAATTGTTCACGGGAAAAGGTTTTGCCAACATAGCTTGCAAGTGTAAATAATAGCTCGAACTCCTTCAGACGAAGTAGAATCGTCTCGCCGTTCATTTCCACTTCATATGTATGGCGATTTAATTTGACATTACCAGCCTCTAAAACTTGAGAAAG
This sequence comes from Lysinibacillus sp. BSL11, assembly GCF_052928325.1. Taxonomy (NCBI): domain Bacteria; kingdom Bacillati; phylum Bacillota; class Bacilli; order Caryophanales; family Bacillaceae; genus Lysinibacillus; species Lysinibacillus sp. BSL11. The sequence goes on along the minus strand of NZ_JAVGCX010000017.1, from coordinate 117,384 downwards.
GGAGATACGATATCTTTTTAAAATAGACTTAACACGTACGATTAGCTCGGCAGGCTCGAATGGCTTTACAAGGTAATCATCTGTCCCTAAATGAAAGCCCTTGATTTTTTGAGAGGTTTCTCCTTTAGCTGTTAGCATAAGGATTGGTAGATCTGTATTGAATGAACGTATTTCCTCGCATAATGCCCAGCCATCCATATTGGGCATCATAATATCCATCACGACCATATCGATTTTCTCAGTGTCTAATTTAGACAGTGCATCGACACCATCGATAGCCTCTATCACTTCTAAGCCCTCATTTTGCAGAAACACTTTTACCAATTCTCGAATATGTGCATCATCATCCACGACTAATAGTTTTGTCATCTCAACAAACCCCTCTATTCAACGTCTTTAATGCGTAATTGCTGCATGGCAAACTCACGATACATAGCATGTCTTTCAAAGAGTGTTTCGTGTGTACCACAGCCAGTAATATGCCCTTTCTCAATAAACAATATTTGATCGGCATCTACCACTGTCGATAAACGATGCGCAATGACTAGTGTTGTGCGTCCTTGCATTAAGTTGTCTAATGCTTTTTGTACATAAATTTCTGATTTACTATCTAAGCTTGATGTTGCTTCATCCAGCATTAATATTTGCGGATTACGTAATAGCGCTCTTGCGATAGAGATACGCTGACGTTGTCCTCCTGAAAGCTTGATGCCTCGTTCTCCAACTTCAGTGTCAAACTTGTCTGGAAGTTCGTTAATAAATTGATCCGCATAGGCCATTTTAGCCACTTTTTCTAGCTCATCATCTTGCACTTCACGGTCAATACCATAGCAAATATTTTCTCGAATCGTTCCTGATAGCAGGGCACTTTCCTGCGCTACATAGCCGATTTGACTGCGCCAAGAGTGGAGTGAGAATGTTTCGATAGGTGTATCTCCTAGCATGATACTACCGTTTGTTGGCTGATAATATCGTTCGAGCAGAGAAAATGTAGTTGTTTTACCGCCACCACTTGGACCCACAATGGCTGTTACTTTGCCTGGCTCAATTGTGAAATTAATATCGGATAAAATGGGTTCCTCACCATAAGAAAAATCAACATTTTTAACATAAATGGGTTGATCTACTTTTTCTACAGTTAAGCCTTCTTCAATATGTTCTTCCTCGTATTCAAGTAATGCACTAATTCGTTCTGTAGCACCCATGGCTTTTTGGAGCTGGGTAAAGAACATCGTTAATTGCGTCATTGGCATAATGATTTGGATTAAATATAAAATAAATGCCACCATATCGCCAGCCGTCAGCTCTCCAGAGGAAACACGAACACCACCATAGCCAATAATAGCTACAAGCACGGACATCAGAACGAATGAAATCAGCGGGGAAATCAGTGCGTGGATTTTTGCTTCTTTTAAGCCGAATGTAAAGAGATTAGTAATGCCCTTTTTTCCACGCTCATATTCAATTTGCTCAGCATTTGAAGCCTTGACTAGGCGCGTTTCAGGTAATACTTGATTTAATACAGACGTAAATTTCGCTGTTTCATCTTGCATCCCTTTTGAAATCACAAACATGCGTCGCCCTAGCAGCATTAAGATCACCATAGCCAATGGCACGGCAATCAGCATGACTAAAGTCATTTTCCAATCTAAAAATAGAAGAATGATAATAGAACCTATTATGGAGATAACGCCAGATAAACAGTTGGCTAAATGCTCTGTTATAAGCTCTTTCACAACCGCTGTGTCATTCGTAACACGGCTCAATGTTTCACCGGTATCATGTTCATCATAATAGGGGATTGGTAAATGCAACAGCTTTCTCCATAGCTGGTCGCGTAATTTTGCCACAACATGATGTCCAACTCGATTTAAATAGTAGATGGATAATCCACTGGCAATAGCCTGTGCAATAAAGGCAATACCCAGTATAATGATTTGCCAATAATTAAGCGATTCTAACGAAAAGCCATCCACTAATTGTTTTGTAAATAATGGAACAATAAACCCTACACCTGTCGTTGCTAAACTCATCACTAAAGCGATGACAAGTAGCCAAATCGGTGGTTCGGCACGTTTTACTAATTGTATAAAACGGCGCCAATCTTTTTGTTTAGACATATCATTTGATGTTTCTTGCAAAGAAATAAGCCTCCTTCATTGTCTGAAAACAATGTATTTCGTTTCTATGGCTTTACTATAGCATGCGTTTATGAACTGAATATGAAATGAATGGTCATCAAAAAAGGTGATGCGATCACCACCTTTTGATACTAGTCTGCGAATTCATCGTGGTATAAAGACTTACCAAGCAAGCGATAGATTCTCAAAGCTAGCTGGATTTGTAACAGCTCCTCATAGCTTTTTAGATCGGTTTTTAAAATTTCTTTAATCTTTTCAATTCGATAAATTAACGTGTTGCGATGGATAAACATTTCCTTGGCTGTTTCACTTATATTCATATGATTGATAAAGTAATTTTCTAATGTAAGTAGATAGCTTGTCCCGTGTAATAGATCGTGCTCAAAGACAGAACCCAAGCTTTCTAAGAAAAAGTCCTTTAGCTGCACTTCATTAATATTTGAATCTAAAAAATGATAAATGGAGTGATCTGCATAATGAGCCACTGCTCCACGCTCTTCGAAGCAGTGCATAAGACGGAGAGCTTCATGTGCCTCTGCAAAGCTTTTATGGACAAAACGTATATGTTTATATTCTTTGCCAATTCCAATTAAGAAGGAGGTTTGCGTATGTTGTTGTACTAATAATTGGAGAATGTTTTCTGCGTATTGCTTTGTTTCATTGATCGTGAAATCTTGTTTGTCGTCTTGCTGTCCAACTAATATAATGATTTGGTTATTGCGATAAAGGCATGTAATTTCCCCATTAATTGTGCTAGAGTGCTCATAAATTAAGTTCATACATTTTTTTGCAATATTATCGGTTTCGTATTTTCTAGAGATTAAATCATGGTGGTTTTGCAAATTTTCATGGATAATAGAGATGACGATGCAATAATATTTATGGTTGATCTTTAAGCCGTGGAGATCACATAGTGTTTGTAGCGTTTCAAGCGAAGTGATTTTTCCAGTCAATAAATCATCAAAAAACTCTTGTTTAATCTTTAAACGTACACCCTCAATTTCCTTCTGTTTTATCCTTTCTAGTGCCACAATCGTGGAGGCTTGCTCTAAAACGATGAAATCAAACTCATTCAGATCCCGTACAGTTTGCCAAATGACAATATAGCCATAAATATAGTTGGCCACTGCGACAGGGAGAATTCTACAGGTTACTGCTAGATCTTCTAATTGATAGATTCGTGTAATGGATTTTTGCATTTCGTTGAGATCGTTTGGAATGGTATCAATAAAATCCTTTGAAAATGTTGGACGATTCTTCTTTAGGTTGATCCCATAGGCAAGTGGTACAGGATTCGTATCAAGATCTGTATAATGCAGTAAATTCCAGTCATTATCTAAAAAGATTATCGGATTATTAATTGTTTCAGCTAATTTAGAGGAAATGGATTCAATGCCTCCTCCTTCAAGCGCCACCTTAAATAGCGTATTGTGCATATCCAAAGATTTTCTATTTAATAGATCATAACGTCCACATGCCTTTTCATTGATAATCGAGATGACCTTGGAAAGGGTGTAATTATAAGGTAACTCTAATAACGGTAATCCATGCTGATTGGCAATATCGATCATGTTTTGAGGCGTCTTTTGTAAATAGCGCCTCATTTTGATAACAAGGCCTGCACAATTGATTTTAGAGATTTCTTGGATGATTTTATTTTGTAAGGCTTCATTATCTTGGAAGATGTAACCAGTCGTTAACAATAATTCATTCGGCGTCAGCCAATCAAATGCATCGGGATTTTCGATAATATTCACAAGTGCAATTTCATTGTGAATTCCTTGCTCTCCAGCAACAATTTTAATTCCTTCCAGTGCCTTTATCTCTAATATATCTTTAATTGTTAGCAAATGATTTCACTCCTTCGCCATAATCTTATCACAAAACATTGTACATATTGCCTAAATGATCTACATTCTTTTTGGTTTTGCTAAACAATGATATCTACAGGATAAGAGAATAAAATAAAGCTTGTAAGACGGAAATGTGAAAGTAATAACATTCTCGCGGTTTATTTCTTTTTAGTCGAAATGAACAATAGGTCAGAGAAATGGAGGAATGAAATTGGTAGATATAAATGTGGTCTCAGAATTTTTAACTGCAGCTGAAGCAGGTGATATTAACGCTCTGAAAGGTTATTTACAACAAGGTGTGGATATTAATTCTCAAAATAAGCGCAAACGTACAGCAATTTTACTTGCTGCAATGAATGATCAATTAGAAACAGTAAAATTTTTGATTCAGGAAGGGGCAGATATTGACCTTCAAGATCAAATTTGTTTGAACCCATTTTTGTATGGATGTATAAATGGAAAGTTAGAGCTTGTGAAAATAATGCTACAAGCAAACACAGATTTAGAGCGTTTAACACGCTTTGGCGGTGTAGGGATTCATCCAGCAAGTGAGAAGGGCTTTGTAGAGGTAGTTCGTGAACTTGTAACGACTACAGACATCAATGTCAACCATACAAATATTTGTGGCTGGACACCATTGATTGAAGCCATTCTCCTCAATGATGGTGGAGAAGAGCAACAAGAAATAGTTCGTCTATTAGTTGAACATGGAGCAGATACACAATTAGTGGATCAATATGGTGTGACACCATTAACAATGGCTAAAGAAAAAGGATTTACTGAAATTGAAAAAATTCTACTAGAAGCAGGAGCGAAATAGTAGTACTCCTACACATAAAGAGGGTGTACATATGATACATGCCAAATCGGGTGATGATTTTCAAATGATGCTCAAAGCCGAAGCCTATCCATTATTTTCAGTGTAGATCGCTATGTTAGTCAGGCAACAACGGCTATGATTGAGCAAATTAAACATTACTTTAAAAGCAAATAGGATGAACAAAAAGGAAAATATAAAAATATGTTCCTTTTTTTGGAGAGTTCACATATACTATTTATAAACCGACAGTCAGTCTAATTTGTAGGGCAAGTTCAAGAAGCTGTAAAGCCTCAACTTGTGCCTACAATTTTTTAACATATTAAATGACCGACTGTCGGTCTAAAAATAATAAGGGGTGTTTTTCATATGGAAATGCTAGTCAAAGAAAAAGGCTTTTCGAAAGATTTTATCATTATGGTAGTTGGGCAAATTATTTCAATTTTAGGCTCTGCACTTTTAAGGTTTGCTCTTTCACTTTTTGTTTTAGATATAACAGGACGGGCAGATCTTTTTGCTGTGCTTTTTGCTATTTCAAGCCTACCTGTTTTACTTACACCATTTGGTGGCGCAATAGCAGATCGTTTTAATCGGCGAAATTTAATGGTCCTATTTGATTTTGTCAGTAGTGGCATTGTATTGATTTTTTTTATTGTATTACTAACAGACAATCATTCTGTGCTATGGATTGGGTCGGTTATGGTGCTTCTTTCATTCATTAGTGCGATGTACACGCCAGCTGTAATGGCTAGTATTCCGCTATTGGTTAGTGAGCAAAAGCTTGAGCAGGCTAATGGGATTGTCAATGGGGTCCAGGCATTAGCGGGGGTGACAGCACCTGTGCTAGGTGGGATTTTATATGGAATGCTCGGCCTCAAACTTCTCGTCATAGTAAGTGGTTTATTATTTTTCATTACGGCTATTGTAGAAATGTTTATGACGATCCCATTTGTGAAACGTAGCTATGATGGTCATTTGGTACCGACATTAATCAAAGACATGAAAGAAGGTTTTACTTATGTGGTGAAGCAAACATTTATTTTAAAATGTACGCTACTTGCTGCTTTATTGAATTTACTATTGACCCCACTTTTTATCGTTGGTGTGCCTATTATTCTTCGTGTCACGATGAAAAGTAGTGATACATTGTATGGAATAGGAATGGGGATTATTGATTTTGCGACGATTTTAGGCGCGTTAACGATGGGTTACTTTGCAAAAAAGCTGCGTATGCACACCCTCTATATTTGGGTATTGGTGTCAGCCTTTTTGGTGATTCCTATGGCTATGTCTGTACTCCCTCACGCCCTTCAAATTGGCTATTATCCCTCGTATAGCTTATTTATTGGGTGTGCGCTTATCATTGCGATGATGATGACGATCATCTCCATTTACGTAATGACCCTTGTCCAAAAAGAAACACCAAATGAACAATTGGGGAAGGTCATGGCGATTATGATGGCAGTATCACAGTGTATGGCACCACTTGGACAGATGGGGTATGGGTTGCTATTTGAGTACTTTCAAGCCAATATCTATATACCAGTCCTGATGATCTCTGTGTGTGTATTATTATTAGCTTTCGTAACGAAAAGAATATGGCGATTGGAGGCCAAGTAAATTGCTAGAACAAAGAAAACCACCTTTTCATTGGTAGTTTTCTTTGTAAAGCGATACCTAGCTAAAATCTTCTGGTTCTACGACGAGGACTATGCCTGTTGGTAGGAGTATTGGTAGGAAGGGTTGGTAACAGTAGCGTTGGCATATGTCGTGTATTATCTCCTATATGAATAGTAATGGATTCCTCTTCATTAGGTAAGGCTACCTTTTCTTCCTCAAGTACTGAGTGTTCTACCTCATTTAATAGTGGTGCTGAAAATTCGCTATGATGGGTAGTACTTGTAGTACTTGTAGTACTTGTAGTACTTGTCGGAGCTGTTGATTCTTGATGTGTTACGGGATGTTCTACTGCTGCATGAGGCTGCTGAACAGCATGGACGTCTTTCATAACGAGAATGGGTCGCATCATATCATGATCCTCATGCTCAAGGAAATGACAATGCCACATATAATTCCCGACATGATCTTTCCAATGCATAATAATTTTTGTAACCTTTCCAGCGTCAGCCTTCACCGTGTCCTTCCAACCTCGCTCATAGTCTCTTGGTTCTTCAGGCGGCCCTGTAAATTGTACGATGCCTTCATTTTGATAGATATCTAAATCAAACGGCCTTCGTTCCAAAATTTTAAATTGAATGAGATGTAGGTGAATAGGGTGGATAAAGGGTGTAGCATTAATAAAGTTCCAGATTTCAACACTATCTAAAGAAGGTTTTTCCGTTGCTGGATCATGGTACATACGATCATTTAATAGCAACATAGGTCGCCCAAATTCATCGGTAGTCGCCGTCAATGGCAGTTGTCTTTCTATATGTGCATGGTGTGGATGTAGATCCATAGAAACGGCAAGTCTTTCTGGAATTTCACTTGTATCTTCACATTTCAAAGGTAAAATTACTCGAAACTGCATAATCACGTTTGTATGTTCATCACTGAAATCGGTATCAGTATTAAGTAAGGTAATCTCCTGTCCAGCACAGCTTGAAAAATCGATAATTACATCCGTGCGTTCAGCTGGCAGCAACTCGACAGATTGGATAAGCTGTGGGGCTGGTAGTAAACCGCCATCTGTACCAATTTGAAACATTGGTTGACCATTGGAAAGACTAATGACATAGCCTCGTCGATTAGATCCATTTAGGAAACGAAATCTATATTTACGTGGCTCTACATCTAAATAAGGCCATAGTTTTCCATTAACCACTATCGTATTGCCAACAAAGCCTGGTGTGATAGAGGGGTGAACAGGCACAGGAAATGGTGGTTCGTCAGGATAAAACAATGAGCCATCCTCATTAAACGATTTATCTTGTATCAAAATCGGATATTCATAGTCTCCACATGGTAAATTAGAGCGTTCCTCAAGGGCATCCCTTAATAAATAAAAGCCTGCTAATCCTGCATAAACATTTAAACGTGTTAAAGCCATGGCATGGTCATGATACCACATGGTAGTGCCAGGCTGATGATTCGTATATTCATGTATTTCCTTATTAAATTTTGGACCAGTATGCCGATAGTCTTTTGTGTACCATGCTTCAGGATGACCATCACTCTGCCAATCCACATTGGCACCATGTAGGTGAGTAACTGTTCTTACTTCTTGTGAATCGTTTGCAGCATGAAGCGTAAAATCTACTGGCAAAAAGTGCTGTAAGGGCAGCTGATTTTTGTATTTCACATAGATAGTTTTATCTTTTGAAGCTTCTATGGTTGGCCCTGGGTAAAGTCCATTATAGCCCCAAATTAATGAGTTTGGAAAATGCTTATGAAAACGATGCTGGCCTTCCATCATGACCAATTCGTAATAATCATTCTTCTGTTGCCCTCTGCTGTATTTTGGTTTGGCGATCATTGGTTTTGGAAGTTCATCTACAAATTTTGGAATCGTTGCTGGATCAGAAGGGTTAATTTGCATACTCACAACATCACATCCCTTTTCGATACTAAAATAGCTAATAAACTCATCATATGGGTAAAAACAACAGGTAACGAGGACAAAAATGGAGAAAAATGTGTAAAGAACATAAAAAAATTAATTACATATTATAGGAATAAAATGATTCATTTTAAAGCAAACAGATGGAAGATTTTAAAACAATCGTCACAAGAGATTTTTGCGTTGTAGGTAATAGTTGGTATCTTACGAAAAAGGGGACGAAGTGAATAAATATGTCTTATAATTGAGAAAGCACAAAGTAAACTGGATGATATGGGGCATGGAGAAGTGATGAAACGGTGGAATTAACATTAGAAGAATTAAATAAAACGATAATGGAGATGCGCACAAAGGGGTATTTAACGAAAGCACTAAAGCTTGCTGATCAAGGTCTTTTAGTCGCATTAGAGAGCAATAACTATGCATATGTCATGGATTTGTACTATCAAAAAATATTAGTTCATCATTCTTTAGGTGACACATTAAGCATGGTTAATCTTATTCATGATTATGAGGCCATTTGTCAAAATTATGGTACGACAAAAGATTTAATGCATTATCATTTAGTGATGTCATTAATCTATGATTTAGTGGGCATCCGTGAAAAAACGGTGGAAATGACGAAGAAATCTATCGCCTATGCACAGGAGCTACAAGATCCTGTCATGCTTGTTCGCTGTCATAATAATCTGTGCTATTTAGAGGTAGAGAAGGGCTGTACAAAGGAAGCACTTCAAGCAGGGCTATTAGCTAGAGAATATAACAAATCTCTTGCTAGAACAATGCCTGAGCTAGCAAAATTACATGATATTCGTATTAATAATAATTTAGCAGATGTGTATATTTTAGAAGGGGATTTTAAAAAGGGGAAGGCATTGCTGGACAGTACTTTATCCTCTGCAATTATTCATCATCATAAACGAGAAAAAGTAGCGGCATTGTTTGGCTACGGTTTTTTATTTGAAAAACAGGAAAAGCTTGAAGAAGCCGTATTCTATTATAAACAAGCCATAGATCTTGCCCAATCTTATGGAGATAAGCCGATAACAAAAAAAGTGATGCGCTTACTGTTAAACGTATTGTATCAATTGGATTGGCGAGATGAAATTTTTGATGTACAGCGTGAATATATTGATCTATCAGAAAAAATGAGTGTTGCAAATTTATTACAACAAGTAATGAACTTGGAATTTAAGCGTCAAAAGGAAAAGCTTGAGATAAAAGCACATTATGATCCATTAACAGGTGTTTTAAATCGTCATTTTTTAGACTATGAGCTACAGGAATGGCTCAATGCAGCCGAAATAGCGCAATCCTATGTATGTATTACGGTTTTGGATGTCGATTATTTTAAACTATTTAACGACACGCATGGTCATTTATTTGGAGATATGATTTTACAGCTTTTAGCTAACAGCTTGAAGGATTTTTTACAGGATGAAGATGTGAAAATTATTCGCTATGGCGGAGATGAATTTATCCTTTGTTTCAGGCATTCGCAAAAGGACTATATCAAAACATTGGTCCATAACACACATGCCTATTTGCTCTCATTAAAGCTCGAACAAGAACAGCAAAGTTATCCTTTAAGGGTTAGTATGGGTGCTTGTGTGAATAATCAGAAAGACTATCAATACAAGGAGCTATTTGAGCAAGCAGATAGCTGTTTATACCAAGCAAAAGCGAATGGCCGTGCTAGCTGTGTGCTATACGAATTATCATAATGACAGGTTCCTATTTACATAGTTAAATAGGAATTTTTCTTGTGATTGGACCATGTTTTTTATGCCCAAAACGAGGCTTCTATGAGGTGGAATGAAATTTACTGTAGTCATCATTTGAAAACGTTGTTCTAGCAACGTACAATATATGAAATTAAGAAACACGACAGCACAAAATTGTTGTATAATGTTGTGGTATGAGGAAAGAAAGCAGGTTGACAAAATGGAAAGCAAAATGAATGGTTACACAGTTATAGACACACACATGCATCAGCTATGTGTTATGCCAAAACAGCTCGATGTGAAACATAAGGTGAATAGATGAAAAACTGGTTAATTTTCATTTCTGTCTTTATTGTTTCGTTGTCACTTGTCATTAGTATTTTAGTACTCTGGAAAGCCGAGGCTCCGTTCCGTTCAATTGAAGAGCAGGCTGAACAGTTGGCACTCGATGCCAAAGCCCTCGCAATTGTATCGGAGTCCTACACATATAATGGCAAACATTCGTATGTTACTGTGTTCGGGGTAGACGAATACGGTGATAAAAAAGCTGTCTTTGTTCCGACGAATCTAGACGAGGATTCCATTCAGGAAGTGTTATTAGAAGATGGTATTACGGAAAAGCAAGCATTATCGGTTTTTAAAAATGAAGGAAATGTACAAAAAGTCCTCCACATGAAATTAGGCTATGAGGAGCCTGGCGCAGTTTGGGAAATTACGTATCTGAACGACCACGACCAGCTCAACTATGTCTATATTCTGTTTAAGGATGGCGACTGGTGGAAGCGCATTACGAATTTATAAGAGGAGTAGATCCCGAATGAAAAATTTATTAGCAACACGTGTAAAAACTTTAACACCATCTTCAACATTAGCGATTACTGCAAAAGCAAAAGCATTGAAAGAGCAAGGTATTGATGTTATTGGTCTTGGAGCTGGTGAACCAGACTTTAATACACCTCAAAATATTTTAAATGCTGCCATTGATTCAATGGAAAAAGGTTATACAAAATATACACCCGCTGGCGGACTTCCAGTTCTGAAAAAAGCCATTATTGATAAGCTTCAACGCGACAATAACCTTACTTATCAGCCAAATGAAATCATTGTTGGTGTAGGGGCAAAGCATATTTTATACACGCTATTCCAAGTGATTTTAAATGAAGGCGACGAGGTTATTATTCCTATTCCTTATTGGGTGTCTTATCCAGAACAAGTGAAATTAGCTGGCGGCGTACCAGTTTATGTTGAAGGTACACGTGAACAAAGCTATAAAATTACAGCGGATCAACTGAGAGCAGCTGTGACAGACAAGACAAAAGCAGTGATTATAAATTCTCCTAGTAACCCATCAGGGATGATTTATTCTCGTGAAGAGCTTGCAGAACTTGCTGCTGTTGCAGAAGAAAAAGATATTTTAATCGTGTCAGATGAAATTTATGAGAAGCTTGTATACAATGGTATTGAGCATTTTTCAATTGCACAACTTTCTGATGCAGTGAAAGCACGTACAATCGTTGTTAATGGTGTGGCAAAATCTCACTCTATGACAGGCTGGCGTATTGGATATGCTGCAGGTGACGCAGACATTATTAAAGCAATGACTGACCTTGCATCACACTCAACATCTAATGCGACAACAACAGCACAATATGCAACTGTGGAGGCGTATAATGGCTCTCAGGATACGGTAGAGGAAATGCGTCAGGCATTTGAATCTCGTCTTGAAAAAATTTACCCACAGTTAAGTGCTATTCCTGGCTTCCATGTATTAAAGCCACAGGGTGCATTCTACCTATTACCAGACGTAGCAGAAGCTATGGCTCACACTGGCTATGATTCAGTAGATGCATTTGCTGCGGATATTTTAACAGAAGCAAACGTAGCAGTGATTCCAGGCTCTGGCTTCGGTACACCAACTACTATGCGATTATCTTATGCTACATCTTTAGACTTATTAGAAGAGGCAGTCCGTCGTATTGATACATTCGTAAAATCAAAATGGCAAGACTAATCCTTCTAGTCAACTTTGGAGGATTTCTATGAAAAAAATTATGATTAAAGATATGCCACAGCATATCGGTGAAACAGTCAAAATTGGCGCTTGGTTAGCCAATAAACGTTCAAGCGGAAAAATCGCGTTCCTACAGCTTCGTGATGGCTCTGGCTTTGTACAGGGCGTTGTAGTGAAAGAAGAAGTAGGCGAAGAAATTTTTGCTACGGCAAAAGGGATGACACAAGAAACTTCTATGTATGTGATTGGTGAGGTGAAAGCTGACGAACGTTCAAGCTTTGGCTGTGAGCTTGCTATTACTGGTATCGAGGTACTACATGCAGCAACAGATTTCCCAATCACACCAAAAGAACATGGTCCAGAATTCTTAATGGATAACCGTCATTTATGGCTGCGCTCCCGTAAACAACATGCCATTATGAAAATTCGTAATGAAATTATTCGCGCTACTTACGAATTTTTCAATAACAACGGTTTTACAAAAATGGACCCACCAATTTTAACAGGTTCTGCGCCTGAAGGTACTTCAGAGCTGTTCCATACAAAATATTTTGATGAAGATGCTTATCTATCTCAATCTGGTCAGCTATACATGGAAGCTGCTGCGATGGCTTTAGGAAAAGTATTCTCATTCGGTCCAACTTTCCGTGCTGAAAAATCTAAGACTCGTCGTCATTTAATCGAGTTTTGGATGATTGAGCCTGAAATGGCATTCGTAGAGTTTGAAGAAAATTTAGAAGTACAAGAGCAATATGTAGCGCATATCGTACAATCTGTACTTGCAAACTGCAAATTAGATTTAGAGCGACTTGGCCGTGATACATCAACACTTGAAAACATTAAAGCGCCATTCCCTCGAATTTCTTATGATGATGCGATTAAGCTTTTACACGAACAAGGCTTCGACGATATTGAGTGGGGCGATGATTTTGGTGCGCCACATGAAACAGCGATTGCGAATTCATTTGACAAACCAGTATTTATTACTTGTTACCCAGTAGGCATTAAACCGTTCTATATGCAACCACACCCAGATCGTGATGATGTTGTATTATGTGCTGATTTAATTGCACCAGAGGGTTACGGAGAAATTATTGGTGGTTCTGAGCGAATTCATGACTACGATTTATTAAAATCACGTCTGGAAGAGCATAACCTATCATTAGAGGCCTATGCTTGGTATTTAGAGCTTCGCAAACATGGCTCTGTCCCACATTCAGGTTTTGGTCTTGGGTTAGAGCGAACTGTAGCATGGATTTCAGGCACAGAGCATATCCGTGAAACAATTCCATTCCCACGTTTACTAAACCGCTTATATCCATAAGCTAATCAATTTAAAAGTCGCGTAGTGAACTATCTACGCGGCTTTTCTACTTACTTAAAGAAGGAGTCTGGAGAATAATGAACATAAATAATCATCGGCTCCGTACATGGACTGAGCAGAGAATGGTTCCCATTCCTCAGCTTTTTTTTCAGTTTTATAAGGAGTTAAATATGGAGGATGAAGAGGCACTGATTGTCATGCATTTATTGGCCTTTCATATGGAAGAGAATGACTTCCCAACACCTAATGATCTAAAAAATCGTCTCACAATGTCTGATAATGATATCACATCACGTTTACAGCGATTAATGCAAAAGGGTTTTCTTGAAATTACACGAGATGTCGACGCGGGCGGCAAGCTATATGAAAAGTATTCCGTATACCCGCTATGGGAGCGCATTTTACAGATGATCGATATGAAAGAGCAGCAACAAACGGCAGTGACACTTCAACAAGAAGAAGGAGAGATATTCCGTCTTTTTGAAGAGGAAATGGGGCGTCTTTTATCTCCTTTAGAACTTGAAAAAATTGGATGTTGGCTTGATGAGGACAAGCATAGTCCCGCACTCATCAAAGAGGCGCTAAAGGAGGCTGTCTTTGCTGGGAAACTGAGTATTCGCTATATTGATCGCATTTTATTAGAATGGAAAAAGAAAAATATTACAACACCACAAGCCGCACAAAAGCAAAGTGAACAGTTCCGTGAGAAACAGACATTTAACAGAGCACCAGCTCGAACAGTTCAACAAGAAACGCAATCAACGGGGAGAGTTCCATTTTATAATTGGTTGGAAGAAAGAGAATAGGGGGGCATCCAGTTTGTTATCGAAAAAACAGTGGGAGCATTGTCTAGAAGAAATGGATCGAATGTTTCCGGACGCACATTGTGAGCTCGTTCATGATAATGCTTTTGAGCTAACAATTGCCACATTATTATCTGCGCAATGTACAGATGTACTTGTCAATAAAGTAACGAAAACCTTATTTCAAAAATATAAAACACCAGAAGATTATTTAGCTGTTTCTATAGAGGAATTGCAACAGGATATTCGCTCTATTGGCCTTTATCGCAATAAGGCGAAGAACATTCAGGCTCTATGTCAACGTTTACTAGATGAGTACGATGGTGAAATCCCTGCAACACGTGAAGCCTTGGTGACGTTACCAGGTGTAGGACGAAAAACGGCCAATGTTGTGCTTTCAGTAGCCTTCGATATTCCAGCACTTGCAGTGGATACCCATGTGGAGCGAGTATCCAAACGCCTAGGGCTCTGTCGATGGAAAGATTCGGTGCTTGAAGTGGAAGAAACGATTATGAAGAAAACGCCAATGGAGAAATGGTCAAAAACGCATCACCAATTAATTTTCTTTGGACGTTATCATTGTAAGGCCCAAAATCCTGGATGCCGTACTTGCCCTTTACTGGACGATTGTCGTGAAGGGCAAAAGCGTTTAAAGAAAGGCCTGGTGAAGGAAGCGTGAATAGTGAAGCCATTGCAAAAGAAAAGGTTGATGCATGGTTTGCCCAATGGACTTCTCTACAAGCCGCTATCCATACAGCACATGATGCAAGAAATGGACTGGCAAAAGGGCTAATGGAAGATGCCATCGAGCTATTTGAACAACTTGTGCAAGCTGCAGGCGATGAAGTGCTACCGATTAATGGTGTTGAGCGACTAGCCTTTATTAAAGCTAAGCCAGGTCAATATGCATGCTATCGTCAACTAGATGAGCTATTTAAAGAAACGAAAAAGCGCGCAGCACGACTGCGAATTCAAGCTAATGGATAGAACAGGTAAAGTGAAGGATAGGACGCGAAAAGTGACGGATAGACCGTGTAGAGTGGCGGATAGATCGTCAAAACTGACGGATAGCCTCAGAGCCTTCATCAATAAAAAAACCGAGAAGCAGTTCATTCACTGCTTCTCGGTTTTTTTCTTTATTCTGAGCTTTGGTCTTCTTCATTTGGGTTGGTAGGCTCGGTAGGAGGTGTTGGCTGCTGATTTCCATCATTATTGCCATTGTTTCCACCGTTGCCGTTATTTCCATGCCCATTGCCATTCCCGTTATTATTGTTGTTATTGCCGTTGTCGCCATTGCCATTATTGTTATTACCTTGATCATTGTCCTCTTGATCAGGATCAATCGGTAAATCAATATCTGGTTCATCTGGATCTTCCGTTTCCAAATCTTCCTCAGGGGTACTTGTGATCTGGAAGGTAGTTGTCCCAGGCTCACTGCGTGTGCCGTCTACAATGGCTACGACAGAGATTGTATAGTTACCATCTTCAAGCGTGTTAGCAACAGTTAAGCCTTTCGTGTCTGCTGTGCCAAGGATAACCGTTTCTCCACCTTCACGTGTGGCAGAAACTTCAAATGAAGTTGGTAATGGTTCATCGGTTTCTGGATTTAGGATGGCATCATGTTCCCAAGAAATATTGATCGACTGTGCTCCTAAATCTAAGCTTGCTGAAACATTATAAGGTGTAGATAGCTCTGGCGCCTCATAGACCTCAGAAACCTCTGTTGGTTCAGTTCCGCGAACGAATAACTCTGTTTGACGTAGTTCGCTAGGTGTATAGTCACTTGCCAATCTTAAAGGATTAGAGCCTACTTCCACCGTTGCTTCTACAACTGTACTTGGCTTTTTGAAGCTAGCTGTCTCAACATTTGCTGAAATCTCTTGCATAATTGTCTTAAATAGGTTTTGTGGTAATCGACGTTCTTCCCACGTTGTAATTGGATCAAAGTGTTTTTCATAGCCACTCCATATAGCGATGGAATAGTTAGTTGTGTAACCAGCAAACCATGAATCTGGCACACTTGTATTCGGTAAATTATATTTGTTAAAGTCTTCTGCTGAATAGTTAGTTGTACCTGTTTTACCTGCGATATCTAAGCCAGGCACATTGGCTGCAGTTCCTGAGGCATCAGGCTTATTGCCGACTACATCACGTAGCATGTCTGTTACCATGTAAGCCGTATAATCATTCATAGCCACTTTAGACTCAGGTGTATAGTTTTTAGACGTTTTACCATCACGATAAACAATTTTTGTAATCGAATGCGGATCTGTATAGACCCCGTTATTACCGAAAGCAGCATAGGAAGCTGCCATTTGAATAGGGGAGATAGTAATAGCACCACCACCAATTGCATCGGACTCATAGAGGTTTTCTGTTTCTATCCCTAAACGTCCAACAAATTCCTTGGCTTTTTCAGTGCCAACCTCCTGTAATGCTTTAACAGCTGGAACGTTTCTTGAAGCATATAATGCTTTACGTGCAGTCATGGCACCCATATATCTGCCATCCCAGTTTGTGATTGTTTGCTTTGTGCCTGTATAGTTCATTGGTTCGTCGACAAGTGTTTGACCTGTAGACCATTTTAAATATTCAATTGCTGGCCCATAGTCGACTAACGGTTTCATTGTGGAACCTGGTTGATTATTTGTTAAGTCCTCGGCATAATTCCAGCCACGTTCTGCACCATATTTACGACCGCCACCAACGGCTTGAATGGCACCAGTTTTTGTATCAACGACCGCCACACCTGACTGAATTTCTTCAGTTGGGAAATTACTATCATCATTCATGACATTCTCTACAACTTGTTGAGCATTTGGATCAAGTGTCGTATAGACTTTGATTCCTTCTGCCATTGCCGAACCATCACCATTATTTTCTAATTCATTAATAACAATATCCAGGAAGGCATCATATTTGGAACCTGCAAATGATTGACGTGTTGCATCATCCGCTAAACCTGATTGAACTTCTGCTTTTTTTGCTTCTTCCATTTCGGCTTTAGAAATTTTTCCGTGTTGATACATTAATCCTAAAACGGTATTACGTCGTTTTTTTGCAAGCTCAGGGTTTTTTAATGGATTATACGCATTTGGTCGTTGCACTAACCCTGCTAATAATGCTTCTTCATCTAATGTTAAATCTTTTAATTCTTTACCATAGAAGTATTGTGCGGCTGTGCCGAAGCCATAGATACGACCTGACATAAGCATTTTGTTGAAGTACATTTCAAAAATTTCTTCTTTTGTATACTTACGCTCTAATTGGAAGGCAAGCCATGCTTCCTGTGCTTTACGCTTTAATTTCTTCTCGTTTTGTAAAAATGAGTTTTTAACTACTTGCTGTGTTAAAGTCGATGCACCTTGCGCACCAAAGCCATCACGGAAGTTTGCAAGGATTGCACCGCCTAGACGATAAAAATCCATCCCATGATGCTCAAAAAAGCGTACATCTTCTGTAGCCAGAATCGCATTGATCATATCTTCAGGTATATCTTCATATTTTATATATTTACGGTTTTCAGCACCGATTGTTGCAAATAATTCACCGTTTTTATCGTAGAACTCTGAAGAAACAGGATCTTTCAGTAATTCTTCATCGAGCTCTGGAGCCGTGCTTGCATAGAAGGCAAATAATGCAGCTCCTCCAATTAAGCCTGCTACACCGATTGCTAAGACTGTTAAAAAAATGCGTTTAAACCATGACTTAGCGGATGAGGCTGGTTTCGTTTTTTTATTTTTATTTTTTTCAGCGAGAGCTTTTTGATGCTCTCCACGTGTTCGACGACGTTCAGTCATTCTTATTTCTCCTCACTTTCAGACCCGTAGCATTTTGCATCAATCAATTGTTGGATAATGGGTAAATAATCGATACGCGGATAATAGCTCGTGGGAATTTCATATGCCTCTTCTTCGATAATCGAAAAGGGTATCGATTTACGATTGCCATTTTCCATTGCTTGCCAGGCCTTTTGTAAAACTTTGTATGGCACAATAAAATATCGTTCAAAAGCAGAAAAACGAACGATAATAAAAGCCACACCATTTTGTTCCGTCACTTGCTGCATATGTGTCATTTGATGCTCATGAATATTTTTTAAGGGGAAACTTGTTTTGGAAGCAGTTTCCTTTGCATCAAAATCTATATAATGCCCTTCCCAAACACCATTGTAGTCGGTTGTAGAGGGTGTTCGAAAATAAGCTTCACGAATGACAGCAGCACTTCGTGAAGGGTACTCTACTTTGACGATTTGCACAGGAACAGGTTTCTTATGAATGATAGCAAGTCGTCTTTTTATATAATAGTCGTTTGCTTCATTAATTTCATCTTCTAGCGTCTTCCCACGATTACTAAAAGATAAATCTTTGTTTTTGCTCTTTTTTTCTGTTTTCTGTACAGAAGCATTTGGGGTATACAATTTCCCGTTTGGATAACGAATTGTCATTAAGCTCACCCTTTACCTTACTGCTTTTCTATCCACTAGTTTACCATGTTTTAATAGCTGTTCTCTACCTCAATCATTCATGAAATTGTTACTAGAATAGTAGAAAACAAATGGTAAGTAGGAATAATTTGCGTCGAAAAATCGCCAGCTTTATTCTTACTAGAATCGCCAAAATAACTGATAAATTTAAGTAGGTCATTGGGATGAAAATATACTCACACAGTGACCTTTCATTCATGACGATTTTTTTTGTCAGAGGTTCACTATTAAAATTTTATCGAAAATCTTCTTCTTTCAGCTAACTTACGCTTATTTTGTCACGCATGAAGGTAATTCTATACATACGAGGAATACTAAAGTTAAAGCAAAGGAGGCGTTATTTTGAACAAGTTAGAACAATTAGTTGCGCAGTTAGATCTGGTCAATCAATTACTTTTCACGAGAGTGTCGCTGGAAAACAATGCTCATAGTTTGCATTTTTTTATGCAACTTAAAGCGGTTAGCCAGAAAGTAAGCTTAGCAGAAAAGAACTGGCAAGTAAAGAATGCTTGTTCGCCTATTAGTAGTGAAAAATCATAGACTTTGGTACACTTATCTCATAAGCAATTGAACTAACGCAATAGCATGAAGATTGAGACATTATTTTCCACAAAGGTGTGGTAAATAGGTGTCATAAACAGTGATATTTCCATTGCTGACGTGCAAAACAAAACATACTCACCATGTATATGCCGTCACTATGAAATATATTTGCTATGTGTAATTGTTGAGAGATGAGGTGCAAAATTGTTAGTTATCCAGCAAACATCCAAATTAATAGATGAATGTGATCAGTGTGTTTCACGTTTTTGGCAAATGCGTGAGGAAGATCGGACACCTGATTTTTTTCAAGAGGTAAAGCCACATGCAGATGAAATCCATCAATTTTTGAAGGAATGGCAGCAAGAAGCCAATAAATGGATTCAAAAAAATCGACCAAAATACATGCATACGCAACAAATTGCTTCAGTCGTTGAATCGATGGAGCAATTTGTTGTGCAATCTTTTTATAAAGAAACAAGTAAAAAACGTTTTTTAGATGCCATTCATTCTACTTCCTATACTTTGAAAATATTTGAACGATTAGTTAAGGAGGGAGAGAAGGATGCTATCGAAGAAACGAACGATTAGTGAGCTTTTACATGAGTGGAGATATGATGAAGAACTTAAAGAGCGTATCCTGCATTGGCAAACATTAGAAGGGCGTCCAGCTAACTATGCACCATTTCCTAGGAATTTACACCCCTCTTTAGTGAAAGCTCTACAGACAAGGGGTATTGAGCAGCTTTATACCCATCAGCGAGAGGCATTTGATTTGGCACAGAGTGGTACGTCTTTTACTGCGGTTACACCAACTGCTTCAGGTAAATCCTATTGCTATCATCTGCCAGTGCTACAAAAAATAATGGAGGATAAAAATGCACGTGCCATTTATTTATTTCCAACAAAGGCACTGGCACAGGACCAGAAAAATGATTTGAATGAACTTATTGAGCAAAGCGGTGAGGAGATTTTAAGCTATACCTATGATGGAGATACGGCTCCAGGCATTCGCCAAAAGGTTCGTAAGGCAGGGCATATCGTGATGACGAATCCTGATATGCTTCATTCAGGGATTTTGCCGCATCATACAAAATGGGTTTCACTTTTTGAAAATCTACAATATATTGTGATTGATGAATTGCATACATACAAAGGTGTGTTTGGTTCCCATGTGGCGCATGTTATTCGGAGATTAAAAAGAATTTGTGAGTTTTATGGGAGTAAACCTGTGTTTATTTGTACATCCGCTACCATAAAAAATCCTAAAGAGCTTGCTGAGTTGCTAACGAATGAATCACACATGCTCATTGCTGATTCGGGTGCTCCAGTTGGTAAGAAAACCTTTCTTTTTTACAATCCGCCGATTATTCATAAAACATTTGGCGTGCGTAGAAGTGCTGTATTAGAGGTAAGTGATTTAGCTAAGAGGTTGTACACGGCTGGCATTCAATCCATTATTTTTGCCAAAAGCCGGGTACGCGTAGAAATGATTGTAACCTATTTAAAGGAACTTACACGTAATAAGCTGCTCGATGAATCTGTACGTGGCTATCGAGGTGGGTATCTGCCATCTGAGCGACGTGTCATCGAAAAAGGCTTGCGTGATGGGACAATCCAAACAGTAGTTAGCACCAATGCATTAGAATTAGGTGTCGATATCGGTCAATTACAAGCATGTATTATGACAGGTTACCCAGGAAATATTGCGAGTGCTTGGCAGCAAGCAGGACGTGCAGGGAGACGTCAGGATGAAGCATTGATTATTTATGTTGCGCAATCTTCCGCGTTGGACCAGTATGTGGTCAATCATCCACTATTTTTACTAGGCAGTACACCAGAGGAAGCACGTATTTATCCAGAAAATATGCTGATTTTAATGGATCATTTGAAATGTGCTGCCTTCGAGCTACCTTTTTCAACAGGCGATATGTATGGAGAATATGACATACAGGAATTGTTGGAATATTTAGCAGAGGAAGGGGTAGTTTTTAAGACGAGTGATAAATGGCATTGGATGAGTGATCGTTTCCCGGCGCATGATATTAGCCTACGTTCAGCGTCACAAGAAAATGTAGTCATTATTGATCTTACTATTCCTGCACAGACAAAGGTTATTGGTGAAATGGATCGACATAGTGCCATGACACTCTTGCATGAAGAAGCCATTTACTTGCACCAAGGTATTCAGTTCCAAGTAGAGAAGCTTGACTGGGAAGAAAAGAAAGCCTATGTACGTGAAGTAGATGTTGATTACTATACAGATGCCAATCTAGCAGTTGAAATGAAAGTTTTAGAGGAAGATCGTAGCCGTTCATATGCAGGTGGTACAATTTGCTTTGGCGATGTTGGCTTAGTTGCACAAGCAACGATTTTCAAGAAAATACGCTTCGGCACACATGACAATATTGGCTCAGGACCTATACATTTGCCACCAGATGAAATGCATACAAGTGCTTCGTGGCTATCGTTTACTGCACCAGATAAATGGACAGAGGAAGAGCTAACAGATGCTATGACTGGGGTAGCCTACGCGATGAATGCCTTCATTCCTTTGTTTATTCAGTGTGATAGTAGTGATGTAGCCGTTGTACCGCAGGTGAAGGCCACACATAATGAGCGGCCAACGTTTTTTGTCTATGATAAGTACCCTGGTGGCATCGGCTTAAGTGAAAAAGTATATGAACTATGGGAAGAGCTAATCATGAAAACATATGAGCATGTTACAAATTGTGCATGTGAATCGGGCTGTCCTTCCTGTATTGGGGCACAAGAATCATTGCTTCAAACAAAAGGAAAGGTAGCTAAATTACTGCAACAATTAATGGCATAGTAAACTGAGGGTGAGGAACACCAATATGTTCTTTCACCCTCTTGTTTGTATTCATGGTAAATCGATTTTCAATGAAGAATATTTTGAATGAGGTTAACAATCATGATACTCTTGCAAGAGAGATGTCTTATACAATAAGCAGAAAATGAGTGAAATTCATGTCTTACGAAAATAAAATATTACAAATGAAAAAAATGCTGGGAAAAAAAACGATGTCCGCTAAACAAAAAGTTGAAGAACCAGCGTTCCAAAAACCTGCTAGGCCAAGCTATACAGAGCAATGGAAACAGGCGGGATTAACGGTTGTTGAAAATGATTTCGGCATCGTATTTAAGCGTCAGGTAAGCTATCCGTTTAGCTATCAGCATGGACATTATCAACTGCAATCATTCTTTGAAGCCCTGAAAAAATGGCAAGATGCTGAGTTTGAGCATCCGTATGCGCTCGATATGGAAGAGTCCGTCTTATTTTTTGACACGGAAACAACAGGTTTAAAGGGTGTTGGGACCCATATTTTTTTGCTTGGATTTTTAGAGGTAGCTGAAGAATCCTTTATCCTCACACAATATATTATGGCAGATCCTGCACATGAAGCAGCCTTCTTATTTGAATCCAAGCTTTGGCAAAAGTCAGCTACTGTGATTACCTATAATGGGAAAAGCTTTGATTGGCCACAGCTTGAAACACGATGGACATTGCATCAAAAAACCTTACCAAAATTACGCTCTCAGCGACAGATCGATTTGTTGCATAGTTCGAAGCGTTTATGGAAAAATGATATGGAGCGCTTAAAATTAAAATCTGTTGAGGAAGAAAAGCTTGGTTTTTCGCGTAAAGGGGATATTCCAGGCCATCTCGCACCTATTATTTATTTGGATGCAGTGAAAAGTGGCATTCCAGATGCTCTTATAAAGGTTTTGCACCATAATGAGTGGGATTTACTATCACTTATCACACTGTATAGTCATTCTACGTATTTATTGTTCGAGCAGGACCATGAAGAATCGGCAAAAACTTTCACCAACATTGGGAAATGGTATGGTGATTTAAGAGAAAGCACACAAAGTGTGAGGATTTTAGAAAAGGTGACATCGAAATTTGATGCACTAGAAGCGGGTCATGCTCAATATTATTTAGCTTTGCAGCACAAGAAAAATAAACGCTATAGTGAAGCTATTGACTCATTCGTGGCCTCCCTTCATTTTGTTGAAGCAAGAACAAAGTTACATGCCCTTGAGCAGCTAGCCATACTTTATGAGCACCAAATGAAGGATTATGAGCAGGCCCTTTATTATACGCAAGAAGGCATACGTCTCATTCAAAATAATGGGCAATGGAGAGTAGAACAAAAACAAAAATGGGAAATTTCTTGGGAAAAGAGACTACACAGATTAGGAAATAAGAAATAAATTCTTGGGTAAGCGCGTGAAACGACAAGTTTAGCCTTACAATTAGTATTTTCAGACGATATAATGTGATGAAGTATGCTATAATGTATTCGTGTATGTAGTGTGAGGAAGGGCGATGTGAATGGACATTAAATTAACGTCAAAAATGATCCTTGAAAAGGAATTTAAAAAGAACTTTAAAGGCTACAATGTAGAAGAAGTAGATTCTTTTCTTGATGAAATTATTCAAGACTATGAAACGTTTGAAAAAGTGGTGGCCCAACTACGTGAAGAAAATAGACAGTTAAAAGAAGAAATTGAAAGCACACCTAAGAGACAACCGGTTGCTTCAGCGGCAGCTGGTACAACGAATTTTGATATTTTAAAACGTCTTTCTAATTTAGAAAAACATGTATTTGGTAGCAAGCTGTACGAATAAATTTAGTTAATTATATTGTATTTAACATAAAACTCTAGTATAATCTTTCGTATCATCACGAAATTCTGGTAATCGCTGCGGCGCTAGACGTCGTAGAGGAAAGTCCATGCTCGCACGGTTCTGAGATGACCGTAGTGTTCGTGCTTACTGAAAAAATAAGGTAAGGCAGCTATTAAGGCTGACGGCGGAAGGAAGACCTAAGTCCTCTGGATATGGTTGACACTTCCTGAAAGTGCCACAGTGACGAAGCTTGCTTGGAAACTTGCAAGGTGGAACGAGGTAAACCCCACGAGTGAGAAACCCAAATTATGGTAGGGGCACTCTCTAGAAGGAATTGAACGGATAGAGGGACAGAGTTTGCTCTGTAGATAGATGATTACCACCTGATCGTACGAGGCGCAAGCTGTTTGAGTACTCAGGAACAAAACATGGCTTATGGAATTTTTTGATGCTTATCTACGAAATAACAAGCGCTCTCCAATTCGGTGGAGAGCTTTTATTTTGAATTCATGAGGAAAAAGTAACCTTGTTAATCAAGTCTTGGTATGCGCTATACGTTTGAGAAGTATCGCTACCGCTTCTAAGTCACAACATCTGAAAACGGTTATCGCATCAATGTGATGTATTGATCTTGACTGCTCACATATTTTGTAATGTAAGCAAACGCCAGGAATAACAACCACCTCTTTAAATGGTTTATCAGTTGAAGGTGTATGGTTACCTGTTTATCAAGAGAATGCCTTGGCGATTGTCATAGATTTACTTGAGGCGCTTTTCGAGCAAGTTCGAAAAATCTGGACGCATTCATTGCACGAAAGAGAAGCGTCAGTGACAATTACACCGAGCGTAATAGATTACATAGTGGTTGGCCTGACGTAAATGCCCTTCTGAGAGGGAGTATAGAGAGATAGGATGGAGCGGAAACATGAACGGAGTAAACAATTGGGAAAGTACGGATAAACTGAAACTGATATCTAAATATCCGACTACCTTAATACTTAAAATCTTCGAAAATGTATCTGAAGGTATCATGATTACTGATGAATACAAAAAAATAGTAATGGTTAATCCTGCCTTTGAATTTGTGACAGGCTATACATGTGACGATGTGGTTGGAAAAACGCCAGCCGTTTTACAATCTGGTGTACATGAATTGCCGTTCTATTTAGAGATGTGGGAGCAGATACGACAAGAAGGCATTTGGCAAGGTGAGATATGGAATCGTCGTAAAACTGGAGACGTATATCCTGAATGGTTAACAATTGTTTGTGTAACCAACGATGAGGGTGAGGTTACAAATTACTGTGGTATTTTCACAGATTTGTCTGAAAGAAAAATAGTAGAAAATGAATTAGAAAAGCGTTTGCTCACGGATTCATTAACAGATGTATCCAATCGTTTTGCCTATATCGAAAGAATGGATAATCTCTTGGAATCGACTTCTGCTATTTCTCATTCAGTGCAGCATGCGATCTATTTCTTAGATTTGGATCGATTTAAGCAAATTAATGATACATTAGGCCATGCTGTTGGAGATTCAATTTTAATAGAAGTAGCAAATCGACTAAAAAAATTACTGAAAAATAAAGATATTATTGCAAGATATGGCGGAGATGAATTCGTCATTACATTAACGAATGTGAAAAATGTTAAAGAGGCTGCAAAATTCGCTGAACAAATTATTAGTAGTATTGAACAGCCAATGATGATAAATGATCAGGAAGTTTTTATTTCAACGAGTATTGGTATTAGCGTTTATCCAGTTGATAGTAAAAACACAGAAGAACTGATCAATTGTGCAGATAGAGCGATGACTTATTCAAAAAAGAATGAATTAAACGGCTATTCCTTCTATTTTGATGAGCTGCAAACAGACG
The DNA here is from genome assembly GCF_052928325.1 of Lysinibacillus sp. BSL11. Taxonomy (NCBI): domain Bacteria; kingdom Bacillati; phylum Bacillota; class Bacilli; order Caryophanales; family Bacillaceae; genus Lysinibacillus; species Lysinibacillus sp. BSL11. The sequence goes on along the minus strand of NZ_JAVGCX010000017.1, from coordinate 91,589 downwards.
CACAACGAGTGCTATTGCTAGATTCTGAGTTAAGAAGAGCAATAGAAAATCGTGAATTTGAGCTACATTTTCAGCCAAAGATTTCTATGGAAAATGAGCAAATTCAAGGTTTAGAAGCACTAGTCCGCTGGAATAGCGAGAGGCTAGGCTTTGTTTCACCTGCTGAGTTTATCACTTATGCGGAGGATACAGGTCTAATCATTCCATTAAGTGAGCTCATTATCGAAAAAGCATGTGAGGCAGTCATTCAAATGCGACAATATGGTTGGAAAACACCTGTCGCCATTAATATCTCGAGCATTCACTTTAAACAGCAGAATTTTTTGGAGTCGATCCAAACAATATTAGAGCGCTATAATATGCCAGCTAACAATTTTGAAATAGAAGTGACAGAGCGAACGGTGATGAACAGTGCCAATGAGACAGTTAGTAAATTGGTTCGTTTAAAACAATTAGGCTTTAAAATCTCAATCGATGACTTTGGGACTGGCTATTCATCCTTAAGTTATTTAGTTCGCTTCCCATTAGATTGTTTAAAAATTGATCGTAGCTTTATCCAGCATATTGGATCACTCGATGAAAAACAGGCAGTTGTAGATGCGATTATTCAAATGTCCCATCGCTTAAAAATGAAAGTTGTTGCTGAAGGTGTAGAACAAGCACAACAAGTGGATATACTACGTAAAATGAACTGTGATATAATCCAAGGCTATTATTACAGCAAACCACTCCCATTAAACGAATTGATGGAGTTTATGGAGTATTGGGAAATTGAGCATCAAGGAAGGAAATAATCTATGGCAAACTATCAATTAGTAGCTACGTCAGCAATGGGCTTAGAAGCTATTGTGGCACAAGAAGTAAAAGCACTTGGCTATGAAACAACCGTTGACAATGGCAAAGTATATTTTGAAGGCGATGAAACGGCGATTGCGCGTACCAATTTATGGCTACGTGTAGCGGATCGTGTAAAGATTGTCGTTGGGCAATTCCCAGCAAAATCGTTTGAACAATTATTTGAAAGTGTGAAGGCACTCCCTTGGGAGAAGTATTTACCAGTGGACGCTGCTTTTCCTGTTTCAGGAAAGTCCGTAAAATCGAAATTGTTTAGTGTACCTGATTGTCAAGCCATTACCAAAAAGGCAATCGTTGAGCGAATGAAACAGCATTATAAGCGACTTGGCTTTTTGGATGAATCTGGAGCGACTTACAAAGTTGAGGTTTCGATTTTAAAAGATGTGGCGACACTAACAATTGATACATCTGGTGCTGGCCTACATAAGCGTGGCTATCGTCAGGCACAAGGTGAGGCACCATTAAAAGAAACATTAGCTGCTGCACTTGTACAAATTTCAAAATGGAATCCAAATCGTCCGTTTGTTGACCCATTCTGTGGCTCTGGTACTATTACATTGGAAGCGGCGATGTTTGGACAAAATATAGCTCCAGGCTATAACCGTGAATTCATTTCTGAGGAATGGCCATGGATGAAAGCGGCAATCTGGGATACGGTTCGTGATGAAGCAGATAGTTTAGCGAACTATGATCAGCCGTTAGAAATTATTGGTTCCGATATTGATCACCGCATGGTCAGCATTGCGCAAGAAAACGCAATAGAAGCAGGCTTTGGAGAGTTAATCACGTTTAAGCAAATGCAAGCACGTGATTTTACAACACAGTTAACGGATGGTGTCATGATTGGGAACCCGCCGTACGGAGAGCGTATTGGTGATGTGGAAGTCGTGGAACAGGTGATCCGTGATGTTGGGAAGGTCATGAAAAACTATCCAACTTGGTCTGTTTATATGCTATCCTCCATGAAGAATTTTGAAGAATTATATGGACGCCAAGCGACGAAAAAACGTAAATTATTTAATGGTTTTATTGAAACAAATTATTATCAGTTCTGGGGTCAAAAGTCTAAAAGAGATTAACGAATAGTAACGGAAGATAAGATTTTTTCTTATCTTCCGTTTCGTCGCGTATAATAGCAACAGATAGTAAGAGGGGGAACATTAATTGCGTAAATCTTTACCATTTGCATTATCAAAGGACCGTTCATTTTTCGATTCATTAGGTGACTGGATGGGCGATGTTCTTTATGATGAATTACCAGAAAAGGGCTTTGAATGCCGTGATGAGCAAATCTTTATGGCTTATCAAATAGAACAAGCACTAAAAGAAAAAAATGTTCTCTTTGCAGAGGCAGGAGTGGGAACTGGCAAAACGATCGCTTATTTGCTTCCAGCTATTTCCTATGCACGTTACACAGGGAAACCTGCGTTGATTGCTTGTGCAGATGAAACATTAATCGACCAACTTGTAAAAGAGGGGGGCGATATTTATAAACTCCAAAAAACGTTGGGACTTGATATTGATGTTCGTCTAGCAAAATCGAGAGATCAGTATTTATGCTTAAAACGCTTTGAGGAAGCAGAGAAAGTGGAGTCGGATGAATGGATTGACGATATTTCCTTTTCTATCCCTGATGGTGTTTATGCACAAGGTTCGATGATTGCGGTTCATCCATATGGGGAACGCAGTGATTATCCAACAGTCAGTGATGAGGATTGGCAAAAGGTTAATTACAATTCGATTATGCAATGTTCGGTTTGTGATCTTCGTAATCGCTGTGGGCAAACATTGCATCGCTCTCATTATCGAAAATCAACCGATCTTGTTATTTGTTCACAAGATTTTCTAATGGAGCATTTGGCTACAAAGGAATCTCGTGAACGTGAAGGTCAGCTAGCATTACTGCCTGAGGTATCAATGATGGTGCTGGATGAAGGACATTTATTGGAGTATGCTGCGCAAAAAGCGATGACCTATAAAGTACAGGCGACGACTATTGTGCAATTACTGGAGCGCTTGATGGTAGATGGTGTACGCGAGCGCACACTGTATGCAATGGAGAAATTACAGGATGATCATGAACTATTTTTTGATCAACTTCGCGATGATATCGTCGCTTCTAATGAAGATCGCAAACGCATAAACAAATCAAAAACATTGCTTACTTACGGGAAGCAGTTAATTGATGATGTAGAAACATTGATGGAAGAATTCGTTTTTGAATCAGAAATGTACATGATTCCTGAATATGAGCTAAATATGGCAGAAGAATATTTAGAACAATATGAGGCTTCGTTGCGTATTTTCATCGCACAGGGAGATGCAGTAGATTGGTTAGAGGAAACAGATGGTGAAGAAACGCTCGTCATTATGCCTCGTTTAATCACAGAAGTTTTAGCAGAAAAATTATTCTCTAAAAAGCTTCCAATCGTCTTTTCTTCTGCCACGCTATCGGTTAATAAAGACTTTTCTTATATTGCCTATAGTTTAGGAATTCGAGATTACCAATCATTTTCTGTGCCATCCCCATTCGACTATGAAGAGGTTATGAAAATCTATTTACATGAGCTTACGCAACGAGACAAAACAGCACGTGTTCAGCAGTTGTTGCGTGATGGCGAGCAAACGTTGATTTTATTTAAATCGAAGCAAGCCATGCTAAACTTCAAGGCAGAATTACCAATAATGGAACGTATGTATGTAGCATTTGAGGGAGATCGAGAGCTATCAGCCATTGTTCGAGACTTCCAGCAAGGAACAGTTAAAACATTATGTTCATATCATTTATGGGAAGGGTTAGATTTGCCTGAGGAAGCATTAACGCGTGTGATTATTTATGATTTACCGTTTCCTCCACAGGACCCATTATTTGATGCGAAACGTACATTTGCAGAAAACCCATTTGAGGAAGTGGAATTACCTTTCATGCAATTACGCTTGCAGCAAGGGATGGGGCGCTTAATTCGTACATCGAATGACCATGGTGATATTCACATTTTATTAAATGAAGATGAACAAAAACAGCGTGCAGCCTTTGAAAATATATTAGCAGTTGTACCAGAAATAAAATAGAAAGAAGCGAGTTTACCCAAAAGGTAAGCTCTTTTTTTATTATATTGAAATAACATTATGTGTGTAGTTAAATTATGGATCTTTAAAAAACTGTTGAATATTTCTCTTTTAAGCTATATAGTTCTTTGTAATGCAACGAAATCTTGTGAAAGAATATATTTTTTATATTGAAAATAATTTCACAAAAGGTTTATAATAATGACAAAGATTTTTAAGAATAGTCAAATTGCTTGCTGACTATTCATTGATAGGGGGCTTAAACCTGTCGAACATTCAATCATTGTGTAGAAAATATACAAATCTATCGGCAACGGATATTGACAAGTTAATAGAAATAGAGGCTACGCTAACGTATTATGCTGAGTTGACTGATTGTTACATGTTCATAGATTGCCTGTTGGAGAATTTACCGCATGCAATTGTTGTGGCAGAGGCATTCCCGAAGAAAGAGATTGGTTTATACGAAAAATCAGTTATCGGAAAATTCGTATTTGAAAGTTTTGAACCAGCTGTATTTGCTGCGTTTAAACATAAAGAAAAATCATCTATTTCCAGAGCAATTACGCAGGAAGGCATAACGGTGGAGCAAAATGTCATTCCAATTTTTAATGAGCAGCAGCAAGTAATTGCTGTGTTGATTCAGGAAAAAATGGTGAAGATGCAAACGACACCGAAGGATGATTTTCAGAATATGCCCTTTGCATTAATTGAGCATATTGTTGAACCAAATTCTCAACCAATTCCAGTTGTTTCTGATTTACTCGTAGAGTCGATTATTCTCACAAATCACGAAAATAAAGTGATTTATAGTAATCCAGCAGGCTATCATTTTATTTCGGAGCTATCTGGATTAGAAAATTTTGACAATATAGCGTTGGATAAAATCTTACCTTTTTTACAGGAGGTCTATGATAAAGGCGACGATGTCTTTTTCCTAGAAATTACGATTGATCGTAAATCCTTTATTGTGAAGAAGATTCCTATTCGCAGTCATAACGAGAAAGTCACACTACTCATTATTCATGATCTAACAGAGCTTAAGCTGAAAGAAAATGAGCTAATGATGAAAACATTTGCGATAAGAGAAATTCACCACCGAGTGAAAAACAATCTTCAGACAGTGACAAGTCTATTACGTTTGCAAATGCGAAATGATCTGTCTGCTTCAAATGCAAGTGCGTTTCAAGAGGCATTAAATCGAATCTATAGTATTTCATCGGTATATGAGCTGATTTTAGAAAATGAAGATAACGCTGAAGAAAGAGTGGATGTTATCGCATTAGCTAAAAAAATTGGTCATAAAATGATTGGTACGTCTAATACAGCAACTATTCAACTAGCCTTTCATCATGAAAATTTGCAGCTGTTCTGCCATTCAAAAAAGGCAGTCTCTTTAGCACTCATTATTTGTGAGCTACTGCAAAATGCATTAAAGTATGCGTTTATCGGACGTGATGAAGGAGTCATCGATATTCAATTCATTCAGGAAGATTCTACAATTTCGCTTCATATTTCTGACAACGGCGTTGGAATGCAAGAGGTGAAGGCATCTTTTGGTATGGAGATTATCACAAGGCTTGTAGAATATGATTTAGCTGGCTCATTTTCAATTATCCCTAGTAATGAAGGTACACATACTCAAATTCAGTTCCCTGTAAGTGAGGAGGTATTTATCGTAAATGACTAGGAAAGTTATGATTGTCGAAGATGAATCACTGATTGCGATTGATTTGAAGTTTATGTTAGAAGATAACGGCTACGAAGTTGTAGCTCAAGCGAACAATGGGGAAACAGCCATTGAATTAGCCTTTTTACATAAACCACAGTTAATCTTAATGGACATTAAAATGCCTAAACTTGACGGTTTAAAGGCAAGTAAAATTATTGAACAACAGCTTGGTATACCCGTTCTTTTCATCTCGGCCTATAGTGAAAAAGAATTGTTGCTATACATGAAGCAGGATAATATATTAGGATATGTAATGAAACCGTTTTCTGAAAAAAATGTGTTGCCTGTGCTAGAGGTTGCTTTTCATCAAATTGATAAATTCAACCGTCTCAATGGGGAGATCTTACATAAGCAAACACAATTAGATAAGCGAAAAGTCATTGAACGAGCAAAGGGCTTGCTGATGCAGGCTGAAAATATAAGCGAGGACGAGGCTTATCGTAAGATTCGTAATGAAAGCATGCAAACACAACAGGAAATGGTGCATATTGCACAGCAAATTATTAACAACCTACAAGTCAATAGTTGAAGCAAAGGCGCTTTAAAGAGATTTCTTCTTTAAAGTGCCTTTTTTTTATATAAATTTATAAATAAAAAAGGGGTGATGAGTAAGATGGCAATGATAGGAACGATTATCGTTTATATTATTATGATTTGTGCTGTTTTAGGGGCAATCGGAGCTATCCGAGATGCTGAGTATGGGATTGGGAAAGAATTTATGAATGGGATCCATACAGTTGGTCATATTTTTGTCCCAGCAGCAGGGATCATGGCAGCTATACCTTACTTAACATGGTTTATTAGTCATTTTATTAGTCCGATTTTTGAGTTAATTGGTGCAGATCCGGCAATTGCAGCGACGACGATTTTAGCATCGGACATGGGTGGTTACCAATTAGCCAATGCGTTAAAGGAGTCTTATGAGGGATGGGTAATGGCTCTTGTTGTTGGTTTTATGTCAGGTGCTACTATCGTATTCTCGATTCCAATGGGCCTTGCGATGTTGGATAAACGTGATCATAAATACATGGCGCTAGGAATTATGGCTGGCGTTTTAACAATTCCGATTGGTGCATTTATTTCTTCTATCATGATTGTGCTATTCAACACAGAAGTACGTGAAGTCATTAGTACAACAGAGGCTCCTACATATGTATTTGCCATTTCTGTTTTACAAATATTAATTAACTTACTACCTTTATTCATTTTCGTTATCTTAATCGCACTAGGCTTAAAGCTTATTCCAAACGGCATGATTACTGGCTTCATGGTATTCGGTCGTGTAATGGATGCCGGAATTAAACTGGTGTTAGTGTTCTCTATTGTTGAGATTTTTACAGGTATTTTTACAAAGATTTTTGGCGCGTGGGGCTTCGATCCAATCATGGCTGATGAAATCGATCAGTTCCGAGCATTAGAAACAGCCGGTTATATCGGGATTATGCTAGCGGGTGCCTTCCCAATGGTGTATCTAATTCGAAAATATGCTTCCAAGCCACTTGAAGCAGGTGGTAAAAAATTAGGCTTATCCTCTGTAGGAAGTGCGGGGTTATTAGCAACGATTGCGAATATTTTGGCGATGTTCACACTAGTTCGCCATATGCCACCAAAGGATAAAGTAATTAACATTGCGTTTGGTGTATGTTCGGCCTTCTTATTAGGTGATCACTTATCATTCACGGCGAACTTCCAGCCAACGATTATCCTGCCTGTTATCGCTGGAAAGTTTTTAGCGGGTGTTATTGCGATTATTTTAGCCTATAAGCTTTCAGTACCAACTGCATTAAGGCTAGAAATTGAGGATCGCAAGGCTGGCATTATTAAAGAAGGCGAGTATTTAACAGATCAAAATCATAATCAATGAAAAAGTGAGGTGATGACGTGTGAGTGAAGAGAAAAAACGATTTATTCAGGAGTTTGTGCCGGGTAAACAGCTAACATTGAGTCACCTTATTGCCAATCCTGATCCAGAAATGTTTCAAAAGCTAGGTATCCAAGAAGCAGGTGCCCTTGGCATTATGACTTGTACGCCAAGTGAAACGGTAATTATTGCAGGAGACTTAGCGACCAAGGCTGCCAATGTCAAACTAGGATTTTTAGATCGTTTTACAGGTAGTCTCGTTATTGTTGGTAGTGTGTCAGAGGTAGAAATGGCGATGTTAGAAATTAATCGTTTTTTATCCGAGGTATTAGGTTATACACCATCAAAAATAACAAAATCATAGGATGTGTCATATGAAAAATCGAGTAATGATAATAGGCGGTGTGCAAGCAGGAAAGTCAACATTGATGAATACATTGTTGGGCAAAGAAAGCAGTGCCAACAAAACACAAGCACTCGTTTATGATGACTGGATTGTTGATACACCAGGTGAATATGTAGAAAATCCAATGTATTACAGAAATATTATGGCAACATCTTTGGAAGTAACCCATGTAATTTACTTGCAGGATGCCACATCAGCAAGGAGTGTATTCCCTCCGCAATTTAGCTTAGGGATTCCCAAAATACAAATAGGTGTTATTACCAAGATCGATGCCCCTAATGCAGATGTAGAAAGGGCTACCGCCTTATTAAAAAATGTTATGACGCAGGGCCCTATCGTGAAAACCTCTTCATGGCAAAAACTTGGCATTGAATTAATTGAACCATTGATTCAACTCAAGACAAATGAAGAAATTCGACAATTTGTTAAGGAAAGCGATAGTCCGTATCTCATGTATTGCTCACAGTAGCGAGAGGGAGGTGTAGGGTGAAAACTGAAAAAATATTTAGTGCAGGCATTGATATTGGGACAAGTACCACAAAAATGGTTGTCAGTAGTTTTCTGTTAAAGAATGTGGCTGGCGTAACACATGTGCCAAGGATTGAAATTATTGAGAAAACGGTGTTGCATCAAAGTCCAATTATCAGAACACCTTTCATCAATAAAGACATCATTGATATGAAAAAGATAGAGGAATTTATTTCTCAACAGTATCAATTGGCACAAATTGCTCCATCTGATATTGCAACAGGGGCCATCATTATTACTGGTGAATCAGCTACGAAGGAAAATGCAAGTGAGGTTGTCCATACCATTGCAGATGGCGCAGGTCATTTTTTAGTTGCTACCGCAGGTCCTGATTTAGAGGGCATCATTGCTGCCAAAGGGGCAGGTACTTTACAGCAATCAAAGAATTCATCCAAAGTCATCGCCAATATCGACATTGGTGGAGGGACAGCGAATATTGCTGTTATGCAATTTGGAGAGGTCATAGGTACATGTACCTTACATGTTGGTGGTAGATTGATTGAGTTTAAGGATGGCAAGATTCAATCAATTTCTCCGCCACTCATACGATTGATGGAACGATGGGCTAATCCGTTAGCGGTTGGTGATGCGGCCGAAGATATTCGAGTGACACATTGTATTGAAGAAATGGTGCAAACACTTGCCATGATTCTTTATGGACAATGCAGAGATGAAAAGCATCCGTTATTACTAGGGCATTTACCAAACTGGCATAAACCTGTGGATGCTATTGTTTTTACGGGTGGAGTGGCCTCTTGTATTTATGAAAATGAATGTACACAGCGTCAATATGATGATATTGGTGAAAAATTAGCGAAAATGCTACAACAGCATGAACAGCTACAATCATTTTTATGGTTACGACCAGAGGAAACAGCACGTGCAACAGTGACTGGTGCTGGTACGCAAACCACTGAAATCAGTGGGGCAACCATTCAGGTGGATGCACAAGTGTTACCACTAAAAAATGTACCTGTCTTCAATTGTCATCTAGATCATTCAACAGACTTTAACTCGACGGTAAGGACAGCAGTAGAGAGAGCAAATGATTTATTTTCTATACAGGACAATCGTTCGCCATTTGCACTCTATTTTAGTGAATTGCCATATTTAAGCTTTCAGGATGTACATGCATTGTGTCAGGCCATTTTGCTACATTTGGCAACAAGATGCTCTAAGGACATACCAATTATCATAGTCATTCAATCAGATTATGCAAAGATTATTGGACAGACCATACAAGCCATAAATGCGACAGTACCAATTATTTGTATCGATCAAATTAAAGTGGAAACGGGCGATTACATCGACATTGGAGAGGTTCTGCCATCTGGCGTTGTTCCTGTTGTGGTGAAGACCCTTGCCTTCCATTCAAAGTAAGGAGGATGAATGTGAACTTATCGGTGATATTTGGTGGAGAAAAATATAATTTTAAATCATTAAAAGATGTTATGGCTAAGGCCAATGAAGAAAAATCAGGTGATCAGCTAGCAGGTATTGCCGCTGAGACGGTTCAACAACGAATCGCAGCAAAGGCTGTATTAAGTGAGCTTTTAGTTAAAGATATCCGCGAAAATCCATTAGTGCCACAAGAAAATGATGAGGTTTCACGCATTATTGAGGGCGATATTAATGAGCAAATATATGGAGAAATCAAAAACTGGAGCATCGAGCAGCTGCGTGAATACATTCTATCAAATGACACGGGTGATCGTGAATTAAAGCGTTTAAGTAAAGGGATGAATTCCGAGATTATTGCCGCTGTTACAAAACTAATGTCCAATTTAGATCTTGTACATGCAGCCAATAAAGTTGAAATACTTTCAACGTGTAATATTACGATTGGCCAAAAAGGGACGCTGTCATCTCGTCTACAGCCAAATCATCCGACAGATAATATTGATGGCATTATCGCTTCTCTAAAAGAAGGACTGTCCTATGGTATTGGGGATGCTGTTATCGGCATTAATCCTGTAGATGATTCAGTTGAAAGTGTCAAAAAAGTACTTACGGCTACAAAGGAATTCATCAATGATTGGTCGATTCCTACGCAAAACTGTGTATTAGCTCATATTACAACACAGATGAAGGCGATTAAACAAGGCGCCCCAGCAGATATGATTTTCCAAAGTATCGCAGGGACAGAAATTGCTAACCGTTCGTTCGGTATTTCTGCTGATTTAATAAGAGAAGCAGAGGAGCTCATTAAAAAGCAAGGAACAGGTACTGGTCCAAATTTATTCTACTTTGAAACAGGTCAAGGGTCAGAGCTATCGGCAGAGGCACATATGGGCATTGACCAAGTAACTCTGGAATCGCGCAATTATGGATTTGCAAGACATTTTAATCCTTATATTGTGAACACCGTAGTTGGCTTTATTGGCCCAGAGTATTTATACAACAATAAACAAGTCATTCGAGCAGGTCTCGAGGATCACTTCATGGGCAAGATGCATGGTATTCCTATGGGGGTAGATATTTGCTATACCAACCATATTAAAGCTGACCAAAATGATGTGGAAGATTTAAGTGTATTGCTAACAGCTGCTGGCGTTAACTTTATTATTGCTGCGCCAATGGGCGATGATGTGATGCTCAACTATCAATCGATGAGCTTCCATGATGTGGCTACATTACTCCAAACATTTGGTAAAAAACCAGCACCAGAGTATTTAGCCTGGTTAGAGAAAATGGGCATTTATGAAAATGGTCGACTGTCAGCAAGAGCTGGCGATTTATCCATTTTTGAAAGGTAGGTGAGTCAAGTGAATGATCAATTAGTTTCTATGATTACACAGCTTGTCATGGAGAAGATGGAGAAAAGTACAGGTAGCCAAACACCTGAAATAGCAGCTACTCCAACAGAGCAACCACTTATTAAATTTTATGATACAGTAGAAAATCGTTCTTCAGAAACAACAGAAGCTATCGCAACATCACAGGAGCCATTAATTCAGCTGTATCAGCATGGAGCTCCACAGCAAGTAACAACGGTTGCTTCTGCTACTTTCGACCAACCAGTAAATGACGCTGTGCCGATCAAGCCCTTTCAGTTTGAGGCAGGATCGTTAAGTGAAAGTGTGCAGGCTGCTAAGAAACATACACCAGCTCGTATTGGTGTAGGGAGAGCGGGAACAAGACCGAAAACGAAAACCTGGTTAAAATTCCGACTCGATCATGCTGCTGCAGTAGATGCTGTATATGGCGAAGTGACAGAAGAACTTTTACAAAAGCTTGATGTCTTTCAGGTCACAACGAAAGTCACAGATAAAGAGGAATACATTACAAGACCTGACTTAGGGCGTCGTTTATCAGAAGAATCAAAGGCATTGATTCAGCAAAAATGTAAACCACAGCCAAAGGTACAGATTATTATCTCGAATGGCTTGAGTGCAAGTGCGATTGAGGAGAATGTTCAAGATGTTTACTTAGCCCTTCAGCAAAGTCTTAGCAATTTAAAAATTGACATCGGTACTACGTTCTATATCGATAAAGGGCGTGTTGCCTTAATGGATGAGATTGGTGAGCTGCTACAGGCAGAGGTAATTGTTTATCTAATTGGTGAGCGTCCAGGGCTCGTATCGGCAGAATCGATGAGTGCATATTTATGCTACAAGCCAAGAATTGGGACAGTGGAAGCTGAACGCATGGTAATTTCAAATATCCATAAGGGTGGTATCCCACCATTAGAAGCGGGAGCTTATCTTGGCACAGTCGTAGAAAAAATCCTGCATTATCAGGCAAGTGGCGTAGAGCTTGTCGCAAAAGAAGGTTAGGAGGCTGAAATATGTATCCTCAAAAAATTATGGCTCAAATCTTGGCGATGCAAACCATTCCAAGAGTCAATAGTGAACTAGCAGAGCAGTTAGATTTAAAGCCACATCATCATAGCATTGGACTTGTCACACTGACAATCGACGATGTGGGCTATGTAGCCTTCGATGAGGCGACGAAAAAGGCAGATGTCGATGTTGTCTATGCAAAAAGCTTTTATGCGGGAGCGGCACATTCGTCTGGTCCATTGTCAGGTGAAGTGATTGGCATTATTGCTGGAAGCTCACCTGATGAAATTCGTAGTGGTCTTGATGCCATTCAACAAAAAATTGAATTTGATACGTATTTTGAAGCCATTAATAATAATGACAATCATGCCTTGTTTGCCCATACTGTGGCAAGCTGTGGGACGTATCTTGCTGAGCTTGCAGATGTAAAGGTTGGCACCCCACTTGCTTATTTAATCGCACCGCCGCTTGAAGCAGTTGTAGGATTAGATGCAGCATTAAAGGCTGCAGATGTTGAGCTAAAGGTTTTCTTTGGTCCTCCATCTGAAACCAATTTTGGGGGCGGCTTATTAACTGGCAGTCAATCTTCTTGCGAGGCTGCGGCACATGCATTCAGAGAAGCTATTGAAAATATAGCTAGAAACCCAGTGATCTAGAAGGGAGGCGGCTTTATGGCCACATTAGACAAAGACTTATTAGCGATTCAGGAAATGAGAGATGCCGTTAAACATGCTAATACAGCACAGGCTGCCTATATGCAATTTTCTCAGCAACAAGTAGACAACATTGTAAAGGCTGTCGCGGATGCTGCCTTTAAGGAAGCAGAGCGTTTAGGAAAAATGGCTGTGCAAGAAACAGGAATGGGTATTCCTAACCATAAAAAGATGAAAAATGAAGTAGCTTCACGAGATGTCTATGAAGATATTAAAGAATTAAAAACAGTTGGTATTGTGGGCTATGATCGGATGAAAAAAGTAGCCGAAATTGCAAGTCCTTTCGGTGTCATTGCTGGTATCGTACCAACAACAAATCCAACCTCTACAGCAATCTTTAAGACACTTATTTCTTTAAAAACGAGAAATGGTTTAGTGCTTAGTCCACACCCATATGCAGTGAAATGTACAAAAGAGGCTTTAGATATTTGTCGAGTAGCTGCTGAAAAAGCAGGTGCGCCAGAAGGATTACTACAATGTTTAACAATGTCCTCCATGGAAGCAACACAGCAGCTAATGAAGCATCCAAACATCCATTTAATTTTAGCTACGGGTGGTGGTGCATTGGTCAAGGCAGCCTATAGCTCTGGCAAACCTGCCTATGGGGTTGGGCCAGGAAATGTACCAGCTTACATCGAAAAATCGGCTAATATTCAAAAGTCTGTACGCCAATTGGTGCAAAGTAAATCGTTCGATAATGGCACAATCTGTGCAACAGAGCAAGCTATTATTGTGGATAAGGTGATTGCCGAGCAAGTGCAAACAGAATTAAAGAAAAATGGTGCCTATCTATTAAATGCCGAAGAAAAAGCTAAAATGGAAAAATTGATCTCGCCCGTTCCTGGGAAAGTAAATCCTCAGATTGTTGGTAAATCAGCTACTTGCCTAGCTGATTCTGTTGGTATCACGGTACCAGACGATACAAAAGTTCTTGTGGGCTTCGAAACAATGATTGGTAAAAATATTCCGTTTTCTCTTGAAAAACTATCACCAATCTTTGCGCTTTATGTTGTTGAAAACAGTACAGAAGCCAAGCAGGTGATGATTGACCTGCTAAATATTGGAGGACGCGGACATACATGCTCTATTCACACTGAAAATGCAGCATTAGCAGAGCAATTTTCTGTCGAATTACCAGTATCACGAATTGTGGTTAATACATTATCCTCAATTGGTGCAGTAGGTGGCACAACAGGCTTGGCGCCATCCTTTACATTAGGCTGTGGGACATTTGGCGGCAATATTACGTCAGACAACATTACAGCAAGACATTTATTAAATATCAAACGTATGGCGTATGGCATTAAAGATGTCGAAGTGCCAAAACCAGAATTCGAAGTACAGTCCGTTGTTGAGTCGGTAGTTTCACAAGAACCTACTCTTGATACAACGATGGTTCAACAAATTGTCGATCAAGTATTAAAACAAATCACATTACAAAAAAAATAAATTATTTGGAGGAATGACAAATGAGTACAGCATTAGGAATGGTAGAAACAAAAGGTTTAGTAGGAGCAATTGAAGCAGCAGATGCAATGGTAAAGGCAGCAAGCGTTAATTTAGTAGGCAAAGTACATGTAGGTGGCGGGATCGTAACAGTTCTTGTACGTGGTGATGTAGGTGCAGTAAAAGCAGCAACAGATGCAGGGGCAGCAGCAGCACAACGTGTAGGAGAGCTATTATCTGTCCATGTAATTCCACGTCCACACCACGAATTAGAAATGATTTTACCAAAAGCAGAAGCATAATTTCAGTTTCGTTTAAACGCTATAGATGGAAAAATAACTACCATTTATAGAGGAGAGCTGGATCTATCTTTAGAACAGCTCTCACCTTGTTCAGATAAAATCATCAACAAAATAAAGAGGTGGCTAACATGACAACAGCAACAAAAACTTTTCCAGTGGCCATTTCGGCGCGTCATATCCATCTAAGTGAAGCGGATTTACAAGCACTTTTTGGTCCAAATGCAACCCTAACGAAAGATTTCGACTTATCACAGCCAGGGCAATTTGCTGCAAAAGAGCGCGTCTCTATTGAGGGACCCAAAGGTGTTATTCATAATGTCCGTGTCCTTGGACCTGTAAGACCAGCAACCCAAGTAGAGGTAAGCCGCACTGATGCCATGAAGCTAGGAGTGACACCACCTTTACGTCAATCAGGTGATATTGATAATTCTGCGGGCATTAAAATACTTTCTCAAGACAAAGAAATAGAGATCCAGCAGGGAGTCATCATTGCACAGGCGCATATTCATATGACTGAGGAAGATGCCAAAGAATTGGAAGTACGAAATAATGAATTAGTTTCAGTGGAAGTTGTAAGTGATCGACCTGTCACTTTCCGAGGTGTCGTTGTACGTGTTTCCAATGATTTTAGTCTGGAAATGCACATTGATACGGATGAAGCAAATGCTGGTTTTATTGAACAGCAGGCACAGGGTAAATTAATAAAAGTATCATCGTAAGGAGGAGGCAAGATGCAAGAAAATTTAGTGCAAAAAATTGTGGAAGAAGTTCTGCAGCAGGTCTTAAAAAATCAATCTTCCCCTCCACATGACGGTAAAATCCCGATTGGTGTATCTGCCCGCCATGTCCATCTTGCACAAGCAGAAGTGGAACAGCTCTTTGGTGAAAATTATCAGCTCACACCAAAATTTGAGCTTTCACAGCCAGGGCAATTTGCTGCGGAAGAAACTGTAGTAATTGCAGGTCCAAAAGGGTCAATTGAGCGAGTGCGTATTCTTGGTCCCGCTCGTTCCTTATCCCAAGTGGAAGTAAGCTGGACAGATGCTATGAAATTAGGTCTGAAGCCACCATTAAGAATTTCTGGTGATATACAAGGTTCCAGTCCTGTTACATTAATTGGTCCAAAGGGAAGTGTTGTGTTAAATGAAGGACTCATTATTGCACAGGCACATATTCATATGTCCCCAGCGGATAGTGCGAGATTCCAAGTCGTAGATGGGCAATCTGTCCAAATTAAGGTAGAAGGTATTCGCCCAATTATTTTATCGAATGTGGTTATCCGTGTTTCAGAGCGTTATCGCTTAGAAATGCATATTGATACAGATGAAGCAAATGCAGGGTTAATTCAACAAGGAACGCTTGCAGAAATCGTGCATCATCAAGTAAGTGAACCTATGATCACTGTGAAAGAGCAGTCGCCAGTCGTACAGAAAGTAGAGCAACCGTCCGTCTATCATTATGACAAAAAGCTACTTTCACAAATAGAAGTGCTCGATATCGATGCACAAGAAATTGTCGTTCCAAAGAAAACCATTGTGACAGCATTGGCTTATGATAAGCTGCGAGAGTTAAATAAAACATTAACGATTCGTTCAGAGTAGTAAGACAATGTGTGTCGCATAAAGAGGGTGAAGTTCATGCAAATGGGAAGAGTGATAGGCAGTGTATGGGCAACACGCAAGGAGGAGGGGCTGAATGGTTTAAAGCTACTAATCATTCAACCTATTGATTCCAATCAACAGCCGATTCGCACAGAAATGGTTGCAGCTGATCGTATAGGAGCGGGTATTGGTGATGATGTCCTGATTACAAGTGGTGGGTCATCTCGCTATATTATGAAAGATAATCCGTTACCGATTGATGCAGTTGTCATTGGTATTATTGATTCTACGGAAGTAATGAGAGGTGAGGACAATGAGTAGCGCAATTGGAATGATTGAAACAAAAGGATTAGTTGGTTCTTATGAAGCTGCTGATGCGATGATTAAAGCGTCAGATGTCACAATCGTCAAACAAGAATTTGTAGATGGTGGTATCGTGACGATTGTCGTGAAGGGTGACGTAGGTTCTGTACAAGCCGCAGTAGAGGCTGGAAAAGCAGCCGCTATGCGTGTTGGTGAATTATTAGGCGCTCACGTCATTCCGAGACCTGATGAAGATGTCTTTAAAATGATTAAAGGACCAGAAGCACCAAAGAAAAAGGCTGTTTCTGCACCAGCAGCAACGCGTGCTAAAAAAACAACAGAAACAACATCGTCGACAGATAATCGAGGTGAGGCATAATGGCATTTCGTAAAAATAAAATCGCTGTTATTGGAGCAGGTCACACTGGCTCCACACTGAGTTTATTTTTAGCACAGAAAGAATTAGGTGATGTAGTGCTTGTTGATATTCCAGAAGCCGAGAACCCAACAAAAGGGAAAGCTTTGGATTTACTACAAACAGGCCCCATCGAAAAATTCAATGTGTCCATTAAAGGCACGAGTCAATATGAAGATATCGCTGGCGCGGATATTGTTGTCATTACAGCAGGTATTCCACGTAAACCAGGGATGAGTCGGGATGACTTAGTCACAACAAATGCTAAAATCATTCAACAGGTTTCAAGACAAATTAAACACTATGCTCCAAATAGTATTGTTGTTGTGTTGAGTAATCCTGTTGATGCCATGACGTATGTATGTCATAAGGAAACAGGCTTTGCCAAAAATCGTATCATTGGTCAATCTGGTGTGTTAGATACAGCTCGCTTCAACACGTTTGTGGCGCAGGAGCTTCACATTGCACCAGAGGATGTATCAGGCTTCGTCCTAGGAGGACATGGCGATGAAATGGTACCATTAATCCGTTATTCCTATGCAGGCGGTATTCCATTAGAGAAACTAATTCCTCAGGAACGACTACAGCAAATCGTGGAGCGTACGCGTAAAGGCGGTGGTGAAATTGTTGGCTTACTAGGTAATGGTAGTGCCTACTATGCACCAGCCGCAGCGTGTGCCCAAATGGTTGAAATTATTATCAAAGATCAACGAAAAATTATCCCCTCTATTGCCCTATTAGAAGGAGAATATGGGTACCACGATCTCTTTTTAGGGGTACCAACTATTTTAGGTGGCAATGGCATCGAATCTGTCATCGAATTGCACCTAACAAATGAAGAACAAGCAGCCCTTCAGCACTCTGCAGAGGCTGTGAAACAGGTAATTGCTATTTGCCAAAACATTGAATAGAGTAAACAGACTCTATTTTTCAATGGATCGAAAGGATCCCCAACTTTCTTTCCAATAAAACTTCATGATAGCTCAAAAAATGTTTGATTGGAAACCGAACATGACTTGAAGGCTAGTATAAATCCCCAATTATATAGAAAGCTCTCCTCTATTTATGAGAGCAGAAGCTGTAGCAGACTTTAAAGTTTGCTGCAGTTTTTTTCATTCACAACTTATATCATAAAAATCATTATCGCTTCTACTATAATTTAATTAGGAGGGATGTGGATGAACAACATTGTACAGGAGATGATAGATTGGATTGAGCGTCACCTATCAGAAGGATTTTCACTAGAGCAATTAGGAAAGGATATGGGCTATTCTCCTTATTACTGTTCTTTTAAATTCCATCAGACGACCGGGATGACGATTAAAAAATATAGATCACTACGTAAAATTTATCTTTCTACTATTGCATTAAAAGATCCACAAAAGAAAATAATCGACATCGCCTTTCACTACGGCTTTTCATCACAGGAATCCTTTTCTAGAGCTTTTAAAAGGTACTTTGGTATAAGTCCGAATGATTACAGAAAGTCTCCTCAACCTTTACAAACCTTTGTAAAGTTGAGATTACAGGATGATGGAGGATGGTTGACGATGGATATTTCTCAGAAATTAAAAATTGAAGCATTACAAGAGAAGATGAATGTGCAATACGATCAAGAGCTATTGAATGTATTAAATGGTCAAATGATGTATGAGGAGTTCGCAAAACAACAATTAATGGGCAACAGTGATTACGTTCCTTTCAATGAAGCGATGTGTGCGAATCCAACGATTAGTCCGATTTTCAGTGAAGAATTTAATAAACTGCGTGCTATAGGGCATGAGGTGTCTTTACAACAATATGAGCAGGTGACATTGAATCCGTTGAAGCCATTGTTAACAAATGACTATGAATGTATTGTTTTATGGTTTGGAGATGATATGTTTTGTCAGATGAATTTATTGACAGTCCTCGCTTTCCTAGAGCAACAAAGGTATCAAGGCAAAGTCTATTATTATATGGTCAAGGAGATGACCTATGATGTGGAAGAAACAGAGATAGAACTTGGACCGTATGGGGAGGTCTATCAAGAGGTATTGATGCACCATCGTCTGCCCAAGACAACGCTTATACCTGTCATGTATCAGGGTATTCAATTATTTTTCAGCTATTTAAATGAAGAGAATGAGATCACTACGTATATAAAAAAACACCTCAATCTATCTCAAAATGACCTGTTAAAGCAATTGTTTTTCCTCTTTCCACACTATGGATTAGGGGATAGACAATACATCAAAATAATAGAGAAGTTAAAAAATGAATATTCTGAATAATTATCCTAGAAAGTCCGCAATATACAAAATTTTCGAAAATATGATAAACTTATAACGTGAAAAGGAGGATGAATGCATGACTGTTCAACAATTTACAGACTATGTGAAGAAAATGCAGCATTATGAGGAAGCGCTCAATGTGATTTATTGGGATATGCGGACGGGTGCACCGAAAAAGGGGTTAGCACAACGTTCTGAGGTAATTGGTACATTATCAGCCTCCTTATTTGATATGCAGACGAGTGAAGAACTAGGAGAGCTTTTAGCAGCATTAGAGGCACAAAAAGCTGATCTTGACTATGTAACACTACGTTTAGTAGAAGAAGTAAGAAAGAATTACGATCAAAATAAAAAAATCCCTGCGAATGAATACAAAGAATTCGTCATTCTTCAATCGAAGGCAGAAACGGCTTGGGAAGAAGCGAAGGCAACGAATAATTTTGCTCTATTCCTACCATACCTAGAAGAAATCATTCAATGGCAGAAAAAATTCATTCAATATTGGGGCATTAAAAATGGATCTCCATACAATACATTACTAGATTTATATGAGCCAGATATGACAACAGATGTCGTAGATCAAGTATTTGGTGAATTACGTGAGACTATTGTGACGCTTGTTCAAAAAATTGCTCATTCATCGAATAAACCTGATACTAGCATGTTATTTAAGCATTTTCCACGTGAGGCACAGCGTGATTTATCATTAGAATTGCTTGCTCAGCTCGGCTATGACTTTGATGCTGGTCGCTTGGATGAAAGCGTCCATCCATTCATGATTGGCTTAAACTATGGTGATGCGCGTATTACGACTAAGTATGATGAAAATGATTTCCGTTCGGCCATTTTTGGCACAATTCATGAGTGTGGTCATGCGATGTATGAGCAAAATATTGATGAAAAACTTGCAGGTCTGCCATTAGCTACTGGTACATCGATGGGGATTCATGAATCACAATCATTATTTTATGAAAACTTTGTCGGCAGAAATGAAAAGTTCTGGGAGCATAACTACGAGCGTCTTCAGCACTTCTCACCCGCTCAATTTGGTGATGTGGCGTTAGCAGATTTTTTACGTGCCATCAATATGGTAGAACCATCATTGATTCGCATTGAAGCAGATGAACTAACATATCCATTACATATCATGATTCGCTATGAAATTGAACGTGACCTGTTCAATGGGGATTTACAGGCGAAGGATCTACCACAGGTATGGAATGATAAATATGAGGAATATTTAGGTATTCGTCCTGAGACAGATGCACAAGGTGTGCTACAAGACATGCATTGGTCAGGCGGCATGTTTGGCTATTTCCCATCCTATGCATTAGGGATGATTTATGCAGCACAGTGGAAGCATGCGATGGACAAGGATATTCCTAATTTTGATGAATTACTAGAAAAGGGAGAGCTACTGCCAATTCGAGAGTGGCTAACTGATAAAGTTCATCAATATGGAGCATTGAAAAAGCCGTTTGAATTGCTGAAAGAAGCGACAGGGGAAGGCTTAAATGCCAAGTATCTGGCAGACTACTTACAAGAAAAATATACGAAACTCTATCAATTATAAAGTGAAAAAAGCGATTTCTCATTTTAGAGAAATCGCTTGTTGCTTTGAAAATATTCTTACCAAAAGCTTAAAGCCTTTGAGCCCGCTTGTGAATTTGTAATAATTTCGAAGATTGGAATGGTGTAAGCGAATATAAATAAGGCTACTAAAATTACAAGTCAAGATTAAAGTAAGCTTCATTTCATGTTACATCAATATTTTTTATATAGTGTTCAACATTATAAAGCGTCATTTTTAAATTGAACCCTTGTGTTAAACAATCTGGCCAGATTGTTGTGTAAATATTTATTTGTGTAGCTTATGTATGATGAACCGTATATAGTTTTTACTTTTATGACCAATCAATAATTTAGGGGTGATTAGTGGTGACACTTAAATGGTTGTGGATATTGGTTATTGCATTTTGCGTATTAGAATGGATTTCAATCCCATTCATAAGTGCATTTACAGGAAAATTGTATCAAGTAGTTGATGGTGTATTAATAATTACTTTTATTATTTATCCATTATTTTTCTTGACTACTCTTTTATTATTACAAAAGGGGAATAAAAAAATTGGTGCAGTAATTTTGCTTATTCCACTAATTGTGTATGCCCCCGTGTTAATAAGTCTTCAAACGTTGGTTAAATAATGTATTACTAATTGAGTTAACGAGGTGCTTTGTAAAACAAGAGTTTCAAAAATTATCGAACTTTAAAAATTTAATCGATGCCATTCAATAAGAGCAAGCTTTGAACAATCATTTTTTCAAAACTTGCTCTTTAGTTTTGTTCTCATATCAAGGTTGATATCGTTAATTTAATCAAACTTTATTACTAATCAAATCTACATCAACAAGAAGCATTTGGGTATTCTTCAATAGTCATTGAACAGACATAAACTACAATGTGTTTCTGTCATTTTTTTGTGCTTTCATTGCTATGACTATCTATAAATAAAAAACGCACTAAGTAATTATCGAGTTATTTAGAATCAACGCCTTTAAAACGATCTATTCAATATTTTAAACGTGAATGTAGTAGGTTCATAATAAATTCAAAAATCTTTAACTTGTTATTAAATTCATAACCCATTGCTTGAAAAGATTTATCATTATTTAAAAAAATAGACCGCTAAATACAGTGTAATCTTTAACTTAAATTCTCATAATGGAATAAAAAGAAAAATTCCTTCTTTCAATATAAAAGTAGGAATTTTTGTCGTTTTAATATACTTAGAGTTGCTCAAAAGACTAGTACAGCATAGCGTACTTAAAAAAGAGAACCCCAATATAAATTCCTTATTTATAAAGTTAGACAGACATTTTTGATTGATTGCCAAAAGGATTCGAGCGCAGAACCAATGTAAACCAAACAGCAAACCCAAGATAAACTACTGTCAAAATAGCGAATATGAAATGAAACTTCTCCGCCAACTGCCGGAATAGGGCAAAAAAGACAACGATGCAATATATCAGATTTCCCGATATGACAGGTTTGTTATAGATGCCGCCAATCAGGGCAGAACGTGTAAACCAGTTTAACATTGCGAACCCTAAATATAGTCCTCCGATGATTTGCAGAAGAATCAAAATAATGGGTGAAGGGTCAATCCCTAGTATTTTTGAAATTTCTTCGGGAAAAAAGGTTCCTGCCAACCCAAACAAACCCATCAACACGGCACTACTACTCAAAAGCCATTTTGTTTTCATTTTTTCCCTCTTTTCATCTAATTTTGGAGTTTTATAAACAGCAATCAGAGAATTCTAAACAAGGCATGTGTTAGCTTCAAACAGCAATAAACCATGAGTACAGTCCTAAGTAATTTAACAGGCTAGCCTAGAAACATAAAATTGCCTCCCTTTAGGACATCGATGAAAGTTTTGGATTTTTGGGAGGGGGGTGTGACATCTAATGTTCATTTAAAACAGGTCTTTTATCCATAAGAGTATTTCCTCACCCAACACAACAATCATGAAATTAACCTTTATATAACATCTGGTTAGGTAATTTATTATATTCCCTGAGACAGATGCACAAGGTGTGCTACAAGACATGCATTGGTCAGGCGGCATGTTTGGCTACTTCCCATCCTATGCATTAGGTATGATTTATGCCGCACAGTGGAAGCATGCGATGGACAAGGATATTCCTAATTTTGATGAATTACTAGAAAAGGGAGAGCTACTGCCAATTCGAGAGTGGCTAACTGATAAAGTTCATCAATATGGAGCATTGAAAAAGCCGTTTGAATTGCTGAAAGAAGCGACAGGGGAAGGCTTAAATGCCAAGTATCTGGCAGACTACTTACAAGAAAAATATACAAAGCTATATCAATTATAAAGTGAAAAAAGCGATTTCTCGTTATTGAGAAATCGCTTTTTTATAGGAAGATGCGTTTGGATGCTTACCACAATTGATAGCCTTTGGAGCCGGCAGGTGAGTTCGAAATAATATCGATAATTGGTACTGTGTAAGCGAATAAAATTAAGGCTACTAAAATAACAAGCCAGATTTTAAAGTTTTCTAAAATAGCTGGTGTCGGACCGCTAAGCTCATGTACGTCACCTACAGGGAATTCTTCGTCACCTTTAGGTGCGAACCAAGCAAGTTTCACGACGATATAAATGATCACTAGGATGGCGATAAAGAGGATTGTTCCACCCACAGCTTGCGCGATTTGATAAGGAATCCAATCGTAAGCCTGCTGAGCGCCACCATATTCTGAGTAATCTGAGCGACGAGGTGCGCCAAACAGACCAGCAATATGCATTGCTGAAGACATAATCGTCATACCAGTACCCCATAAGATACCAGCGAAATTACTAAGATTATTTAAAGACTTCGAAAGTGTACGACCTGTTAAATGTGGAATTAACCAGAATGCCGCACCGAAGTAAGTTAAAACAACAGCTGTTGCAATCGTTAAATGGAAATGCCCTGTAACCCAAATGGTATTATGAATTAATTGATTCATTTGATAAGAGGCATTGACAATACCGCCTGCACCCCCTGGAATAAATGACACCATACCGATAAATGGTACGAAGAAACGAGCATCCTTCCAAGGTAATTTTTTAAACCAACCAAATAGTCCTTTGCCACCTAATTCACGTCCACGTAACTCGAACATGGCAAACATCGAGAAGGCTGTCATTAGAGAAGGCACGATTACAGCAAATGTTAAAACAACTTGAATGAACTTCCATGTACCATCAATACCAGGCTCTGTTAACTGATGGTGAATCCCAACAGGAATAGAGAAGAGTAAGAACAGCATAAACGAAAGTCTTGCTAAAGAATCGGAGAAAATTTTTCCGCCAATTACTTTTGGAATAATCACGTACCAAACCATATAGGCAGGTAATAACCAGAAGTATACGAGTGCATGGCCAAAATACCAGAAAAGTGTACGTGATAATGCCACATCGACACGTTCAATTAAACCTAAGGACCATGGTAATAATTGAATTAAAACAGAGGCTGCCACACCAAGCGTTGCCACGAACCACATTAAATTATTAACAACTACCATAAATGATAGTAACGGGCTACGTTGTCCACTCGCTTTATTTTCTTTGCGCCACTGGACATAACGTAATATTTGACCTGCGCCGCCAACCCAAGAACCAACAACGACTAATGTAAGACCTAAATAGAAAATCCAATGTGCCTTTAATGGTGCATAGAATGTATAAAGAACAGTTGCTTTATTCAATAACACCATCGTTGCGGCAGCAGCTGTCCCGATAGTCATTAACCAGAAACCAATCCAGCCAAGTCTTCTCTGAGTATCAGTGAATGTACCAGATGTTCGACTTACACTTGCAATTTGGAAGCCGTAAATAAAGAATGTAGTTAATATAAGACCGAGTAATACACCATGAACTGTTAATACTTGATAATAACCAATGCCTGCTGGTAATGTAAATTGACCAGAACGTACAAAAACCTGTAATAAACCTGCAAGACCACCTAATAACAATGCGATAAATGCCACGTAAATATGTGCCATTGCTAGCTTTGCATCTCGACGATCCACTTTTGTCATTGAATTAGTGTGACTCATTTGAATCCACCACCTTTAGCATAGAGTGCATCATCGTATGTCCTGTACCACAATACTCATTACATACGATTAAAAACTCGCCAACCTTATTGACTTCTGTCACATATTCCGAAATATAGCCAGGCTCAAGCATCATATTGATATTCGTACCTGCAACCTCAAAACCATGCATAACATCCTCGCTTGTTGCGATAAATTTCACTTTTGCACCAAGTGGAACCTCAATTTGTGGAGGATTATAATTGAATGCAGAAGCAACTACTACCACTTCGTAATCCCAATCCTTACCTTCAACCTTATGGACACCTGGATTATCAAAAGGAGCTGTCTCTTTCACTTTCTCGTAATCTAGTGTTTTTTTACCATTGTTTGGATGAGAGCCTTGATGAAATGCTCCGATACCGAGAATGATCAGGAATGCCACTAAAGTGGTAACTCCAAAAACAAGCCAGTATTTCTCATACTTATGTATGTGCATATGTTTCTGTCCCTTCTTCGTAGATTAAAACCGTCCAATGAACAAATCGAAGCAGTACACCCAAAGTAAAATGATGATAATACCTACTCCAAAAACTGCATAGAGTGAACCTTTTAAATTTTCATCTGACTTCTTTTTATTTGCCATTTTTGCTCCTCCTACGCTTTTTATTGTTGTGTTTCTTACTGTCATCATATAAAAATCTCCTACATTTTGATGTGAAAAAAATCACACTTCTAGGGGAATTATGTGAAAAAAGTGTGAAGAATTTAAGAGAGAAAAAAAACAAGCCATCTCAAAAGTCATTGAGATGGCTTGTTTAATGATTATAATTCACTTTTTTTAATAAAAATAATAGATTTTAAGGAAGGAGAACTGTCCTTCTTATTTCTTTTGGGCAAACGGTAAGTCTTACAAATAAATGCTGAAAGTCTTGCATACAATGTCTTATTTGGAACAGACTTAAAACCTATTAAGCTCTATTCCGCTTCTTCTTCAATTGTTAATAGAACTGTTAGGGCACCGACGCTTGGGACCGAAACTGGGAGTGCAAAGGCCTTTTCAAAGCCATATAATTTTGTATTGCCCACCATCACCGTTGGCGGAGTGATATCAATTTCTAAGCTTTCTTGCCCAACAGCTGTACATAAATTTCCTGCAATCATGTTACCAAATTCCCCTGTAAAGGATTCTAGCATTTCTCCTTCAAGCGGCATACCGAACATGGTACTACCGATCCCGCTGAACACTTCGGGAGAGGAGTCAATGATGACGCGTCCCTTTAAATCTCCGATTAAGCCAATTAATACGCCCATTTGTTGTTGTTGAAAGGGTTCAGAAATAATACTAGGCGACTTTACTTCTATATCCATAGGAAGAATGGTTTTTAAAGCGTGAATTGTCCCGTTTAAAATAGTTTGAAAGTACTTCGAATTACTCATCATTACCGCATCCTTTTTCCGACTTTTCTACATCTTACCATGTAAAAAGGGTAAGATGAAAGTATGTCTTGACGAATTCACATGAAATTTATAATATATTAATGAGAATGATTTTCAAATTCAATGTAAACGTCTGAAAACTTAACGAAAAATAACGAAGAAGGAGCGGTTCGCAATGACATTCGTATTGATTGGAGCAGCTGTCGTGATCTATATTGGAGTTGGAAAATACGTCATGAACCAGGCAACTGCACATTTGAAATAAGAGCTAAACAAAAGAGTATGAAGCTGCTGTGCTTCATACTCTTTTTCATGATGTTAAGAAAGAAAATAGATGTGCAGAAAAAGGCTTTAGCAAGTGTCCATTTTCACTTACCCTCCAGGATCTTATCTGTAACACTCATCGCCTATGAGTGACACGGTCTCCTCTGCAATCAACCAAGTTACAAAAGTTTCTCCATAGTATATAGGAGGGAAAAGAATCGGCTCTTTTTTTACATGTTTTTGTTCAAGGGAAATATTTGTTTTTTCAGAAATCTATTGTAAAATGAAGCAAACCTTTAAGATTATTTAAAGAAATTAGGTGACAAATATGACAAAAATATTAGTAACAGGGTTTGAGCCATTTCTTGATTATAAAATAAATCCAACGATGCAAATTGTGAAAGCATTAAATGGAAAGAAGATAGATAGCTATGATATCGTCGGACGAATTCTATCTGTAGATTTTCAGCAATCAGCGGAGCAATTAAAACAACATATAGAAGAAGTGAAACCACAAATCATTATTTCATTAGGATTAGCTGGAGGACGTTTTAAAGTGACACCCGAGCGCATTGCTATTAATGTGAAAGACGGAGAGCCTGATAATAATGGCTATACACCAGTTGATGAGCGCATCCATGAGGAGGGGGCAGATGCTTATCTAACAAACTTACCGATTCGCAGTATGGTAAATCGTTTGCATGCAGAAGGATATCCAGCGGAAATCTCTAATACAGCGGGTACATACTTATGTAATAACATTATGTATGAGGGGCTTGCTTATGCGCAGCAACATGAAGGGGTTCGTGCTGGCTTTATTCATATTCCAGCATCATTTGAGCTGGCAATCCAACATGGCAAAATTCCAGGCTGGAGTATCGGAGATTTGATAGCTGCGGTACAGCTTTGTATTGAGGAGACGGCACGTGCAACCAATCATTGATTTTCCGCATTCCATGTGGATTAGTCAACATACTATTCGTTTTGCATTCAAAGAGGTAATTTCCCACTCAAACTTTCACGCGGTCCAAGCGTTCAATCGATTTCTGAAACAGCAGCTACAGCATAACCTAGTCGAAAGTGTTGCAAGCTACCACACTGTGACAGCTTATATTAAACAAAAAATAGATGTTGAACGTTTAAGGATGCAGTGGCTTGAGATGCAAGCCTCCACAACCATTGACGAAGGAACGAATCGACTTTTAAAAATACCCGTCTGCTATGATGAGGAATTTGCCTTAGATCGCAAGCGCGTAATGAATTTCACAGGATTACCTTTTGAGGACATTAAAACATTGCATATGTCCAAAAGCTATTATGTGTATTTAATCGGCTTTTTACCAGGGTTTCCATACTTAGGTGAGCTTGATTCTAAATTATTTGTGCCACGCTTACAGAAACCAAGGGCATCTGTATCAGCGAGTTCAGTTGGGATTGGGGGTGGACAAACGGGAATCTATCCTGTTGATTCACCTGGAGGCTGGAATATTATAGGGAAAACACCGTTTGATTTATTTGATGTTCATGGCAAAGAGCCATTTTTATTTGAACTTGGTGATGAAGTTCAGTTTTATGAAATAACCCAACAGCAATTTTGGGAAATGAAAAGCAAAGGAGTGTAGCAATTGAAGCCACTTCTGCTTGTAACAAAACAAGGGGTTTTTGGAAGCTTACAAGATAAAGGAAGGTTCGGCTATCGGGCATTTGGTATTCCGTTATCTGGACCAATGGATCACCGATCGTTTAATGCAGCTCAAAGAATCTTACATCACCATCATGATGAAACGTCTTTTGAAATGTTTGTAGGTGGTTTTGAATTTGAGGCGCTGGCTGATTGTGTTTATGTATTAACAGGAGGACATGGTACATGCTTGGTTAATCAAGTACCAATCGAAATGTGGAAAACATTCCATTTAACAAGGGGAGATAGATTATCTATCAAGAGTGTCCATCAAGGCTCTATTGTTTACTTAACTCCATTAGGAGGTTTTCGTACAAACGATGAGCTTGGTAGCCAATCCTACCTTCCGCTTGGGAATTTGGGAACATGCATTACAAAAGGAAGTATTTTATATGGGCAAGTATCACCATCTCTAAAAAATAATAGAGGGCTATATGCACCCTATCGTCCGCGTTTTGACAGTTCCATAACTGCTCGACTGTTTAAAGGACCTCATTTTCATTTATTTACAGAAAAAAGTCAGCAACAATTTTTACAAAATCCTTTTCAATTTATTGGCGGCAATCGTATGGGCTACTACATCAAAGGACCTGCCTTACAACTTCAGGAAATGAAGGATATTCTGTCAGAAGCTACACAGTTCGGAACAATCCAAGTGCCTCAAAGTGGTGATCCCATTATCCTAATGGCTGATGCTCAAACAGTAGGAGGCTATCCTATTATTGCAACAGTTCATGAAGAAGATTTACATAAAGTAGCGCAAATGCGTATGTTTAACACAATTCACTTTGTACTGGAGGAAACATGATGTCAATTGATATCAATTGTGATCTAGGTGAAAGCCATGATGCTTTTATAACGGGTAAGGATGAAGAACTATTAGACTATGTAACGTCCATCAACATTGCATGCGGCTATCATGCGGGACATCATTCAATCATGCATCAAATCGTACGTAGCGCCATTCGTAAAAACGTTCACATTGGTGCGCATCCAGGCTATCCAGATCGAGAGGGGTTTGGTCGCCGTAACATGGAATGTAGCTCAGGTGAAATTTACGATATGATGGTTTATCAAATTGGTGCCTTACAAGCATTTGTGGAGATTGAAAATGGTACGCTTCATCATGTTAAACCACATGGCGCACTTTATAATCAATGCGCGAATGACCATGAAAAAGCGTTGGCTGTAGTCAATGCAGTGTATGATCTTAATCCACAGCTTATTTTATATGCCTTATCTGGTAGCCTCATCGTAGAGATTGCTAGAGACAAAGGGCTTCAAGTATATGAGGAGGTTTTTTCGGATCGACGCTATAACAATGACGGCACTTTAGTGAACAGACAGGAACCAAATGCCTTAATACAATCGGAAGAAGAAATGCTAGTGCATGTAAAAGGTATTTTGACTGCTAATGAAGTGTTGTCGGTCCAGTCCAAAAAAATTAAAGTTGCAGTCCAAACCTTATGTATACATGGAGATGGCCCACATGCACTAGACTATGCGAAAAAAATTGCAGGTCTCAAAAAGCGATTACAATAAAATGTAAAAATGGATGCCCTAAACAAGGCATCCATTTTATTTAGATTGTTGTCACTAGCTCCACAGCTTCTAGCACAATTGGCGTACCAGCAGAAAGAGTACCTGTGACAGTATTGAACGTTATTTCAGTTGTAGAAACTGTATAGGCACCACCCTCTTGTAGAACACCATTGATATATAAGTTATAGTAACCATTTGCGACTTCTGGGAATGCTGTTGCTGCTGTACCGCTATCATTTAAAAACGTTGTTGCAGCGACTGTTGTGCCATCTGCAATGGCAAGGGGTGCAGCTAAGACGTTAAAAAATCTTGTAGAAGTACCTGTTACATTGACGTGAATATTAATAATGGAAAGTGCCACCCGATTCACCTCCTTTCATTTCCTTTATTTTGTTGTAAAGCCTAGCGATTCAATAATGATGGGTGTTCCTCTATACAATGTGGCATTATAGGGTACGATTGTCAGGGAGGCTGGGGTTACCGTATAAATGCCGCCTTCCTGCATCACTGCATTAATATAAAGGTTAACGTAACCATTGGGTGAAAAAATTGTAAACTCAGTAACGGAATTTGCTTCATCATTCCAAAAGAGATCGGCTGGAAGAGTTGCCCCATTCGATAGATCAAGATCAGCTGTAACGATATAAAAATATCGGTGGATTGTTGGGATAATCATACCTTCAGGGACTATTTCAGGAGGATTAATGGGTATTCCGTTTGTTGCTTTTATACGGGGCCAGATAAATCGCTCCTCACAGTTACATGAACAATATTTTTCAATGATTTGATGAGACTTAGGATTTATCATATGGCATCACACTCCCTTCATAAAAAAATAACTTTGCCCCGAATATGCTTACTATAAAATATGAAGAAAAAATAAAAAGAACTAGTTGACCATCTATCATTTGGCATAGATTTTTTGTATAAACATGTTTTTCTAAGGATGGAAACGTTGGCATATATGCTTTAAATTAGTGTTATACTTTGCTAGTTGAATAAGGTAGAATACTAATTATGAATAATTAATGAAAAAGGGGTTACTGGTTTCATGAAAGATTTTGAACAACAATTGGAGGGGCTATTAAAGCAAGCCTCTTTGCAATACATAATTTATCAGCATAATGGTGATACAGAGCGCATGGATAAAACATCACTTTTTGCTCGAAAAATTCAGCAAAAAGAGTATGTGATTGGCTTTGCAGGCCATTTCTCTGCAGGGAAGTCCAGTATGATTAATGCGCTGTCTGGTGAAAATCTGCTGGCATCTAGTCCTATTCCAACAAGTGCAAACATCGTAAAAGTTCATAAATCAGAGGAAGACTATGCGATTGTTTATATGCACAATGAAAAGCCTGTAAAATTTGAGGCTGGCTATGATTTTAAAACAGTAAAAGAGCTAAGTAAAAATGGGGATTTAGTGTCACAAATTGAGATTGGACACAGTGCCTCTACACTACCACTAGGTGTCACTGTAATGGATACGCCAGGGGTAGACTCCACAGATGATGCGCACCGCATGTCAACGGAATCAGCATTACATATTGCCGATATCGTATTTTATACAATGGACTACAACCATGTGCAGTCGGAATTAAATTTCCAATTCACAAAGCAATTAATGAAATATAATCCAAATGTTTATTTAATTGTCAACATGATTGATAAGCATAAAGATAATGAATTGAGCTTCGAAGAATTTAAAGCAACTGTTCATCAATCCTTTGCAGCATGGGGTGTTGTACCGAAAGGTGTTTTCTTTACTTCATTAAGAGAGCCTGAGCATCCACATAATGATTTTGAGGCAGTTAAGAAAATTGTGATGGACAGTATGAATGATTGGCAGGAGCAGCTTGTACAAACAGCTACGAATACATTGCGTTTATTGCAAAGCGAGCATGACAATTATTTAATGGAAGAAAGACAGGATCGTTTGGCAATTGATGAAGAAATTTTAAGTGCGGATGACTGGGCACACCATCAGGATATTTTAGAGCAATACAATAAATTAAATCGTCAGGTTGAATTATTCTCAGTAGAAGCTTGGAACGAAACGTT
This sequence comes from Lysinibacillus sp. BSL11, assembly GCF_052928325.1. Taxonomy (NCBI): domain Bacteria; kingdom Bacillati; phylum Bacillota; class Bacilli; order Caryophanales; family Bacillaceae; genus Lysinibacillus; species Lysinibacillus sp. BSL11. Next base: position 59,718 of record NZ_JAVGCX010000017.1, on the reverse strand, counting down.
TGAGGAGCAACGTAAGGAGCTGCTCGCTAATGCTGCAATTATGCCAGCTGATTTACGCGATCGCTTACGCCTTTATTTAGAAAGCATGCAGGAAGGTTTTAAAGTTGGGGGGCTCTTTACTGCAAAGAAAAAAACAGAGGAAGAGCGAAACCGACGCAAAGAAGAAGCGTATAGTGCCTATCAAAATGTGGTCCATGCACAAATCACGGGGCATTTAAAAGGTCTTATGAAAAAGGCATTGAAGGACGTTGGTGCATTAAATGAGGAACGTGCCGCAGCCATTGATGCCTATGTATTTGACTTACCTTTTTCATTGATTGAGCAGCAAGTTCAAACAGGCGCTATTTTAACAGGTGATGCTGTGTTAAACTTCGCTAACCGTATCGCAGAAGCAACAAAGCGCTACTTCATTCAGGAGACAGATAGCTGGAAAAATGCGCAAGCGACAACTCTTGAAGCTGTTGCAACAGAAACTGCCGCACCATCAAAATTAAAAATGGCGGGTATGCAGGACAAAGTAGATGCCATTAATGCGGTCCTTGAAATTGAAGGCTATCAGCAATATAGTGCAAGTACTATGCATCAAGCGAGCAATGAAATTCGTACAGTTGCCAATCAACAGCTTACTAATTGGGAACAATCATTTAAACAAGATTTAGCAGAAATTCGTTTATTTGACGAGTCTATGTTGCAGCCAAAAGAGCAAATCATCCAACAAGAGGAAGCTCAGCAAGCTACTAGTGCAACGACTCTACCAATCGATGGTGTGATTAACCGTGCACTTCATACTGCTAATGCAGTCAAAGAGGTGCAAGGCTTTGCCGAAGTAGCCCAATACCTTGAAAATAAAGTAGAACGACTACAGAAAAAAGATTTTACCATTGCATTGTTTGGCGCATTCAGTGCTGGGAAATCTTCCTTCTCGAACGCTTTAATGGGAGCCAAGGTGTTACCTGTATCACCAAACCCAACAACTGCGGCCATCAATAAAATTCGTCCAGTTACACCTGAACATCCACATGAAACAGCGGATGTACAGCTTAAAACTGCTGAACAAATGCTAGAGGATATTCAAGGCTCCTATGCGGCGATTGGTTTGTCTGTATCGACATTGGAGGAAGCCTATAATCGTGCTGATGAAGGGCTTGCAGTTCAGTTAACGGACGAACGTTTAAATGTTCATAAATCATTTATTCGTGCCTATAAAGAAGGCTATCCAACCTTTAAGTCTGAGTTTGGTTCTATCCTTCGCGTAGACCGTGAAGAGTTTGAAAAATTTGTAGCACAAGAAAATAAATCTTGCTTTGTTGACAATATCGACTTCTATTATGATAGCCCATTAACACGTATGGGCGTGACACTTGTTGACACGCCAGGAGCGGACTCTATTAATGCCCGCCATACAGGCGTAGCATTTGAATATATTCGTAATGCTGATGCCATCTTATTTATTACGTACTATAATCATGCCTTTGCCAAAGCTGACCGAGAGTTTTTAATACAACTTGGTCGTGTGAAGGATGCATTTGAGCTAGATAAAATGTTCTTTATTGTCAATGCAATTGATTTGGCAACAACGGATGAAGAACAGGAAGATGTAAAAGGCTATGTACGCTCAGAGTTACAACGCTTTGGCATTCGCTTCCCGAGACTATATGGGGTATCTAGTCTTTTAGCGTTGGAAGAAAAGGTAGAAGGTGCCGATTTAACATCAGGTATGCCACCATTTGAAAAAGACTTCCATACATTCTTAAATGATGAGTTGAGTGCATTAGCCGTTCAAGCTCTTGCAGAGGAAGTTGATAAAACGGAGCAACGTTTGGCGGATTTAATTGCCCAAACAGAGGAAAACTTAAAACGTAAAGATGAGCGACTAGAGGAATTAACAACACTTGAACAACATATTCAATCGAAGTACAGTGTACTGAATACGAGCATGTTAGAGAGTGAAACAAAACAGGAGCTTGATGAGCTACTTTATTATGTTCTTCAACGTGTTTATTATCGTTACCCTGAGTTCTTTAAGGAAGGCTACAATCCTTCTACCTTTGCTGCAATGCCAGCACAACAAGCATTGGAGCATGCATTAAAAGAAGTGATGCAAAGCTTGCGTTTTGATTTTACTCAAGAAATGCGTGTAACAAACTTCCGTTTATCGCAGTTCATTAGCAAAAAGATGCAACAACGTTTTAAAGATGAAGTACGCGAATTGAAAGAGTTAAATCGAAGCTTCTCATTCCTAGCCTTTGAATCTTCTGAGCCAAATTTATTGGATTTTGAAGGACCGTTTGCGGATATTTCCAAATATGCTAGCGTAAAATCTCATTTCCGCAATCAAAAAGCTTTCTTTGAAAAGAACGAAAAAGTGAAGCTAAGTGAGGCACTAGAAGCCGTAACAAAACCCGATGCACAAGATTATTTAGATGCACAGAAAGTTTCCCTCATGACATGGGCGATTACGTTTATTGCAGAGGAAGCCGAAAAATTACGTTACTATATTTATCATCAAGCGCTTGAACAAATTGACACAGAAAGATTAGCCTTACAAGAAGAGAGTCGTTTAGCTTCTTGGAAAGCGATTTACGCACAATTACAATACGCATGAGGTGATTCCAATGGGAAAAGTATTCAAATCAGTGGATGAAATTCAACTTGATGGTGTCCGTTTTATCGATGCTCGTTACGATCTTCAGGACAAAGAGGCTGGCAAAAAGGCATTCGAGGAAGGTCATGCTACTGGTGCTATCTATATTGATTTAGAACAGCAGTTATCGGATATGGACAGTAAAGACGGTCGTCATCCAATGCCAAGCAAAGAAAAATTGGCATCCGTTTTTCAAGAACTAGGATTACGCTATGAAGATCAGATTGTAGTTTATGACCAAGGAGCAGCTCCATTTGCCCCACGCGCCTGGTGGATGCTAACCTATGCTGGTTTCCCAAATGTAGTGATTGTCAACGGAGGTGCCCCAGCACTAGAGGCGAAAATTCCTTTTACCAAGGATATTATTAAATATCCCCCAACCATCATTGAGTTTGATTGGAAAGATGAGCTTTATGCACCACGCCAAGCCGTAAAAGCCATTGTGGATGGAGAGGTGAAAGCCACTTTACTCGATGCGCGTGCTGCTGCAAGGTACCGAGGAGAAGTAGAGCCATTGGATAAAGTAGCAGGTCATATCCCAACTGCGAAAAACTTTGACTGGGAGCAGTTGAAGTCAAATGGTCAACTAAAGGCAAATGATGCATTACGTCAAAAAGTTTCACCTGATGAGCAGGTTGTTGTTTACTGTGGCAGCGGCGTAACCGCCTCTCCTCTTTATGCTGTGTTAGCAGATGAAGGCTATGACAACATCCAATTATATGTAGGTAGCTTCAGTGATTGGATTACAGAATATGACGTGGAAAAAGGCACAAACGAATAAAAAGAAACGCTCACTTCGGTGGGCGTTTTTTTATATAGTGCGGTGGATATAGCGTAAAGTAGAGGTTAGAATTTCATGTAGCGGATAACCTCTTCAGATTGGCGGATAAGGAAGAAAAAGTGGAGGATAGAACGTTAAAAGTGACTGATAAAATTTCATGTAGCGGAAACCTGCTCAAAGTGGTGGATAAGAATGAAAAAATGAAGGATAGCCCTTTGAAAGTAGTGGATAGAATTTAATCCCTGAAGAACTTCCTGAGAGGTGGGTGTTGGAGGATATGATAATGAAGCTTTATTGAGATTCTATCATGATTATACATTGCCTCAGGTGGCTTAAGTATTGCAGCGGAAATTAGGGACGACCAAAACCATTTTATAAATTAAAGCAGGCACTGGAACAGGAGGGGCAAGGGTGAACGATCTAAAAAAGCAGATGGATCTAATAGACATTCCAGAATCGTTACATCAGCGTAGTCAACAAGGCATTGAACAAGCAAAAAAAGAGCAGTACAAAACTAAGAGCTGGGTGCCCAAGATTGCTGTAACACTTGCGGCGGGTGGATTTGTGGCATTAATGAAGGGTGAACAGCACTTAGATAATGCTCGGGCTAGTGCGTTAATGTCACAATTAGATAATTTACCTCCGCCGATGTATTGGATTTTGGCTATTTTATGCGTATTCATCATACTATTCATCTCTAGAAAAAAGCTTAATCAGAAAAAGACAATTGGTGTTGCCATAGTTTCGATTCTACTGATCGGTAACAGTACGATTTTTTTACAACATCAATTAAGAAAACCAGTTGTGGTGCCTACTGTAATTGAAGTTACGGATAGCTCACAGAATGCTTTAGAGATACGCTATATTACAAACAAGTATGACCATCGATATGTGAAATATTTGCAGGCAGAAGATGTGCAATTACCAATAGTATATGATCAAATGGAGCAAGAAAATTTAGTAAATGGTTTTTATTATCCATTCGATACTTCGCAAGATTTACTCTATCAAAATGTTCGATTAGCTTTTTTTCAGCTTGATTTAAACACGATGAAAAAAGTGATGGCAAGTAAAACTGTTTATCTTGTATTAAATGACGGGATGAAATTACCTGCCCCAATTCATTTTACGAGGGAAACCATCATTGATGAAAAACAGATCATGAATAATAGCTATAGTCAGTCACAACATGATTCGGAACAAATCATTTCATTTATCCTTCAACAGGATGCTATTTTTGATGCATTTTATGTTCCCGCTGCATTAGAGGGTAAGATACTATTGAAAGAATGGAGATTAAACGATCAGCGTTACACAGCAAGTGATTTTCCTTTTTCAGTGACGAAAGGTCAACGCTTGGAGATGACTATTCAATTGAAGGAAGCCCCCTTAGATATCAATACATCCATAGGTTTTAGTGGCCCGGATGGTTATTTAACTAAAAGATTATATTCACAAGCGTATTTTACGACAAATTTGGTGAAAAAGGTGCGTGAAAACAATGAGTGAATCTACACAACAGGTAAAACTTTTACAATGGTTAGCAGTAGCGCTCTTTTTTCAATTGATCTATTTAAATGTTTTTAAATACGCTAATCTTGTACAAGATATCCTTGTTTATGGGGCCTATTTAAAAAGTCTTTCGTTCTATAAAGAAAAGGCACCTATCAAAACATATATGGCCTGCGCTCTGATGATAACCTTGATGAGTACCATCTTTTCTTTCCATCTTCTCTTTTATTGGAGTACGGTTTTAATTCAAGGAATTGAATTGCTGATTATAATGGAATTTGGAAAAATTTTATTATGCATTGAACAAAAACACGATGTACAGGGTACAACTACAAGAGTGATGAAAAAATATATAGCGATATCCTTTGCCGTCATTATTAGTTGGACACTATTGATGAATGTTACAAGTGATTGGCAGATGGGATTATTGTTCCTGGGCGCATTGCTTTTATTGGCTGTAAATTTACGGTTATTTCTTCATGTGTTAGCACTTCGTAAACATGTAAAAAGCAAATCCTTTGTTGTTACCTACTTACAAAAATGACTCACCATTCATTTTATGCTACACTTTTTGTACAAGGGGCAAAGGGGGAGCAGGATGTTTAAACGGGAGAAAAGTATCGAGATTCAGCAGCATCGCGGTGTACAATGTGCGCATGGGAAAGTTGCGGTTCAGGGGGTTGGTATGAGTGTGTACAGCTTTTTTGTGGATGGGTTACTGATTGATACAGGTTCCTACTCACTGTCGCAGGAATTTCAAACCTTTTTTAAGGATATACCGATAGAGCAATTGGTATTAACACATTCACATGAGGATCATGCTGGAAATGCAGCGTGGATTCAACATCATAAGAATGTACCTATTTATATTCATCGTGATTCAGTCAATCTTTGTGCTGAGGATGGAGAATATCCACTCTATCGTCAGGCATTGTGGGGGGAACGACCAGCGTTTGTTGCCCAACCATTTGGTCAAACATTACAAACGAACGCAGCAACATGGGATGTCATTGAAACACCTGGACATACAGCGGATCATCTTTCTTTTTATAATCGAGAAACAGGCGCTATGTTTACAGGAGATTTGTTTATCCAGCCAAAGACGAAGGTTGTGCTTGATGAAGAAAATATTGTCCATACCCTGGCGTCTTTGAGGAAAATAGTAAACTATGATTTCGATGTCGTCTATTGCTGTCATGCAGGCTTTATAGAGGATGGTCGAACGAAAATACAAGAAAAAATTGCTTATTTGGAAGACATGCAAGGAAAAGTGAAACAATTATTTATGCAAGGTTACTCTGTTGAAGAAATCACCAAAACAATTTTTCCTCGTGATTATCCGATTACAAAAGTTTCGGAAGAGCAATGGTCTTCCAAGCATATCATTACGGCCTTTATTAATCATTTTACCGAAGAGTCCTATATATAGGGCTCTTTTTTTATCTTGTTAAGAATTTCACAAATACTTTGATCTGTATAATAAAAAACTTTGTGAAAAAATGTGAATAAATTGTGACGAAGTCAATCAGGACAATGGATGCGCTTACAAAAGTTTGTGAAAAAAATCTCATTTACATAAGAAAAATACTATGTGAAAAGTTGAACAGGCTAAATGGCTCTATGTGTACACTTTATAATGTGTCAATAATCGCATTAATTATCTTAAAATAATTGATTGTGAAATGTTTAATTTGACAGAAAAATGTAATGAAAGTCATTAAGCATTGAATTATTGAGGTTTAAAATAAATTGACAGAAAATTCGTTGACTATATTTTCACAAAGTATTATGATTCTGAAATATAATAAAAAATCAAAGGGAAAAGGATGGGATGGAATGGACGTAATGAAAAAGGCATTAGAAATGCATGCACACTATAGTGGGAAATTAGAGGTGAGCTCAAAGGTACCTGTACAAGATTCCTATGATCTTAGCTTAGCTTATTCACCAGGGGTAGCAGCGCCATGTGTGGAGATTGAGAAAAATCCTTCGCTTGTGTACGACTATACAATGAAGGGCAATATGGTAGCTGTTGTGTCAGATGGGACAGCGGTTTTAGGGTTAGGAGATATCGGCCCGAAAGCTGCCTTACCTGTAATGGAAGGGAAGGCGATTTTACTAAAGCGTTTTGCCAATGTTGATGCTTTTCCAATATGCTTAGATACAAAAAATACGGATGAAATCGTCAGCATTGTGAAGGCGCTTGCCCCGACATTTGGTGCGGTAAACTTAGAGGATATTTCAGCACCAAGATGCTTTGAAATTGAGGATCGCCTACGTCAAGAATGTGATATTCCAGTTTTTCATGATGATCAGCATGGAACAGCGATTGTTGTAGGAGCAGCGATGATTAATGCCAATCGTATTGTGAAAAAGGATGTAGCAACGATGAAGGTTGTGATTAATGGTGCTGGTGCTGCAGGCATTGCAATCTTACGTATACTTGTGCAAATGGGCTATAAGAATATTTATATGTGCGATACAAAAGGTATTATTTATGAGGGTCGTACAGAGGGGATGAACCCGATTAAAGAAGCGGTTGCTCATTTGACGAATCCAGAGAAGCAACATGGTACACTAGAGGATGCACTAACAGGTGCAGATGTCTTTATTGGAGTTTCTGTAGCCAATCTATTAACGGAGGCACATATTGCGTCCATGAATGAAAATCCAGTTGTCTTTGCCTTAGCTAATCCAAATCCTGAAATTACGTATGAAAATGCCAAAGCATGGGGGGTACGTGTGATGGGAACGGGACGTTCTGATTATCCAAATCAGATTAATAATGTTCTCGCATTCCCTGGTATTTTCCGTGGAGCTTTAGATGTGCGTGCTACGGATATTAATGAGTCAATGAAGCTAGCTGCTGTAGAAGCAATTGCCTCCCTTGTGAGTGATAAGGAACTAAAGGAAGAATATATTGTTCCTAAGTCTTTGGACGAACGCGTAGTGGCTATCGTCTCACGCGCAGTAAGTGGGGCAGCTGTTGAATCTGGCGTATCTGAGCTATTCCAGCAAAGTACAGCACTTTCTGTCTAATAAAATTAAAAAAGCAGATAGAGAAAAGTTTCAGGCTTTTTCTCTATCTGCTTTTATTATTATGCTGTATCAAGTTAACAAAGGCCTTATCTCAAGTTTTTAGACCATGCCAACACCAATAATTCCGATGAGTATGACAAAGAAAAGAACAAATAATACGATGAAGATAATAATGGCTGGAATAAAGATGGTGAAGAAAGCCATCCAGTTCGAAATTTGATGTGCTTCAGCGACTACACCTACAGAAATAACAAATGACCAAATTGTCACAATGATGCTTACTAAAATAGTTGGCCAAAAAATCCACGGTAATGAACCCATAAAATTAGGATCCAATAATGAATCGGGTGAAGTCATTAACCAAATAATATAAAGTGGAATCAGTACGATATATGGGATTGCTGTTAAGCTTAACCCCTTAAATAAGTCCGAGTAAGTCCCAGTACCTTTAAATAATTTCCCGAATAGCCAAGAGATGAGTGCAGAAATAGCTGTGCCAATCAAACCTGCGATCGGAGCAAAAATGACACATAATAGGACTAAAAGCCATGGCGAAAAATCAGGGAGAAATTCTGAATCAATTAATCCAGACATAAGAGAGCCAATATAACCAATAGACAAAACCAAAATTGCAAAGCCGATAGATTTTTCATTAATCATATAACGAGTCGTTTGCTTTGGATGCATCCAAACTGATAAAAATGGATTTAGTTTTGACCTTTCTTCTTTCGATGTCTCATTCAAGTTTTCCATCAAACTACCTCCAAAATAATAGAATAATTGCTTGTTACATATAGTTAATATACGAGAGAAGTAAAGAAAAGTTTCATGGAAAATAAAAATTAGCCCACACATAAAAAAAGAGTCGTAATTGTCGACTCTTTTAAAGGTTGTTTCTATTATTCAGCTAACATAATTTTCTCAAGTTCTAACGGCTCAATATATTGCTCACCTTTGTAAGCACGCATATTACCGCCTGAAATTTCATCGATTAATAAAATTTCATTCGTTTTCGCATCGCGGCCGAATTCTAATTTAATGTCATAAAGCGTTAAGCCTTTTTTAGCAAGCTCTGCCGCTACAAATTTGGAAATTTCAATTGTACGTTGTTTTAAAATGGCGTATTCTTCATGAGTTAACAGGTTTAACATCGCTAAAGCATCTTCAGAAATTGGAGGATCTAAACGATCATCATCTTTGATTGTTACTTCTACAAAGGAGTCTAAATCTTGTCCTTCTTTTACATAGGCACCATAACGGCGTAGGAATGAACCAACTGCCTTGAAGCGGCAAATCACTTCTAAGCCATTACCGAAAACAGTCGCCGGTTTTACAGTCATTGTTGCATCTTCAAAGTTTGCATCAACGAAATGCGTAGGAACACCTTGTTCGTTTAATTTTGAATAAAAATAAGAAGTTAAACGTAAACCAGCCAAGCCAGCCCCATCAATGGTTAAACCGACAGTATTTGCACCTGGATCAAACACACCGTTTTCTCCTGTAACATCGTCTTTAAATTTTAATAAATAATGACCATCTTCTAATTTAAACACATTTTTTGTTTTACCTGTATACAATAATTCCACAAAAAACCCTCCAATATTTTTCATAGTACTCTAAAATTATAACACGAATGTTTTAAATATTTAATGATAAAAATGTTCGTTTAAAACGTTTATTTTAATGTTTTATAACTGGATTATAAATAAAAAATAAGGTGATAACGAATGTTCGTTATCACCTTGGTTGAAATTAAGAATATTCCGAAATCAAATCCTAGGAAACATTGAAAATAGAATGTTATTAATAGACACCTTCAGTAAGCATTCCATCTGCTACTTTGATAAAGCCAGCAATGTTTGCACCAACTACTAGGTTACCTGGGAAGCCATATTTTTCTGCTGCTGCTTTGCTGTCTGTATAAATATTTTTCATAATTTGATGAAGTTTCGCATCTACTTCTTCAAATGACCAAAATACGCGGCTAGAATCTTGTGCCATTTCAAGAGCAGATACCGCAACTCCCCCAGCATTCGCTGCTTTTGCTGGACCAAATAATACGCCTGCCTCTAGGAATTCATTGATTGCTTCAAGGTCTGATGGCATATTAGCACCTTCACCGATTGCTTTCACGCCATTCGAAATTAATGTACGAGCTGATTCACCGTTAATTTCATTTTGCGTAGCACACGGTAGGGCAATATCACAAGGAATCGTCCAAATTCCTGTACAACCTTCTGTAAAAGTAGCATTTGGTCGGTAATTAACGTAAGTTGAGATACGGTCACCTTTTACTTCTTTAATTTCTTTGATGGCATCTAAATCTAAGCCCTCTGGGTCATAGATATAGCCTGAAGAGTCTGAGCAAGCAACCACTTTGGCACCATACTGTTGCGCTTTTTCAATGGCATACGTAGATACATTACCAGATCCAGAAACAACCACTGTTTTTCCTTCGAATGAGTCATTTGCATCCTTTAGCATTTCGTTCACAAAGTAAACAGTACCGTAACCAGTTGCTTCCTTACGTGCTAAAGAGCCACCGTAGCCAGGAGTCTTACCAGTTAATACACCTGATTCATTTGCTTTTGTTAAACGCTTATATTGGCCCCATAAATAACCTACTTCACGAGCACCTACGCCAATATCACCAGCAGGAACATCGACATCTGGACCAATATGACGGTATAATTCAGTCATGAATGCTTGGCAGAAACGCATAATTTCTGAATCTGATTTTCCTTTTGGATCAAAGTTTGAACCACCTTTACCACCACCAATAGGTTGCCCTGTTAAAGCATTTTTAAAGATTTGCTCAAAGCCTAGGAACTTAATGATGGATTCGTTGACAGAAGGGTGGAAGCGAAGACCGCCTTTATATGGGCCCATGACATTGCTGTATTGTACACGATAGCCACGATTCACTTGTACTTGATTGTTATCATCTTGCCATGCTACACGGAAAGAAATAATACGATCTGGCTCCACAATACGAGATAAAATATTGGCCTTAATATATTCAGGATGTTGCGCGAATACAGGTACTAATGAGATGAAAATTTCTTCAGCTGCTTGTAAAAATTCCGCTTGATGACTATTCTGTTGTTTAAGTTGCTCAAATACGCCATCTACGTATTCTTTTGCTAATTGTTCATTGCTAACAGTTGTAATTGTCATAAATAAAACCCCCATTTAGTTGATAGGTGTATCGTATATCTATTTTTCAAACTATTCAATAAAATACTTTTAAAGTTTGTGAAAAATTGAGCAAGAGAGGTTGTTTTGAAATTATATTGAAATAATTTAGTTCAAAGTGATTCATCTGATTATGAGAAAGGAATGATGCCTTATTGTGAAGGTTCTTATAGACGCTGATGCCTGTCCAGTAGTGGATTTGGCGCTATCTATATCATCTGAGTTTGAGATAGAAACTATCTTGTTTTGCGATACATCACATCGTGTTGAACGTGATAATGTAATAACAATTATTGTACCCAAAGGTCCAGATTCGGTTGATTTTACGCTAGTGAACGCGCTTTCAAAACACGATATTGTTATTACACAGGATTACGGATTAGCAGCCATGGTTTTAGCACGAGGGGGGTATCCGATTGATCAAAATGGACGAGAAATGTCTAATGAAAACATCGAACGTTTGCTCGATATGCGTCATGTTGGTCAAAAAATTAGAAGGGCAGGTGGACGAACAAAGGGACCTAAAAAAAGAACACAAGAAAACAATATTTCGTTTGAAATGAAATTTCGACAAATTTGTGAACGAGCAATTTTAGCCTATAAACTGGAGGAATCTACAGGTGAAAAATGAACATAAACACGAACTATTCGAACAATATCCGCAGTTAAACGAACTAGCAAAAAAGGCTACTGTATTGTGGGAAAATACAAATTGGATGAAAAATCCTGTAACAACGCTCTTTACTATGGCTGAAGTGGATGATGCGGAAGCAACATTACAACGTTTTTCTTCTTATTTAAAAGTAGCATTTCCAGAGCTTCTAGAAAGTGATGGTTTAATTGAATCAACGATCAAGGAAATTCCTTCGATGAAAAGTGCTATTGAACAAGCATATGGTGTGGCGATTCCCGGCCAATTGCTTTTAAAATGTGATCATGCATTACCGATCTCATGCTCGATCAAAGCACGTGGAGGAATTTATGAGGTATTAAAACATGCGGAAAGGCTAGCTTTGGCAAGTGGAAGACTTAAAGAAGTGGATGATTATGCGATTTTAGCAACAGAGGAATTTCAGTCGTTCTTCCAACAATATACGATTGCAGTAGGCTCTACGGGGAATTTAGGATTAAGTATCGGCATTATGGGCAAGAAGCTCGGCTTTAATGTCGTTGTACATATGTCGAGTGATGCCAAGGAATGGAAAAAAGCCTTACTGCGGGAAAAGGGTGCTACAGTCATTGAATATGAAGCTGATTACAGTGTAGCTGTTGAGCAGGGGCGACAGGAAGCTGAGCGAGATCCAAAGTGTCATTTTATTGATGATGAAAATTCAAAGGATTTATTTGCTGGCTATGCCGTAGCTGCCAAGCGTTTAAAGGAACAGCTAGAAAGGACGAATATTTCAGTGGATGAAGCACATCCATTGTTCGTCTATTTACCATGTGGCGTAGGTGGAGGACCAGGTGGTGTTGCCTATGGATTAAAAGAAATTTACGGAGAGCATGTGCATATTTTCTTTGCAGAACCTGTCGCTTCTCCTTGTATGACGATCGGACTGATGACAGGCTTACATGACGCAATTAGTGTAGAAGATATTGGCCTTGACAATCGAACAGAAGCGGATGGGTTAGCCGTTGGTCGCGCCTCCAAATTTGTAGGAAAAGTGATGGAGACGTATATAAGTGGTTGCTATACAGTATCAGATGAAGAGCTGTTTACATCTCTAGGATTAGCGATGGAAAGTGAAGGTTTATTTTTAGAGCCATCTGCACACGCAGGAATGTATGGAGCCATTCGTTTATTGCAACAAGGTCAATCCTATCTAGAAAAGCACGCATTAGTAAACCATCTACCACAAGCCACACATCTCGTATGGGCAACTGGCGGTAGCATGGTCCCACCTACAATGCGAGCTGCTTATTTAGCAAAGGCCAAGGAATTTAATTAAAGACGGTGTGAAGCTATGTTTGGATGGAAGCTTGACCTCTATTAGTTATATCCCACTTGAGCATGGAGTAAAGCATTCGAATAGTGAGTGAGATGCCACTCTCATGTAGGACCAAAACGCTCACAACATGTATGGACCCGCTCAAGTAGGGGTCCAAAGCGCTCGCAAAATGTGTAGACCTGCTCAAGTAGGAGTCCGAAGTGCTCACAAAATGTGTAGACCCGCTCAAGTAGGAGACCAAAGCGCTCGCAAAATATGTGGACCCGCTCCAATAGGAGTCTAAAGCGCTCACAAAATGTAAGGACCCGCTCCAATAGGTGTCTGAAGCGCTCAAAAAGTGAGGCTTCCCGCTCAGATTAGCGTCCACAAACGCGCAACGCAACTTCAAGTTTAGTAGAAACAAAATCAAATTAAAAAACAGGTGGGGTCATTTTTCTCCACCTGTTTTTGCTGTTTAACGTTGTAGTGCTTTACGTTGTGCGGCTAAGTATACTTCTTGTGCTGCAAGTACGCCTGCTCCTGGATCGAAATCATAGGAGAAGTCTTGTAAGGCAGCCTCAAGTAGGGAAACGGCTTGTAAAATGTCACTTGGGAAACAATAGCCCATATGGCCGAATCTAAAAATTTTACCCTGCAGATGACCTAGTCCGCCTGCGAAATCTAAATGATAGTGTTGCTTAAGGTGCGCCAAAAATTCACCAAGATCAATTCCTTGAGGTGTTTTAATTGCTGTAATAGTTGGAGAAGCGTATTGATCTTCAGTTAATAGCTCAATGTGTAATGCTTGCATTGCATTTCGCACCATGTTTTTCATAAGGTTATGGCGGGCAACTGTTTGCGTAAAGCCACCTTCCTGTTCAATTAACTTACACACCTCATGCAGTCCGTAAATCAGTGTGATAGCAGGGGTATTAGGTGTCATGCCCTTTTCCGCCCAGCTACGATAGCTTTGAAGATTTAAATAATAAGCAGGTGTTTGATTTTCTTCAATAACTCCCCAAGCTCTTTCGCTTACGCTAACAAGAGAGAGTCCAGGTGGGAGCATCATCGCTTTTTGAGAGCCTGTCACGAGAATATCAATGCCCCAAGCATCCATTTCAGCAGGAGCGCCACCAATACAGCTTACACCATCAACGATAACGAGGGCATCGGTTTCTTCACGGATGACTTGTGCTAGTTCAGCAACAGGGTTTAAAATACCTGTGGATGTTTCATTGTACGTAACAAAAACGGCTTTAATACTTTGTAATGGCTGTAAAAATGCTCGTAGTTCTTCGGCTGTGCAAGCTTGTCCCCATTCTTTTTCAAGCTTATGTACATGGAAGCCATATTGCTCACAGATCGAAACGAAATAGTCGCCAAAAGCTCCAACTGTGATGACAACAACCTCTTCACCAGCAGATACCGTATTAACAGCCGCAGCCTCAAGCGCAGCTGTCCCACCTGAAGGTAATAGTAAGATGTCCTGTGTCGTACCGAAAACAGGCTTTACTAATTCAATTGTTTCTCGGTATAATTCTACAAATTCCTGACTACGATGACTAAAAATATTCTGATTCATCGCAAGCTGTACCTTTTTTGGAATCGGTGTTGGCCCCGGATGTCTTAAAATATTTTCATGCATATTCATCAATCCCCTTTGCTAGAAATTCGAAATTTTCTAACTATAATAATAGCATATTTATGGTGCTAGCTAACTACTTTTTTGAAAAATGATGGAAGAGATTGTCATTGTGGTACAATTTTTAAAAAGGAGGCAGTGCGAATGGAAACATCTATGCATTATCCATTTATCTATTTCTTCTACGACACAAACCAGGTGCTAGTATATAGAATTCAAGCTTTAGAGTATATCACAGTAGCAGATGTGATGAAGAAGGGGGAATGGCAGAGGTATGAGCTTGAGCCATCTGAATCTGTTACAGCATTTCATCATGAACAAAGCATACCTCAGCAGGGGTGGTCTCTCTTTATGGGGCAGGAAGAGCTCTATCATTTGGTAGAAATTATTAATGATTATTCAACAGGTCATAACTACTACTTCAGCACAAGTGGTACATATTGTTTGCTCGGAATCTGCAGCAGGCTCATTACGAGCGGCACTTGTTCCACCGAAATATGTGATCGGGTTTCCAGAGGATTTGTCGATTGGACCATTGTGGAAACTCGATGAAAAAAGAGGACAGGCATTCCGTGATGAGTGGCTAAGAGAAAATATTAATGATGGAATGGATGATTTTGTAAATCAGAATAAATTGATGAACACAATCAGAGAGATACAGGATATTCCAAGCAACCTGCCGATTTACATTTGGTGTGGGTCCAATGCAGAAGAACAGTGTGGCCTTAGATTTCTTCTTTATTTATTACGTGATAAAACCAATGAAGTTGTTCTTATCAACACAGGTGAACAACGGGCTATAAACCACCAATGGAACATGGAAATGTATGATGTAAAGCGATTGTCCGCGAAGGAGCGTCTATTTTTTCAGCAGCAGTGGGAAAGTTTAGCACAGACAAAGGATGTTTGTCGTCTATTGCTACATCAACAAATTCAAGCAGTCCAAGAGAGTTATTATGATAATTTGATTATGTCAACGATTGGACAACGTCATAAGGAGCAGGGGGATACTGATTTTATACAAACAGGTGTATTTATCTCTGAGCTATTAACAAGCATGGATGCTCCCCCAAATATCTTCTTTTTAGAATATAGAATTCGCTATTTAGTATATAGTGAGGTCTTTGAGTTAAAGGGAATTCCTAAATCAATGCATCATTACTCTGTGAAATTACGGAAAAAACCTCTTTAGCCTGTGGCATAAAGAGGTTTTAAAACAATTAAGCAACGAAAGGTCTGTTCATGCGCATTAAGCCGTAGATGGCAAAGAACAATCCACCTGTTATTACCATTAAGATTGTGTATAATACAGCCTTACCTGTTTCACCACACCAGCGGTAGAATAGGCGATACGTGAAATAGAGTGTAAAGCCTGCCGCTCCTAAAGAAGTCAGAATACCGATAAATGGAATAAACGAAACAATGATCAAGCCCGCATAAATAAGCGTATTTTTTAAAGCTGTTGCACGTATTGTTTCTCGAGTATCCCCACCAGCTGTCAGCAGGAAGAGACTATATACATTAATAATGGGAATCCAAGCAATATAGGCTACATCTCCAAAACCATTTGTTTTAGATGTCATAAAATAAATAAGTGCACTAATAATGTAGGCAATTAAACCAATAGCAAGACCGGCTAGTATAAAGATAAAAAATAAACCACCCATGGCTGCATCTAAATCTGAGTAATAATAAGAATCATTATAGTCATAATTCACCAGAAAAACCTCCCTTCATATGAAAATACCTCCTAATCATAACAATCCTCAAGTGTTTAAGCTACAACAATTTAGATGTAATATTTAGTAGAAATCGCACAAATGTACTAGAATGTAGTTGATTATTTAAGACTTTAATGATGATTTTTTGAGTGCCTTATGATAAAAATGCAAAAAATATCCTTGGAAACATTATTATGCTAGTTTTTGAGAATCATTTTCCGTTTTATTCATTTCAAAAAGTACATAGAAAAACATTACTATCCTATGATGGTAGATGCACAAGAAATGCCACAAAAAATAAAAATAGCCATCTTAACTACATTGTAAGATGACTATTTTCACGTGTATTAAATGAATTTGGCGATGTGCTCAAGTTCAATGCGGGAAGAATTGTAAGCAGGTGCGGCTGCCTTACCAATCGCAATTAAAATAACTGGGACGATATGGTCAGCTAATTCAAAGCGTTGAGCAAAGGCTTCTTTATTAAATCCACCCATTGGCACTGTATCATAGCCCATGTCTTTAGCTAGTAGCATGATTTGCATGGAAATTAGACCAGCATCAAATGTAACGATATTTTTTAACACTTCTTGGGGAAGTTGAGAATATAGATTGATCGAGTTGTTAATCATTAACTCTTTTGTTGCCTCATTGATATAGCCAAGATCGAAGTTCTTTGTATAGACAGCCTCGGCATTTTCGTACATTTTTGTATCACCTAAAACGGCAATAATTGCTGAGGAAGTTTCTACTTGTTCTTGGTTATTGGCAATAGCACGTAGCTCTTTTTTGACCGCTTCATCCTGAATTACTAAGAAGCGCCAAGGCTGTAGGTTACTAGACGATGGAGCAGACGTTGCTTCTACAAGTAATTCTTCTAATTGTTGCTGCGGGATTTTAAAGTTTTCATCGTATTTACGAACGGATTTACGCTCATGCATAACTTTAGTTAAAGAACTTTTTGTCACTGTCATTATTTTGTCTCCTTCATGGTATGATGCGTTTTTTACTATACGATAAATGAATTCATTTTCCAAGTAAATTGCTCGAATTAAAGAGTCTTGAATCTAGGATTTAAAAGTTACAAAAAAAACATATTTTTGTTGGTATAATCCATTTATACTAGAGATTGAATAGAGCAATAATAATAGATATGGAGTGAAGGTGAATGAAAAAGCTATTAGGAAATTTAAATATTATGGCAAAAATCGCAATGCTTATTCCTGTCATTACTGTTTTTTTAGGTGGTATGACCTTCCTTAACTATTTGAACGTATCCAATGAACTTGAAAGCTCTATTGAAAATGAAATGTCTATACTAGCGGATGACGTTGCAGGTTCCGTTGAGGGCAAACTGCATGCACACATTCAGCTCATAAATAGTGCAAAGACAACAATAGAATCGGCTGACAGTATGATGACCAGAGAGCAATTTATTCGCTACGTACAGCAGCTATTGCCTTTCAATAAGGAAACGTATGGTATGGGATTATGGCTAGAGAAGGATATGGCAAATGGACAAATTTTTGGGCCGTATGTCTATAAGGAAGAAGAAAAAATTGTCTCCACGGATGCTTATGAAGATCCTGCCTATCATTTTCACGAGCAAGAATGGTATCGCAATAGTATCCAATCTAATAAGGTAGTTCATACAGCACCTTATTTTGATGAAGCTCTGGGGGAAATGTTTATCTCATTTGGTACACAAATTGTCAAAGATTCTACGCCCATTGGCGTTATTACAGGAGATTATGTATTAGATTCAATTCAATCCATTGTTTCTGACGTGAAAATTCGTGAGAGTGGTTATGCATTTTTAATTGATGATAGTGGAAAAATTTTAACGCACCCTGATGTAAATAAAGTGAATAAAGAAACGATCCAGCAGTTGTTGAACATGCCTGTGGAGCAGATTTCTGATCAAAAAAAGTTAATACATACAAGCAGTGAGGGTAGTGATTTTACCTTACAATTTATGCAAATACAAGATATGCCGTGGAAATTAGTTTTACTGGTTCCGACAACTGAGCTTTACGGCGAAATACAGGCCATGCTCCAACAGCAAATCGTGATCAGTGTCGTTCTAATTTTACTTATCGCAATTAGTATTTATTTCCTTGCTCGTTACATCCGTGGGGAAGTGAAAACGATGAATACGCATTTAGGCTATCTTGCTACGGGTGATTTAACGCAACAAATGGCCGTTCATACAAAGGATGAATTTGGTGAAATGGCGCAGTATTATAATGACTCTGTGGAAGCATTAGGTTCGATGATGCAGCGCATTGTAGCTGAAACCGAGACAGTTGCTTCTACTGCAGAGGAATTAACGGCAAGTGTGCAGGAGGTCAATAAAACTGTTACAGAAGTTGCGATTTCTATGCAAGAGGTGGCAGAAAATACGAGTTCACAACAACAGGTGAGTGGGGAGTTAGAGGGTGTAACAACACAACTAGGTGGGGATATGAAGACCGCCATGGACGATTTACATGAAGCAGTCCAACAATCGCAAAAAACCTCTGAACTTGCTACTGGCGGATCACAAAAAATACATGGTTTCGTGAATGATATTGTCCACCTACATGCACAGGTTGACAGTAGTGCCAATCTGGTGAATGGCTTGAAGGAGCATTCGCTTCAAATAGAGCAGATGAGTCAGCTCATTTCAGCTATTACCGACCAAACCAATTTACTATCACTTAATGCTGCCATTGAGGCAGCACGAGCAGGGGAAGCAGGGAAAGGCTTTGCGGTAGTTGCAGGAGAGGTCAAAGCACTTGCCGAACAAACTAGCCGTGCTTCGTTAGATATTGCAAAGGTTGTGCAGACGATTCAGGAACAAATGAATGACGCGGTAGAGATGATGGAGCAAAGTCGAAAAATAGCCCATCAAGGCATTGGTTCTGTTCAACAAGCAGGCATGACCTTCGATACAATTGCCAGTGCAATTGAAGGTCTCCAAAACACCATGCAAAAGACAAGCAAAACGACATCTGATGCTTTTGAAAAGTTGCAGGCAGTAACCAAAAAAGTACAGGCAATTAGCAAACAGGCACTTGCAACAAATGATCATACATTAAATGTATCAGCCATCACGGAGGAGCAGGCATCAACGATGAATGAGATGTCCATAGCCTCTGAGCAGTTAGCACAACTTGCTCAAAATTTGCAAGAAGAAGCAACTAAATTCACGATTTAATGGTAAGGTGTACATCTAGATTTAGGTGTACACCTTTTTAAGATCTAAATGAAAAAGCTTCCCACTGTACATTTTTCTTAGGTGCAGCCGATTTGAAATGCTTGATCATTTTTTCTGGTCCACATATATAAATACTAGTTTGTGGAGAGATGGATAACTCATCAACAGAGAGTCTATTTCGCTGTGTTGTATCTATAAACGTGACAGTAAAATGGTCGTTTGCTTGTGCATAATCCTCTAAAAAATCTTTGTAGATGACATTGTCTTGCCCGTGAAAAGAATAATATAAGTCAATTTTCTTATCAGGCTTCGTGTGTAAATAGGCAAGAAATGGGGTGATGCCCATACCACCTGCAATCCATAGCTGCTGTGCATTCCCGTTGCCGAAGTCAAAATGACCATAGGGGCCATCTACAGCAACCTCTGTATGGACTTGAATAAGGTTGTAGACCTCTTTAGTATAGTCTCCAATAGCTTTCATCGTAAGATTGATTTGTTGTCCACATCCCCCAGAAATAGAGAAGGGATGTGGTGCTTTTTCAATACCCTCTTGAAAGACTTTCAGAAAAAGAAATTGTCCTGGTCGATAATCCAACTGTTTTGTAAGCTTCAACTTAATTTCCAATATCTCAGGGGTCAGCCTTTGAATGGATGAAATCTGACCTTTATAGGGAAAGAACATATCCTGATACATTGTCAGCATATAAAGAGCTGACATAAATCCAATCGTAGTTGTTAATGCTGTAAAAATCCCTAAAGCTGAGGGCTGTAATAAATCATAGTGGCTAGAAAAATAAGCATGGTAAATACCCAATGTATAGGGCACAAGTAATAATCGATGAAGCCAGCGCCAATGCTCGTACTTCAGAAATTTTGCAATAAAGGCAAGAATGATTAGAAAGATAAAGCCGTATTGAGCCAGCTCGCCAAGATCTTTTGCGAATTCGTTGAGTGGCGTTTGTTGTGTTAGCTCTTCATCAGGAATCATTTTTTGTAATTGCCCGTGAATAAGAATCAATACAAGTGAAAGGATTGCTAGTAATTTATGATAAAAATAGACATGCTCAAGACCACTAAACCAACGCTCCAACATTTTTATTCTTGTAGCTAATAAGAATACAAGAAATAAACACGTTATGGCTAAGCCTCCAATGACATGACTTAGTGTGTTCAACGGATGGATAGGTGCCATAGGTTTGCTAAAATACCAAAGCAAAGCACTACCACACAAAATACTGAAAATAAAAAGTATCCCTTTATATGCTCTCATATTTAACCTCCATCACTATGTTTATCCATAATTTAACTAGCTATACAATCAGAGAGGAAAAAAGTTTCGAGCGTACGTTCGGAATGTATGTTCCCTTTTGCGTCGAATTATGTTACATTAAGAAGGGAAAATAAGAGAAAAGGAGTGGAAGTAATTTATGCAAGGGAATACCCATATCGTTGGGGGCATTACAGCAAGTCTTGCCTTTGCACAGTTTTCAAATGATAACCCACTTGTCTTAGTTGGTGCGGGGGTTATTGGTGCGTTACTTCCAGATATTTGTCATAGAGGTAGTAAAATAGGTCGAACATTTCCCCTCATCGCGAAGCTAGTGAATACAGTATTTGGACATCGTTCCTTTACACATAGTTTGTTATTTTTAATAAGTATGATGGTGTTATTACATATGTTGATTCCTTATCGAGCGATATCTATTGGAATAATTATCGGAATGGCTAGTCATATCATACTTGATATGTGTACAAAAAAAGGGGTTAAACTATTTTTCCCTGCGACTGTCTCAATTCGTTTTCCACTTACAACGAAAACGGGTAGCAAGGTAGAAGGTGTCGTACTGATGTTGTTATCGATGCTATCTATCTATTTCAGCTATGAATTAATTGTAAGATTTATTGATGCGATATAAATAAGAAAAGCCCCAGTAATCGTTTACTGGGGCTTTTCATGTTAGTCTGCCTGTACCTCTTCAACAGTTTGCTCTACCTCGGCACGAGTCATTTTTTCTCGTCCTTCTTGCATTGCCTTTAGTGTTTTGTGAGCTAAGGCAAGTGGTAGGCGACAGAACAGCAGAATAGTACGTTTATTGATATCCTTCATATATAAATCTGCTTTGGTTAAATTTTCCTCTGCATACGCAAATAAATCCTCACGTGTCCATCCCTCTGGTACGAAACTTACACCACGTTCATCTAAATCCTCATGCTGATTACGTAAGATGTTGACAGCCTGCAATCCACGGCCGTAGCCTATTGCTAGCTCGCGATCTGTTTGAACGCCTGCACCCCATGCCCAAAGCTCAGACAGCATCGTCCCTACAAGCCCAGCCACGTAGTATGTATAATCGTCTAAATCCTCACGTGTGCGGACCTGCCAATTCGCCTTTGCCCATTTTGCCATCCCAAAAGCCATTTCACTTGTGGAAGCCTGTACAATTTTTCTGGATTCCTCAGGACAAAATGTCAGCCAATCTGCTAAACGAAGGGATACTTCAGGTAATTGCTCTGCATAAGGTGCGAGTAATGACTGATAGGCTTCATTATTGAAATTGTCCTTAAGTAATTCACTCATTGCTGACAGTAAATCAAATTTGACATCATTAGAAAGTTCTTCATGGTCTTCAATTTCATCAATGGCACGCATTGCTAAATAGGCTGCAGCCACTGATATCTTTAAATCATTTTTTAAAAATGTAATAGGTATATAAAACGTGCGGCTTGTATCTTTCAAAACCTGCATCGCTTCTTTGTAAAGTCTTTTTTGCTCGTTCACTTGTATTCCTCCGTTCAAATGGTTCCACATCTATAGTATATCGTATCGTAAAAATAGGGAAAGATAAAACAGATTGTTCATATTTAGAGAGATATTCTTTGAAAACGTTTCCTAAAAGTGATATAGTTTAATAGTAAACTATTTAAACCTATACTTTCATTGTGGACGAAAGTATAAGTTAAACCACATTACAAAAGAGAGGAAGTTTAGAAAAATGGGACGTTTAGATAACAAAATTGCGATGATTACTGGTGGCGCATCTGGTATGGGTGCAGCAATGGCGAAATTGTTTGCCCAAGAGGGTGCTACGGTAATTGCAGCTGATATTAATGAAGATAACCTAGCAAAAATTTCTGAGCTTGACCATGTAGAGGGGATGAAATTAGATGTTTCATCTGACGAAAACTGGGCAGAAGTGACGAAAGCCATTGTGGAGAAATATGGTCGCATTGATATTTTAATTAACAATGCTGGTATTTCATCAGAAAAGGGACCAGATCAAATTACACAAGCGGATTGGTCAATCATGCATAATATCAATGCTTTTGGACCTTTCTTGGGCATTAAACATGCCTCTAACTATATGAAAGAAGCTGGAAAAGGCTCTATCGTTAATACATCCTCTTACACAGCGATTATTGGTGCAGGCTTTAATGCATATACAGCTTCTAAGGGATCATTACGAGCGATTGCTCGTGCAGCGGCATCAGAGCTTGGTGCTTTCAATGTTCGTGTTAATACAGTATTCCCTGGTGTCATTGAAACACCAATGACTGCTAAATTATCAGAAGCAAAAGAAGCAATGGATATGTTAGTAAGAGCGACACCAATGGGACGCCTTGGTCAACCAGAAGAAGTAGCTAATGCTATTTTATTTTTAGCATCTGATGAAGCTTCTTACATTACAGGTGCTGAGCTTGTCATTGATGGTGGCTATTCAGCACGCTAATTAATCGTTTTAGGAAAGTGAAAGTGCCTGTTCAAGCAGTGCATTTTCACTTTTTTTGCATTTTTCAAGGCTAAATAGTGGAACCTGAGATTCGGATGCTTCCATTTTTTAAAAGCCACGTTTTTCTACCTAAACGCCTTGCATGGTTATACTCCTCATTTAAGCACTAATGAGCGTTCTTCTGGAATCTGTCTATATAAATCTTCGTGTTCCGCTTTTGAATATTCGTTAAATTTCAAAAACAGCATTATGCTTTAACAAAGCTTTATTTTTTTAGTAGAATGATGATAAAGCTTTCGAATTGCAATATAAAATTCAGCTATCCATTAGAAAAAATTTGATATTTTCCATGATTTTTTCATGAAAGTTTACGAAGTTATTGCACAATCATTTCAACAGCGTTAAAGTTTAGAAAGGGCGAAAATGTCATTACACAATTTGGGGGATTGTACTAAGCGTTTTGCTTTTGTACGAACAAATTAATTGGTCAGGATTTTGGCACACAAAAAACTCCTTGCAAAATCCTTCGTACCAAAGAGGGCATGTACTTTAATAGTTGCCTTAATCATCGCGTAAACTGCAATCATTACATGACAAAGTTGCGTAATAAAAACAAAGGAGAATTGTATGCCAAAGGCTATAGGTATTGATGCAGGCGGCACATTGACAAAGGTTGCTTATTTAGATCAACACAATGAACTTGTTTTAACAACCTTTCCGTCTAATGATTTACAGTCTGTAAAAAAATGGATTATTGATCATCCAGATATTGAGGATATTGGTGTTACGGGGGGACGTACAGAGCAATTACTTGATGTCATTAAAACAATGAAATCGATTCATTATATAGTGGAATTTGAAGCAACATTAAAGGGTGTCCGATTTTTATTAAATAAAGAAGGCTACTTTTTTGAGCGCAGCATGATTACCAATATTGGGACAGGTACTTCCATTCATTACATGGAGGGCAATACCCATATTCGCGTTGGCGGGACAGGCGTTGGTGGTGGGACATTAATTGGATTGTCAGCGCTTACAACAGGGATTACAGATTACAATGAAATACGAGAAATGGCTGACAATGGCCATCGTGAGAGTATTGATTTATTAGTTAAGGACATTTATCAGGGAATGGATACACCTATTGATGGTCATTTAACTGCAAGTAATTTTGGAAAAGTAGGCATTACACGGTCCATGAAACATCCAGCAGAGGATATTATAGCGACGGTTCAGGGTCTAGTAGGCGAAGTTATTACAACACTTAGCATTCAATATGCGGAAGAAAAAAAGGCTCAACATATTGTCTATATTGGATCAACTCTCAGCAATAATGCTCATCTTGCCCGTGTGATTGCAAATTATACACGCACTAAGAAGCATACACCTGTTTTTATTAACGATCATGGTTTTTCAGGTGCTGTTGGAGCATTGCTAAACATTACAGAATATACAATTGTCTAGGGACGAAATAAGAATGAACATGACTAATGCACATTAGTCATGTTCATTTTTTTACAATTAGCGAAGAAACTGATCTACATAGTAACGCCTCTATTTGAACAAATTATGTGCAGGAGGTGATGTTACGTGGGCAAACGTAATAATCGAAATAACAGTAAAACCATGAATATGCGAACGCATAATCCTTTTGGTACCTACAAAAGCAAAGATCTTGATCGAAGTAATAGCAATAATAACAATCCGAATGACAACCTAAACGAAGAATTCGCAGCAGAATTTGATGCAAAAGCTAAAAATAAAAACAATAAAACGAATCATGATAAAAACCAGCAGTCCAATAAAACGAAATAACGGAGGTACAAATCATGGCAAAGAAGAGAAAAACAAGCTTTAAAAAGAAAAAGAAGGAAGATACACATAAAAAGAATGATCGTGAAGAGTACTCAGCAGAGTTTAACCAAGTCATTCATAATAACCCTCAACAGCCAAAGCAATAAAGACAAGCTGCTCCAAAGCTTTTTGGAGCGCTTATTTTTTTAAAGGAGTGATTCAAGTGCGGAAGTTATATTTACTTGGGATTGTGCTTGTTTGTCTTACTGTGTTCATACAAACAGCAATGGTCGCAAATGCACAACAAGAAACACCTCCAGCCTATGCCAAATGGGGACAAATGGCCATCAAAGAGGTAAAGGCAAAATATCCTTCAGCCAAAATTATCGATTATTTGCATGAGGGTAAAGAAGTACATGGGGCGTCAACAATCGAAAAGTTTAAGCTCTGGCTCAAGCAACCCGATAAGGAATTTGGTGTCTATGTAAGAATTAGTTATCAAAGTGCAACACAAAAGGTAGAAAAAATTGAATTACAAGAAAGTACGTCATGAAAAAAAGGATGCCCAGAAAAGGCATCCTCATTCATTTAATTTTCAAGCTTTTGAATAAACGCACGCATCAAGCCTGGTAAATCAGGCCATGCATGTCCACTTACTAAATTGCCATCTGTATGAAGATTGGCATCAATATAAGTAGCGCCAGCCACTTGCACCTCTGGCTTGCAAGCAATATAGGCTGTCAGCTCACGTCCTTTTAGCACTTCAGGAATCGTTGCGAAAATTTGTGCTGCGTGGCAAACGGCTGCAATCGGTTTATTCATTTCGAAAAAATGGGACACGAGTGGTGGCACATGCTCATTTAAACGAATATATTCTGGCGCACGACCACCAGGAATAATCAATCCATCAAAATGGGTTGGATCAACATCAGCAAAAGAAGCATGTGCCTCTAAGCCATAGGCAGGTCGCTCGATGTATGTATCGACGCCATCTACAAAATCGTGTAGTACAGTTTGTAATTTCTTAGCGGATGGTGCTGCAATTGTGACATCATAGCCTGCCTCAAGACAACGATAATAAGGATAAAAAATCTCTAAAGCCTCTACGGCATCTCCTGCAAGTATTAAAACCTTTTTCCCCATGATTCCATCTCCTTTACATTGAAAGTTTATTAACTTTTATTCGACACATGCAAAAAATTTCCTGCTGCTGATCGAGCCATCTTTCCAAATTACTTCCTTTACAAAGAAAAAAATGAAGCGTATAGTATTTATTTAGCTAGGTAAATAATTTTAGGAGGTAGATAGTGATGAATCCAATTTTCCATGCTTTATTCCAAAAAAATCGCTATTTAACTAATTGCTTAAATGAAGTGCTGAAGCAGCATCATTTATATAGTTCTCAGTGGACCATTTTATATTGCTTACATAAAAATGGACCGATGACATTGACGCAAATTTGGAAATATTTAAATGTGGAAGCGCCAAGTATCACAAGAGCGATTACAAGGCTTGAGGCATTGGGCTGGGTACAACGATTAGATGGTGAGGATAAACGAGAAAAGATAGTGACTTTATCCACACAAGCAGAGGAGCGCCTACCAGCCATTACAGCAACTATTCGAGCGTTTGAGGAGGAAATGGTAGGATCTTTAACTGCTGAGGAACAAGAGCAATTTCTAAAGCTATTGGAAAAAATGAAAGGTTGATGGACATGCAGCAAGAAGAGAATACACAAATATGGACGAAGCGTTTCATTAGTCTATTTTTAACGAATATCTCAGTTTTTTTTGTATTTTATGGACTTGTAACGACTTTGCCGCTTTACGCAATAGGGGAGCTACATCAGACAGATAAGGAGGCAGGGCTTCTATTGTCTGGTTTTTTATTGTCAGCAATCATTGTACGCCCGTTTTCAGGAAAACTGTTGGATGTATTCGGTAAGAAAAAACTGTTGGTCCTCTCAATCGTGGGCTATTTTATATGTACCGTCTTATATTTATTTATTCATCCATTCGGACTTTTACTTGGTCTACGTTTTATACAAGGGATTTTCTTTAGTATTATTACAACAGCTGCAGGATCTTTAGCGGCTGATATCGTTCCAGCTAAACGAAAAGGGGCAGGCCTTGGCTATTTCACGATGTCTACAAATCTAGCTGTCGTTATTGGTCCATTTATCGGACTATTATTAATACAATATAGTACCTTTAACGTATTGTTCATCGTTATGAGTATCTGTATTCTAGCAGGAGGAATTCTAGCGTTAACGGTCAATACCGATGATTTACCGAAACCTGCACATGAAGGAAAACTAACCTTTAAATTTGATGATTTGTTTGAGCGAAAGGCGTTACCTGTTGCTGCGATTGCTAGTTTAGTAGCCTTTTCGTATGCCAGTGTTTTATCCTTTTTATCGGTCTATGCACAGCAAAAGGGTTTAATGGCTGTGGCCAGTCTTTTTTATGCCGTGTTTGCTGCATCCATGTTAATTACGCGTCCGTACACAGGTAAACTTTATGATACGAAGGGGCCACAATTTGTTATTATTCCTGGCATTATCTCCTTCGCCATCGGGCTCGTTATGCTCGCTTTTGTAGAAGGGCCCGTATTATTTTTGAGTGCTGCTATTTTTGTAGGCTTCGGCTATGGTGCTGTGACGACAAGCTTGCAAGCATTAGCCGTTCAATCCACAGCCATCCAGCGAAGTGGCTATGCTACAGCAACCTATTTTACGATGTTTGACCTTGGGATCGCACTAGGTTCCTATATTTTAGGAATGGTAGCCGTGCAGGCAGGCTATGCTTCAGTCTACTTGTCAGGTGCAGGCTTACTAGGGGTTGTCTTTATTATTTATCTATTACGACTTGCAAAGATGAAACCGAAAAAGGTAGTGAATATATAGTAAAACAGTTGAGCCTGTCCCAACTGTTTTTATGATTATAGGCAATCATGTAGCGTCTCCGTTTTTGACCAAAATATGGTATAATAAGAGAGTAACTAGATAGAGGTTTCATGGGCGGTTGGCACAATTTTAACCTATCTCATTCAACTTATTGAAGAGAAAGGAGTTGATGCCTTTGACTATTTTTGAAGCAATAATGGTTGCAATAAGTCTTTCTACACTTATTGTTTCTGTACTTGCATTGTCATTTACTTTTACACAAAAAAAGTAAACCGCCCCTGCCTCGCCAGCATGTGAGATGGTTTACTTTCATCACTTTGCAAATCGCCTTTGAAGCGATTCGTCTTGTTACTAGGACCATTGGTGTTCCAGCACCAATGGTCTTATTTACTTATATACATCTTCACTAAGAATTATAACATGGATAAACAGTTTTTTTCAAATAATGTAAATTTAATTGTCATTGACTACAATGATTTTTGAGGATTCAGTTGGTAGCGTGGAACCTAAATGGCTTGAGTGGGCAAAACAACTACAATCAATTGCACAGGCAGGACTAACTTATTCGAAGGATATTTATGACTTGGAAAGGTTTGAATCATTAGAGAAATAAGCGTTGACAGTATAGCACACCATACAGAGATTGATAAGACAGTTATACGTGATTTATTTGCTAATGAGACGGGTTATGCGACCCCAAAAATAGATATTCGGGCGGTGGTTTTTAGTGACAATAAAATATGAATGGTTAAAGAAAAAATAGATGGTGATTGGTCATTACCAGGTGGCTGGGGCGACATCGACCTTACGCCTAGTGAAGTAGCCATCAAAGAAAAGAAAGAAGAATCGGGATTTGATGTAAAAGCAATCAAACTCATAAGTGCATTTGATAAGAAGTGCCACCCTCATCCACCATCTCTCTACCATGTCTATAAAATGTTTATCCAATGTGAAATCATTGGAGGACGTGCAGAAGAAGGCATGGAAACTAACGCTGTTGCGTTCTTTGCTGAAAATGAACTGCCCTCTCTATCAATGGCTAGAAATACCGAATCACAAGTAAAATTAGCTTTTCGTCATTTAATAATCTACATTTACCTACCTATTTTGATTGAAATCTCAAGCTGAATAATTGAAATGTATATTTGACGATTAAAGGAGAGCCGCTCAAACCAGCTCTCCATTTTTTATTGTATTCCTCAATTTTTTCGAATTTGTTTTTGACATGAAGTGTGAATAAAGGAAAACACTAAGAAAATCTTAAGAATTGATGTCTGAGTTTGTTAAGATTTAATTAGTATTATATCCTTATACGAATCCTATAGGGGTGATTGACATGAACCTAAAGCGGTGGAGGAGTGAATGTAGTTGAACATTTTGATTTGTGATGATGATAAAGAAATTGTTAGGGCGATTAGCATTTATTTAGAAAATGAGGGCTATCAAGTATTCAAAGCTTACAATGGGATAGAGGCAATCGATCTTATTCGAGATCACATTATTCATCTTATTATTATGGATATTATGATGCCCAAAATGGATGGGATTACGGCGACGATGAAGATTCGGCAAGATAATATGATTCCGTTAATTATGCTTTCTGCTAAATCAGAGGATTATGATAAAATACTGGGATTAAATATCGGAGCAGATGATTATATGGCCAAGCCGTTTAATCCATTAGAACTTGTGGCTAGAGTGAAATCGCAGCTCAGAAGGTATACGACCTTTGGAAGTCTTGAGAGGAGTAGTGCTGTATTTCAAACGGGTGGTCTTGTGATTGATGATGAACAGAAAATCATTACTGTTGATAAACAAGAGGTTCATTTGACACCAGTGCAGTATAAAATCTTAAAGCTTCTCACAGCCAATGCTGGAAGAGTATTCACGATTGAAGAAATTTATGAAAAGGTATGGAATGTCAGGGCTATTAATCCTGAAAATACGGTTTCGGTTCATATTCGAAAGATTCGAGAAAAAATTGAAATTAATCCAAAAGAGCCGAAGTATTTAAAAGTTGTATGGGGAGTTGGGTATAAGGTTGAGAAAGTTGAGAAGTATTAGTCATGCACTTATTACGAAAGTAGTTGTGTTTCTAATTGCTGTCGCTTGTTTAACTGGTATAGCGAGAGTAATGATTAACATGGAATTTAATGAGATTCATCTTAGTAGTATAAATCAAGATAACTATTTTGAAAGTCGAGCATTCGCAGATGAAAGTTACAGCATTATTGCTCCTTTAGCGCAATTAATCGGAAAATACAAAAGTGAAGAATATATTTTAAGTGGGAAGACACTAACAGAAGAGGATAATAGAAGAATCGAAGAGGAATTATATTATGATTTTCGCAATTCTTACAGATATAATCCTAATGTGAGTGAAGAGGAAAATAAGCACATCTATCAGGAAAAATATGCAAAAGACATTGCTAGAACAAAAGAAGAAAGTATGAAAGAACAGGTAAGAAATTTTTATCAATTACGTAGTACGCTTGAAGCCTATGAAGGAATTGTGTTTTATGCGAGTGACGGTGAACATAAGTTCTCCAATAGTGATCTCACAAAGAAAGAGCAATTTGAATCCTTTGATGCCTATATGTTATTTGAAGATTATCAACAAAAGCTTTACCCAAATGAAGTGAAAGAAAGTCAATACTTGGATTACTTTACACACGAAGTTAACATGTTGAACCCACAAACAGATGTTATTTATGTGGGATTTAAAAATTCTTACCTACAGCAAAAAATATCGGAATGGGAAAAAGATAAAGCGGCTGCCCAAGGTTTTCTAAATGAATGGATGGTACTTCTAGCAGGGTTTATTTTATGTTTTGTGTATTTAATCATAGTTATTGGAAGAACGCCATTTGATAAAGAAGAAATTCATTTCCATGTCATAGATAAACTTTATAATGATCTTAATATTGTGCTTATCGGTTGCTTAACAGCGATGTGGATCGCCATGATTGTTGAAGTCTTCCGTGATATGTACATGTTCTTCACCGTGCCTATTTTTATCATTGGCTTACTATTGATTTTATCACTCGTAAAGCATATTAAAAATAGAACGTTCTTTCAGCATACACTCCTCTATCAACTTTTCAAAAAGATATTTATTTTAGTGAAACATGTTTTTGACAGTGGCAGTACAGGCGTGAAAATTGTGCTACTAGTAATTGGCTATCCATTAGTAGTAGCGGCTACGTTTTTCATGTTTCCTATTACGATGGGGATAGCTGCCTGGTTGGCAATGAGAAAGGTGAAGTCGTTTAACCGCATTAAAGAGGGCGTAGAGCAAATTAAAAATGGGGATCTTCATCATCGAATTGAAGTTGACGGAAAAGGGGAGTTTCATCAACTTGCAGAAGATATTAATCGTATTACAGATGGGTTAAAAAAGGCAGTGGATAGTGAAATCAAGAGTGAGCGTTTAAAAACAGAACTTATTACGAATGTTTCGCATGATATTAGAACGCCTTTAACGTCAATTATTACGTATGTTGATTTATTGAAATTAGAAAACGATCCTAAAATGATTGCAGAATATGTAGATGTGTTAGATCAAAAATCGAAAAGACTCAAGCTTTTAACGGATGATTTATTTGAAGCGGCTAAAGCATCAAGTGGTAGTATACCTGTTCAGTTAGAACGGATTGATATCGTATCATTGCTAACGCAAGGAATTGGAGAAATGGATGAAAAAATTGAAGCCTCATCCTTAGATTTTAAGTTAGCCCATCCAACAGAAAAAGTGTATGTGAAGGCTGATGGTAAGCTCCTATGGCGTTCCATCGAAAACTTATTCTCGAATATTTTTAAATACGCACTGCCTACATCAAGGGTATATATTGGTGTGGAAGATTTAGGGAATGAAATACTTGTGACATTTAAAAATATTTCAGCTTATGAATTAAATATTTCAGTTGATGAGTTAATGGAACGCTTTAAACGAGGCGACGAATCAAGGTCAAGTCAAGGTAGCGGATTAGGGTTGTCGATTGCTGAAAGCCTTATTCACATCCAGAATGGCAAATTCTTAGTTCAAGTAGATGGTGATTTATTTAAGGTCATGATTTATCTACCGAAATTTCCAAATGAATAGTGTAATAAAGGAATAGGATCCACGCGTATCCTATTCCTTTTCTGTTGTTGAAAAAAGATCATGTTACTAGAAAAAGACCTTTTAGCAAGGTGAGGGGTTGATTTCCGTTTCGCCAGCGTCCTTGCCAGGGGGCATCCGATGAGCCGCTTCACTCACTTCCGTTCGCTCCAGGTTCTCCTCTGTGACGCTAAATCCCCTAGGAGTGACGCTGGCTCCACTCCAATCAACCATTCTGCAAAATGTCTTTACTTTTTCCATCATAGCGATCAAATAGCCCATTATTTGTATTCTTAGAGAGGATAAGCTCTTATTTTCAATGTGGAGAAGTTATGCGTGACAACACCTCTTCATAAAGAGTAGTGAATAACTTCACTTTATTTGAAAACCTTTTCTAAAAAGGTAACACTTTTGTAGGTTTGCGTGGAAGGCTTGACTCCCGTAGGATAGCCTCTAAACGAAGCGGCTCGGCGCTCGCCCATAGGAAAGCAAGTAGCCTGCAACGGAAATCCATTTTCACCTTTCACAAAAATTCTATTGATTGTTTTGTTTTTCAACACTATAAAAGGAATAGGATCCATGCATGTCCTATTCCTTTTCTGTACGTAAAGACCTGTACAAAAAGAGAGCCAACTTAGTTAAAATTGTTTTGTAAAAACGCTTTTGTACGGTCGTTTTGAGGGTTTGTAAAGAAGTTGTCTGGATGATCGGATTCGATAATTTGACCACCATCCATAAAGACGACCTTATTTGCTACCTCTCGTGCAAAGCCCATTTCGTGTGTTACCACAATCATCGTCATCTGATCCTCTGCTAGGCTTTTCATAACCTTTAATACTTCGCCTGTCAGCTCAGGATCTAAGGCAGAGGTAGGTTCATCAAATAATAAAATTTGAGGATTCATCATTAGGGCACGTGCAATTGCTACACGTTGTTTTTGGCCACCAGAAAGATTGGCTGGATAAGCCTTGGCCTTGTCGGCAAGACCAATTTTTTGTAGTAAATCTTGACAGCGTTTTGTAATGGCCTCTGTCGATTCTGTTTTTAATAAGCTTGGTGCCATTTCAAGGTTTTGCTGAACGGTTAAGTGGGGGAACAGGTTAAAGTGTTGAAAGACCATTCCCATTTTAGCTGTAATTGCTTTGATGTCCTGTGGCTTTGTATATTGTCCATCTTGCACTAAATAATCGCCATCTACTACAATACTGCCACCATCGATTTCTTCTAAATGTATTAAGCTTCGAAGCATTGTACTTTTCCCAGATCCAGAGGGACCGATAACTGCAATGACATCATTCTTTTCTACCGAAAATGTAATTTGTTTCAGAACCTCCACCTGATCGAAAGATTTCTTCAAATTTGTTACTTCCATTAATGCCATATGTGTCACCTCTATTCGAATTTAAAGCGTTTTTCTAGCCATTTAAAGAATACGGTCAATACAAGGGTCATGACTAAGTAAATTGCACCAGCAATAAAGAACGGTGTAATTGTGAAGTCACGATTGACAGCTGTTTGCGCAAAATGTAGTAATTCTGGAACAGCAACTGCATAAAGTAGGGCTGTATCCTTAATTAGTGTAACGGATTCATTTGATAATGCGGGTAAGGCGACGCGAAACATTTGTGGCAAAATAACACGTGTCGTCGTTTGCCATTTGGATAAGCCGAGTACCTGGGCTGCCTCATATTGTCCTTTATCGATGGCAAGAAGACCACCACGGAATATTTCTGCAAAGTAGGCAGCATAATTTAAAATAAAGCCAAGACAAGCGGCCACAAAACGATCGAGTACTAAATATTCACCGATTACTGGCAGCATAGGTAAACCGAAGCAAATCAATAATAATTGTAGTAATAGTGGTGTACCACGCATGATATAAATATACGTATGTGCAAGCCAAGCGAGTGGTTTTATCCGACTTTTTACGGCGAGTGTTAGTAAAAAGCCGAATGGAATCGATACCAGAATGGCGATGAAAAACAGTAAAACTGTCATTTTTGCCCCTTCTAGCATCGGTAATATCATAGTTTGCCAGTAATCCGCCATAACGATGTCCCTCCAAAAAGAGTAAGAGTTCCGCTAAGGAAACTCTTACAGTTGATGTATCCTGTCATTATTTTAATACTTTATCTTCACCAAACCATTTTGTTGAAATGTCAGCCGCAGTACCGTCTTCATTCATTTTGTCTAACGCGGCTTGTAGTTTTTCTAATAAGGCTTCATTTCCTGGTTTCACACCAATACCGTATTGCTCAGGTGCGAGTGATTCCTCTAATAATTTGAATGTGTCAGGCTCTTGCGTCATGTAATATTCTGCAACTACAGCATCAATTACCACAGCATCAACACGGCCTGTTTTTAAGTCTGATAATGCTAAAACATTATCCGCAAATTCTGTAATTTTTTTCACTTCTTTGTGAATTGGGTTACCGTTTAATGCATCGGCCGCAGAAGAAAGGGATTGAATACCTACTTCTTGTCCAGCTAAATCACTTAGCTTCGTAATCTTTGAATCTGCCTTTGTTATCACAACTTGAGAGTTTTCAAGATAAGGCTTTGTAAATAAAACTTTTTCCTTACGTTCATCTGTAATGGTATAACCGTTCCATATTAAATCAATACGTCCACTTAATAATTCAGCCTCTTTTGTTTTCCAATCGATTGGCTGGAATTCTGCTTCAACGCCCATATGCTCTGCTGCAGCTCGAGCTAAATCAATATCGAATCCAACGATGTCATTTTTATCATCGCGGAAGCCCATTGGTGCAAATTTATCGTCGATTCCAATAATAATTTTTTCTTGATCTGCTGCTGTTTCGTCTTTTTCTGCTGTCTTTTCTTTTGAAGAGCCGCACGCTGCTAAAACGATGACAGCTGTCAGCATCATAAATAAAGTCACTACACGTTTCATTTTTGTTTCCCCCTATAACCTATCACTTTCACTTGCTAAACTACTAATGTGTTAAAGGATAACATCGTCCTCAAACAATGTCAATATCGTTTTGGATTAATCAGAAAATGAGTGGCGTTTTCTAGCATTTTTTTGAATATCATAAAATAATGAAATTGGGGGATAGTAAATAACTGAAGAATAGGGACAAGAAAAAGGGACTGCTCCAATAGAACAGTCCTGGGAAATGAGGCTAGGCATTTTTGCTTTGGATTGCTTTTCGTGCCAAGGCATCAGCCGCTTTGTTTTGTGAGTCGGGCACCCATTTGATAAAGAATAAATCAAAGCTAGTGACAAGCGCTAAAGCTTTTTCTAAATAAGGTTTAAATTCCTCATTTTTCACATATTCTTTTTCCATAGAAGCCACAACGATTTTGGAATCGGAACGCACCGAGACAAGAGGGGAGCCTAGCTTTTGTGCTTCTTCAAGACCACGAACCAATGCCGAAAATTCAGCAATATGGTTGTTTGTCTCACCAATATACTCGCTGATTTGGATATGGTGACCTTCACCTTTAATAAATACTCCTATCCCACTTGGCCCAGGATTTCCTGCACTGGCAGCATCTATATAAACTTCTAACATATTATCCCTACTTTGCGTTTTGACTTCATTATAATTGTACAACAAGGCTATGGTTTAAAGCATCCTTGTGAGCAATTCGTGTTGAAAAAAATACGTAGGAAGTAAACAAAATAGTTGCTTGTTGAAATTGAACGCTTCATAATAGTAGGAAGTGAATTTTGGACGTGAAAGGAGCGAGAGTTCTACATGGATAAAGTGACGGTTATGAAGGATATTGATGAACTGCATGATACGTATTGTTCGGATTGCTTAGTGATTAAGCAATTACGTAAAGAACGTGGTAAACCAGGGGCTCATCGTTTCTGCATTGAAGCCTGTTCAGTTGGAGAAAAGCTACAGTTCCTAGGGGAAGAACTTTTAAAAGTTTATAGTAAATAAACACATGAGAAAAAGCTACATGTATTAGCAAATACATGTAGCTTCTTTATTGTCATCATTATTTTGTTTCAGCATAGCTGCTTAGGTCTTGGTAATACTTTGTAAGAGAGGAAGCCGAAATATCAAATGTCGCAGCGATTTCTTTTACCGTCATAGAAAGGGACTCAAACAGCTCCTTTTCCTGACCGTAACGAATCGCACCAGCTGCAATGGCCGCTTCTTTACGCGCAGTCGGTTGACCTTCAATTAAATAGTCCTCTAAAAGCTCTAGCATCGGTGCTGTTTCACGCTCATTTTGCTCTAGGAAGTCTTTTACTTGTGTCAAGACATTGCTCTCAAAGTTTGAGAATTCCTCACCCTTATAGCCATTTGATACTAATAACTCCCAAAATGCTAGGTGCTCTTCTTTTAAGAAGGAGCCAACCTTCTTCTCTGAAGTCTCAAAGCGCTTCTTGAATTCTTCAAAGACCTTCGCATGATCCTCTGGGAAGAAAATCAGTGTGGACACAGCTAAATAATGAGCCGATTTCTTCGTTCCATCTGGTAATATGAAGGCAAATACATGCATACCTTCAGGAATCGGTTTGTTATTTTCACGTCGAATATAAAGCTCATCATTTGTAAGTAAATGATTAGCCTTGAAATATTTTTCCTCAACAACAGACACCGTACCAATAAATAAAGTCGGCTGAGACCAATCTTCAAGTACTTTGACTGTAGAAGGTCTTACCGCCTTTTTCTTCGTTTTCTTCAAATAATTTTTCCAAATAGATGGCTCTTGATGGAAGAAAAAGTCGTCTAAAGCGATGGCTTCAATTAGCTCTCGCTGTAAAACGCTCTCTAATTTAGGCTGCCATGTGCCCACATGCTCAATATAGGCACGAACATCTTTACGTTCTGGATATTCTAAGTAAAATGTTTGTAGCACACGCTCTAATTCTTCGATTTGTACTGCTTCCACTGTTACTTGTTGTTTGCCTTCACAACATTTTTTATATTTTTTGCCGCTACCGCATGGGCATGGATCATTACGTTTTACCATAATTAGAACACTTCCTTTAATCATTGTTAATCGTATATTGCTAAATAATTTGCGTACTCTTAATAATAACGGTACTTTTGTATGAAGAAAAATGATTGTCTATTTTGAAATATCTAAAAAATATAGAGGGACGCCCTGATTCTAGTATATGTACGTATTTTTCTACTTAGAACTAAAAAAAGAAAACGATCTATACCTTGAATAGGCAGGACCGTTTTCTAGTTAAATTATTGTTGAACCGCTTCGATTTCAACTGTCAGGCGTTCAAGCTCATCAATTAAATGGCCAATGTAGGCAATTGTATCACGAAGTGGTTGGTCGGTCGTAATATCAACACCAGCCATTTGCGCTAACTCCACTGGTGATTTTGTACCGCCAGCCTGAAGAACGGCTAGCCAATCTTCAACAGCTGGAGCGCCCTCTTTTAAAATACGTTGAGACACTTGTGTGGAGATGGTTAACCCTGCACTATATGTGTATGGATAAAGGCCCATATAATAGTGCGGCTGACGCATCCATGTGAGTTCAGCGCCTTCAGAAATAACGACTGTATCTCCCCAGAAATCTTCCAACACGGAACGTTTTAATTGATTGAGGATGGTTGCATTAACTGCTTCTCCAGCATCAATTAATTCATATACTTTGCGTTGATAGGCAGCTTCTAGTAAATGTGTCACAAAGTTATGATAATATGTTTTCGCTACAATATTGGAAATTACCCAACGTTTAAAGCGTAGATCTTCATTATGTGTTAGTAAATAATTCGCTAACAGCATTTCATTCATTGTTGATGGCGCTTCAATAAAGTACAAAGATGGTCGACTATTAAGATAAGATTGATGTTCATACGTATTTGCAAAATGCCCAGCATGACCAAGCTCATGAATAAGTGTAAAGACTTCATTCATTTGTTCATTCCATGACATTAAAATATAAGGATGGCTACCATACGGACTTGAACAAAATGCTCCTGTAGATTTTCCCTTGTTTGGAGCATAGTCAATCCAACGTTCATTAAAGGCTCTCTCCATTAATTGATTATAGTCTTTACCCATAACGGCTAATGCCTTTTCAACATATTCTTTTGCCTCAGCCATCGATAATCTTGGATCATAATCAGGGTCAAGTGCAATTTTTAAATCTGCAAATGTCATTTGGTCGATTCCGTTGGCTTTTTGGATTAACGTTGCATAGCGACGCATATGTGGGGCAAGCTCTTTTGTAATTAAATCAATTTGACGATTATAAAGTGAACGATCGACATCCTGATCAAATAGTAAATAGTCAATGATAGAATTAAAGCCTCTTAGGTCAGCCATTGTTTTTTCTTGTTGAATATGTGTGTTATATACTTGTGCCGTTGTATGCTGGTAATCGCGTAGCTTGCTTGAAAAAGCTTGAAAGGCAGCACGGCGTACATCTGTATTTGCTTCAAACTCCCAGTCATTTTCGTAAAGCACGAAGCTAAGGGGATGCTTTTCACCATTGGCTTCAAATTCGCCAAAATCCATGTCCACTAATTTCGTCGTATTGTACGTTTTATATGGCGCGTCAAATGTGGCACTGAAGGCTGCCAGCGCTTTTTCGACTTCAGGATGGAGCTGGTGTGGTTTTCGTTTTAATAATTCCTCTAGATATCGTTTGTAAAGAGGGCTTAATGTCGCTGCTTCTTGTAAAACAGCTTCATCCAATGCCAGTAACTCGCTGCGCACGAAGGATAGTGCACTGCTGACTTTTCCGATAGCTGTACCAAACTTTGCAGCACGCATTTGTGCTACATCATTTGTGCGATCTGTCTCAAGATTTAAGCTTGCATATGTGCCAATCGGAACAAACTTTATTTGTAGCTCTTCAAAGGCTGTTAACACGTCGATTACTTTTTGTGCATGTGTAATCGTACCTTTGTATTGCTGCTCAAAGCTAAGTGCATCTTCCACTAATTGGGCTAAGGTAGGTTCAAAATCAGCCTCATTGCACAATAAATCTGTTAAATCCCAAGTTTCCTCTACTGCAACATCTTTTCGTAATGGTAAAACTTTCATTTATGGACACCCCTTTACATATAAGTGATTTCATTATAACGAAACTATTTCGGAAAGTGAAATAATTTCATAGAATAGTTGAAATATTCTTACTCTAAATCGTTTCTCATGAAGGATGTTTGAAATATTGTCGGTCGGGAACAATGAGTGTATAGCCAACATCTTTTATGACTCATACTAATGGCTAGAACAAGACATATTGGAGGAGAAATTGATTATGGCACAAAACTTAAACAAACAATTAAATAAGCTAGTGGCGACATGGTCTGTGCTTTATACAAAGCTACACAATTATCATTGGTATGTCACAGGTCCAGCCTTCTTTACACTGCATGCAAAATTTGAAGAGCTATATAATGAAACAACATTGAATTTAGATGAAATAGCAGAGCGTATTTTATCAAAGGATGGCAAGCCAGTGGCAACATTAAAAGAGCATCTAGAGCTATCCTATGTAGAGGAAGCAACAGGTGAAGAAACGACAGAGGACATGGTTGCAACGACAATCTCAGATTTCCAAAAGCTGATGAAAGCATTAAATTCTACAATGGAGCTAGCCGCAGAAGAAGGAGACGACCGTACAGAGGATTTACTCAATGCCATGTATCAGTCTCTTGAAAAGCATACATGGATGTTAAAAGCCTTTCTTGACAAGTAAACATTGACAATTTGCATGCTGGAGAAGACATTCTCTCCAGCATGCTTTTTTTCTGCCCAACGCGTTATGTCAAATCAGCAACATAGTTTAAGGCAATTTAACAATTATTACAGTTTAGTAAAAAGGGTTTGTTTGTGTGTAGAGCGGGTAATTACCTAGTAAGCCATACAACATAGGAGGAATTGAACATGATGAATGAACAAAATCCAAAAATTGAGGTGGCCCATACAAGGGATGAAATGCTTCACATTTTAGAGAATATGCGAATGGAAGGTTATCACCAAGACGATATTCATATTATTGCGAGAGATCCCCAACAGTTTGAGGATGTAAAGTGGGATGCCGATGTGCAAACGCATGAGGCTGGAAATTGGGTAGACCAATTTAAATCTTGGTTTACAGGCGACTCAGCCGTTACAGAGGGTTTAAAACGATTTAATCTGTCAGAGGGACAAATCGCTTACTATGCGCATCTTGTAGAACAAGGAAGTATTGTCTTATATGCAGAACATGAGGATGATGTTGATACACTCCAAACTTATCCAGAGACTGCTGAAGAGCAAGAGGAGCGTTTAAGAAATCAACAGCGTATGGCAGAGGCAGAGCAATATAGAAGATTTTTATAATGAGTCAAACGATCGAGATATGACTATTTCTCGATCGTTTGAATATAGACAAAGTCGATTCTTTCGACTTTGTCTATTATTTTATCTAGCGTTTCTTGAAAAGAAGGGCAGTTTTTTAAATGCCATCTTTATATTTAGAAATGTTATTCTTCGCATTTAGTATTGAAAGAATAGGATCACTTGTTTTCTTTTTAAAAGGTTGCGAAAACAGGTCTTGTAAATTAGTAGATTCTCCAATGTCAAGGCTTTGTTTAGTTTCCATGAGGAGAACCCTTTGTCCTGTTGGTTTGACAAGGTATTGACGTACATAGCCATTTTCGTGTCTGACCTCAATTTTCGATTTGCTCTTTTTTTCGTCTTCCACTTCACGGTCATCCACATGTCTCATTAAATCCAGTAAGTTTTGTGTTTGAATCGGTTGATTGTCCTTGGTTGGTAAATAATGTGTTGTATGTAAGGTTTGAATTTGCATGTATGAATCTCCTTTATTTTCGTTCTGTAAAAATTATACTATTTTACAAGTAATCGTGCTATAAATTCAATACATAGTAAAAGGAAGCTTGAGAAATAACTCTCAGCTTCCTTTTTTATTCAAATACACTATCTTATTGTATGACTTTTTCCTGTGCATCCTTTTTCATAAAACGTAATACATGGAAATGCTCTAATTGTGCTACTAAATTCCCTATAAGAATGAAGCTGCCACCAATTATTAATTTCATTGTTATGCCTTCTCCGATAAACATCATGGCAAACATAGCGGCAAAAATTGGTTCTAAGGAGAATATAAGACCTGTATGTGTAGCAGAAGTATACTGTTGTGCAACAGTTTGACCAACAAAGCAAAACGCACTACAGATGATGCCAAGCCCTAAAATAGCAATCCAGGATATTGCTGAATTTGGCATTGTTGGTGTTTCGAATAGAAAGGTTAACACAAGTGCATAAATACCAGCAAAGCCAAGCTGATAAATTCCGTAGGAAATGGACTCTACATTTCGTGTGAATGAGCTATTTAAAAGTAAATAAATTGAATAACATAACGCAGCAATTGCTACTAATAAATCACCTTTATGGAATGTGAATGAGCCGTGTGCTGTTAAGACGGTAATACCAATCATGGTACAAATGATCGCAAAGCTAACTGCTCGAGAAGGTAATTTTTTTTCAATAAAGCTGCTGAAAATCGGCACTAACACGACCGTTAGGCTCAAGATGAAGCCAGCATTTGAAACAGAAGTAGATTGTAAACCAAATAAACTTAACGCGAACACAATGAATAATAAAAATCCTTGAATAGCCGCATATTTTAATGTTTTACCATTTACTTTGATCATCCGTTTGTAAAAAATAAGTCCTGCTACGAAAAATGCGATGATACAACGTAATGCCACCACATTATAAACTGCCAACGTTTCTAGCCCCATGACCATAAAGGTATAAGAGAGCCCCCAAAACATTGTGACAATAACCATCAATACATTTGCTTTTCCTTGGATATTCATTATGTTCACCTACCATCTGTGTACTAAAACAGTTTTATACTAAAAATTACTATATATCTTGTGTTGTGATTAGTAAAACGAATGTTTATAATGAATAGGATTAAAAAAATTCATGTATATAGAGGGATTGCGGATGAGCTTAGTTAAATATGAGATTTTAACAAAGGTGGCAGAGGTGGCAAGCTTTACAAAAGCAGCTGATGCGCTAGGGTTAACACAATCTGCTGTGAGTCATGCCGTGTCGAGTTTAGAAAAAGAGTTTGGCTTTGCGCTCATTCATCGAAGTCGTGTGGGTGTGACATTAACGAGTGAGGGACAAACAATGCTAAGGGCAATGCGTCAGGTTTTGGATGCTCAGGAATTATTGCAACAGGAAGCAGCTCACATTCATGGCGTGACAAGAGGTAAGGTTCGAATTGGTGTGATATCGAGTATTTCTTCCAATTGGATGCCAGAAATTGTTCGGATTATGGATAATCAATTTCCAGGGATACAGGTGGAGTTACGAGAGGGAGATTACTATGAAATTGAACAATGGCTCTTAAGTGGTGAAGTAGAAGCAGGGTTTTTGAATGGTCAAAAGTCAGAGCAATATCAGTTCACTGAGCTCCAACAAGACCCATTATTATGTATTGTTTCGGATAAAAGTCCATTGTTTGATAAGACAGAAATTGATATCGTAGATTTAGAGGATATACCATTTATCATGACTTCCTATAAAGGGACAAATGATGTCAAGGTGCTATTAGAGCAATATCATGTCAAGCCGAATATCCGCTTTGAGCTTTCTGAGGAGGTAGGGATTCTTTCCATGATTTCTCATCATTTAGGGATCAGTATATTACCTCAGTTGGTTATTCAAAATTTACCGCCAACATTGAGAGCGATTCCGTTAAAGCAAGGTGGCTACCGAACGATTGGTATTGCCATGAAACACCATGCTTCGCCAGTCACAAAGAAATTTGCAGAGATATTAAGTGCTTGGCTAAAAGAACAAAACAGCTCCCTAAAATAGTGGCTATTGAAGCCTATCCTTACATTACGTTAAAATAGTATTTGTATATATTTCAGAAAATAGGTGAGTGTATGGGGACATTACAGGGCAAAACCGTACTCATTACAAGTGGGGGAACACTTGAAAAATGGGATCGTGTACGAGGTCATACGAATTTATCAAAAGGCACAATGGGGTGTTATTTAGCAGAGGCGGCGCTGTCTGCTGGCGCTAACGTAGTTTACATGCATGGTTACTTTGCACAGCTCCCAGAAAACCAAAATGATATGACATTGATACAATTTGAAGGTATAGAGGATTTAGGACAAAAGGTGCGTCATGCAGTTCAACAACATGTCGACATCGTCATTATGGCGGCTGCTGGCTCTGATTGGGTCATTGACAAAGTGTATGATCAATCAGGTAATTTAATGGAGGAAACGGGGAAAATGCCTTCTGACGAACCACCTATTATTCATTTTAAAAAAGCGCCAAAAGTATTAGGTCAAATTAAGGGATGGCAACCGAATGTAACGTTAGTAGGCTTTAAGCTCGAAGCAACTAATGATGAGGAATTTTTGTTAGCTCGTGCCAGACTGCGTATGGAAACAGCCAATGCTCAATTTATGGTAGCAAATAGCTCTCAGTCTTTATATGGGGGGGATGAACCTCATTGGATTGTACCTGCTGATGGACAGCCTCTTAAAGTAATGGGCAAGCAAAAAACAGCAGAAGCTTTAATGTTGTATTTACAAAATCAATAAATGTGAACTGTGTAGAGAAACATTTCTACACAGTTTTTTCTTGTCTAAAAGGATAGGATCCTATAATATTTACTTAACGGTCGGTAAAAAAGGAGGGTAATAATGGGAAATAAAGAACAAACTTTTCAAAAGATTATAGAAATTGCTTATGGGATGTTTGCGGAAAATGGGTTTGAAAAAACAAGCTTAGCAATGATTGCTACAGAGGTCGGTATTTCAAAACCAGCCATTTACTATTATTTTCAATCAAAAGATCAATTAATTGCTTTCATATTTGATGAATTATATAAAGAAATTCAACATGATGTCGCTGTGGATTATAAAGAGCTTTCTTCCGCTAATTTTAAGGAGGAATTACTTAAGCTAGGCTATAATTCTATTGAGGCACAGGACAAGGACCCTTATTTTAATAAAATATTTAATCAATATGTACTATTAGCAGCTCGCGATGAAAACTATAAAAGACAATTAGTAGAGCTAGAAACCAGCTTTTTAACCAGCTTTGTTGCTATCCTACGATATGGCGTACAGCTAGGAGTGCTAGAGGATACTCCCCATCTAGAAGCGAAGGCCCAGATGCTAGCCCTGGTCTATGATAATATCGGTAATTTCATGTTAACAGGCAACCAATTGAACTATCGGGCTATTTGGAAGGAGGCAGTACATAGCGTTATTCAAGGGGGCAAAAATGATAAAGGGAAATAATGATCGGCGCATTGAAGGTCTTGATTTTGCAAGAGCTCTCGCCATGCTTGGCATGTTCATTGTCAATTTTGGCGTCATAACAGGTTCTACAACGAATGGTTCAAGATGGTTAATTGCTTTCAACATCTTTTCGAGGGACGTGCTTCGGCCGTATTTGTCATGCTAGCAGGGATAGGGACAGCCTTCATGACTCGTCAAGCTAGAGAGAGTAAGGACCCAATCCTTCTTCGTCAGAATCGACTTACTTTGTGGAAGAGGGCGCTTTTGTTATTTACGATAGGGATAATATTGTATGCGATCGGCTGGACGGGAGATATATTACATTATTATGGCGTGTATATGTTTGTTGCTGCTTGGTTGATTGCCCAATCCAAGAAAA
Organism: Lysinibacillus sp. BSL11; assembly: GCF_052928325.1. Taxonomy (NCBI): domain Bacteria; kingdom Bacillati; phylum Bacillota; class Bacilli; order Caryophanales; family Bacillaceae; genus Lysinibacillus; species Lysinibacillus sp. BSL11. The sequence continues at coordinate 14,899 of NZ_JAVGCX010000017.1, read as the reverse complement.
TGATGATCTTCATAATTGGTGCCATCCTTATCCTTTCACAATGGCTCCAAATTCAATTTAGTTACCTTGCTGGTTGGCATCCAACATATGTGTTACTAGAGTATCTTGATTTTTGGACACCAGCAGGATTTATAAGAAATTTGATGTTTAATGGCTATCACCCTCTATTCCCCTGGATTTGCTTCTTTCTGATAGGTATGGTAATGGGCACATTAGATTTAACAAATCATACATTAAGAAAAAACTTACTGGTGACAGGTTTATTGCTAGTTATCATGACTGAGACTTGTTCTACGTTATTCATTAAGCTGACAACCATTCATTTATTAGATGTAGAGAGTGCATTGTATTTATTTGATACAGGACCGATTCCACCGAATGTGATGTATGTCCTATCTAATTCGGCTTCGGCTATTGTCATCATCGTGGGCTCCATCTATCTTGTAGAGACATGTAAAAATAAAGTAATTCAATCTTTCATATTAACAGGACAAATGTCTTTAACGCATTATGTTGGCCATGTTGTTATAGGCATTGGAATACTAATTATTTGCCAAAAGCTGGAGAACCAAACACTTGCTTTTTCCATGCTGTATGCCTGCTGTTATTTTTTAGGATGTGTCGTGGTTTCTGTATGGTGGAGGACTAAACATCATCGAGGCCCACTTGAATTCATGATGAGGAAATGGAGCTTGTAATAAATTAATGGATTGCCATCTATTTCTCACTGACTAGGCATAAAATACTTTAGGTATAGGGAGTCTTTTAATCTAAACGACATATTGCATAGTATTCAACTAGGTTTTCTAATATTTTGTATTGACATTCCTATAGCAGAATTATAGAATTATTTTCAAGAAACGCAGTACTCTTATCAAGAGAGGTGGAGGGACTTGGCCCAATGAAGCCTCGGCAACCGAACAACAGGTGCCAAATCCAACAGATGGTGTCTGAGAGATAGGAGGGGCTATCAATCAGTTTGATGCGTTGGCCTCTTTATGAACAATAAGGATAAAAAAGAAGGGGTGTATCGTATGGCTCAGTCAGTAAAAGTAGATGATAAGAAACTAGAGGCAATTGCGAAGGCGATTCAAAATCTTGAATTTGGTGAAGTGCATATTACGATTCAAGATGGTGTGATTGTGCAAATTAATAGGCTTGAAAAGCAGAGATTTCCGCAGAAAAAATAACAATGATTTCAGTAGAACTTATGTCAAACGGCCACCTATAAGCATGAAGGATTTCCTGTGCTTACAAGTGGCCTTTTTTTGTGTAAAGGCTAGCTATAAAAGCTTTTTGGTATGGGACCGATATGGCGGCGATGATACAGCAAAGGCTCTTTTTGAGCATTTGTAATGTCTACGACCTGCCCAATAAAAATGGTATGGTCGCCAGCATCGATTTGCTGAAATGTTTTACATTGTAAATTAGCTGCGGTATCATGTAAAATCGGTAGTCCTAAAGAGGAAGTTGACCATGATGCTTGTGCAAAGCGATCAGGGATTTTACTAGCAAATAGTGTACATAAATGCTCTTGATCACTCGCTAAAATATTGACCGCAAAATTTGGCGCAGTCGTGAAATAGGGATGGAGCTGAGATTTTTTATCGAGTGACCACAAAATAAGGAGCGGGTCGATTGAAACAGATGCAAAGGAATTGACGGTTAAGCCAATCGGTTTTGTGTCATGACATGTCGTGACAACTGTTACGCCTGTAGGATAATTACCTAATGCCAATTTAAAAGCAGCTACTAAATCTGTCATTCAAATCACCTCTTTATGAAATTAGTGAACGGAGTTTGTAGGTAAACGAAACTTTTTTTCATATCCTACTAGTAACTCCTTTTCTTGAGTAAATTTTAAACTAATCAAACATACAGGTAAAGGTAATGGGGAAAGAAAGGGGAATGGCCATGACTTTATATTTTGATCATCTGGTTCATCAAGTGGAGTCACCAGAAAATATAAAGGTTTTCTTCAATAAACGAAATGTCCATACAGTGAATGGTGGGCAGCACACGATGTGGGGGACTTATAATACGTTAAGCTACTTTGGCTTAAGCTACATTGAACAAATTGCTATCTATGATCGTGATTTATTTGAGCAAGCGGCACAATACCCATATTCCCTACATTATACGTTTAAACGTGATCAAGAGCGCCAGGGATTTTCTCGAATTGCTCTGCGCACAAAAAATATTGACGAAGAGGGTCGACGCTTGCGAGCATTGGGCTATGAAGTATATGGACCAGATGCATGTAGCAGAACAAGACCAGATGGCACGGTGGTAGAATGGAAGCTACTGCATTTTGGTAAGCCAGATTTGCCAATTGATTTTCCATTTTTAATTGAATGGGCGGAGGAAAATGAAGAGCGTTTGGTTCAATTAAAGGCAAGTGGTGCCATTGATGTAAAACAGGCTATCACGATGGAATCCGTCCAATTCTACGTCAAGGACATGCAGGCAACAGTAAAACTGTGGCAAGAGGTGTTACAGCTACCAGTGCCTACGCAGTATGAGCAGTATATGTCACTACAGCTACCGAATATGCGTTTAGATTTCTATGAGGAAGAGAGTGCGATGGCAATGACACTTGGTCATGTCAAAGAGGGACCATTTGGTGTGACATTAAAGGATCCTAAACGAACAAAGGAAACATTAGTTTGTCCTGGTGCTTTTTATTGGATAAATCGATAATGAGAAAAAGGCTGGAACATAAGCTAAATAATCTCTAAATTAACAAAACATGATAACTAGGAAAACCGAACTATTCCAAAACACTTCGTGAGCATTTCAGTGGATAGTTCGGTATTTTTGTTGGCTGAAACACTTTTGACCCAGCCACTTTACATAGTGTTGAAAACAAAAATATCCATAGAATTTCTAATGCAGGCTACTTGCTTTCCTGTGGGCGAGCCGCTTCCTCCGCTATCGCTACAATCCACTCACTTTTTAGCAAAGGTGTTCACTACTCATTTTATCGAGAGGTGCTGTCACCCATCACTTTTCTAAAAGGTCTTTTTCTAGTGACATGATCTTTATTCAACAATGGAAAAATCCACTTCAACAGAGAAGTGGATTTTCGTTGCCTATTATTTATTCAATTGTCATTTTTTTCGATGTTTCTGTACCTGTATACCAATCAAATTCAATTTCAAATGAATGCTTGTCGCCCTTTTTTGTATAGGAGTAGTCGATTTTGAGCTGTTCACTTGGGCTGACAACTGTTGGCTCTGTTTCTTGAACAAAAGTGAATTCACCATTTTCTTTAAGCTTTTTTGCAATCGTTTCCAGTGTTGTTGCAAATTCTGCTACACTTTGTCGTTCTTTATGCTTCAAAATAACTTCAGTCATTGGTTTTTGCATCGAAATCCCTCCTTACGTATTCTTACTTCTATTATAGCATGGAGGGGGCATTCAGCTTAAAACAACACAAAAAGCGGATGAAGAAAACGATGCATTTCCTAATCCGCTGCTAATCTGGAACTACACGGATAGCCCCATTATGCTTATAGTTTTACAACATTTGATGCTTGGGGTCCACGATTGCCTTCCACAACATCAAATGAAACCTTTTGACCTTCTTCAAGTGTACGGAAGCCTTCCTCCTGGATGCCCGTAAAATGAACAAATACATCTTCGCCATCATCACATTCAATAAAGCCATAACCTTTTTCATTATTGAACCACTTTACGATCCCCTGTTGCATAAGCATTCGCCTCCAATGCGCTTGAATGTAAAATAAAGTTAAATAAATGGTGCTCTCATTGTGAAAATGTGAAAAAATTGCATTTTCTCTTAGAACATACAGGAATTGAGCAAAGATGTCAATTGATTGACGAAATGCTTGTATATCTGGCTTTCTTTTTTTTCACAATTAAGACTATAATGGAAATGAACAACATAGAAAGTAGGATGCCAAATGACAACGAAAAATCAACCATTATCAGATTTAGAAATCGCTAGTCAAGCAGTGATCAAACCTATTACGGAAATTGCCAATGCTGCGGGTATTCCAGAGGATGCTCTTGAGCAGTATGGACGCTACAAAGCAAAGATTGACCCATTAAAAATTACTGCTCAGGGCGAGGATGCAAAGGTAGTATTAGTATCAGCTATTAGTCCAACCCCTGCTGGTGAAGGAAAGTCGACTGTGACTGTTGGACTGGCAGATGCCCTTCATCAATTAGATAAGAAGGTGATGGTCGCATTACGTGAACCATCATTAGGTCCAGTCATGGGCGTAAAAGGTGGCGCAACTGGCGGAGGTTACGCACAAGTTATACCAATGGAGGATATTAATTTACATTTCACTGGCGACCTTCATGCGATTACAACAGCTAACAATGCTTTATCCGCATTTATTGATAATCATATCCACCAAGGAAATACACTCAACATTGATCCACGACGCATTATTTGGAAGCGTGTCATGGACTTAAATGATCGTGCCCTTCGTAAGGTAGTGGTGGGATTAGGTGGTCCTGTTCAAGGCATGCCGCGTGAGGATGGCTTTGATATTACGGTTGCCTCTGAAATTATGGCGGTATTCTGTTTAGCAACAAGCATTGAGGATTTACGTGAGCGCATCGCTAGTATCGTGATTGGCTATACTTTCGAGCGTGAGCCTGTCTTTGTGCGTGATTTACAGGTAGAGGGTGCCTTAACACTTTTATTAAAAGATGCCTTCAAGCCAAACTTAGTTCAAACATTAGAGGGAACACCTGCTATTATTCATGGTGGTCCATTTGCGAATATTGCCCACGGCTGTAATTCCATTATGGCGACTCAAACCGCTCGTAAGCTAGCTGATATTGTGGTGACAGAAGCGGGCTTCGGCTCTGATTTAGGTGCTGAAAAATTCATGAACATTAAAGCTCGTAAGGGAGGCTTTAAACCAAGCGCAGTTGTCATTGTAGCGACAATTCGTGCCCTAAAAATGCATGGTGGTGTTCCAAAAACATCACTTGTCGGTGAAAATGTGGAAGCACTTCTACAAGGGATTGAGAACTTAGCTAAACATGTAGATACAGTTCGTACATTTGGCGTTGAACCAATTATTGCCTTGAATCGTTTTATCACGGACACAGAGGCTGAGCTAGAAGCTGTTCTGCACTGGTGTCAAGAAAATCATGTTCGCATTGCCCGTACAAATGTCTGGGAAGAGGGCGGTAAAGGTGGTCTAGCCTTAGCTGAGCAAGTACTAGCTGTGCTAGAGGAAGAAAACAACTTCTCTCCTTTATATGATGTAACAGAGTCGATTGAAGAAAAGGTGCGTACGATTGTGCAAAAGGTATATGGCGGGAAAGATGTACAATTTACAGACCAAGCCAAAAAACAAATTGCCCAAATCGAAAAATTCGGCTGGGACTCTCTTCCAATTTGTATGGCGAAAACCCAGTATTCTTTATCAGACCAACCAAGTTTACTTGGTCGTCCAGAAGGCTTTACCATCACAATTCGCGAAGTTATTCCAAAGCTTGGTGCAGGCTTCTTAGTTTGTCTAACTGGCGATATTATGACAATGCCAGGACTTCCAAAAGCACCAGCTGCTCTACGCATGAATGTCGATAATGAAGGACATGCGGTAGGATTGTTCTAAACGATATTAAAGCTGCCTAACTAAATGGGCAGCTTTTTTTGATAATTTTGGTAAACATCGTTCGCAAAATCATCAACTGTCTACAACGCAAATATGGTATAAAAGTAAAATTTAGGATGATTACTTTATCTACCCCTTGAGTAAAAATTCGAAAATATTAATTTTTTTAAGATTCTAGTGAAAACTAGGATCTTTTTTGTGTTGCAAAAAAATCATGAGAACTTTCCTTATATAAATGTGTTTGGTATTTTTTATCAATATTTATCTGATATTGGAAAGATAGAGCGGATTTTTACAACGAAGGATAATTGTCAAATGAATTTTTATTTAAAAAATACATTGAATTTTCTTTTTATTTTAAATATAATTTATTTAATTCTAATTCGGAACACTGTACCGATAATAGGAACACGGAGGGATGAAGTCTTGAAAATCGCAACAGATATTGGCGGTACTTTTACTGACCTAGTTTTTACAGATGAAAAAGGAAATCTTCATTTTGATAAGGGACATACGACACCTGGTCACTTTGAGGATGGCATATTAAATGTATTAGGGCGACATGTAACGGAAGATTCTTTCATTGAATCATTTATTCATGGATCGACGGTTATCATCAATACATTAACGGAAAGAAAGGGGGGCGTAGTTGGGTTAATTACAACAAAGGGTTTCCGTGATGTTATAGAAATTGCTCGTGGAAATCGACCAGACTTATATAACTTTAAATATAAAAAGCCAGAACCATTTGTAGAGCGTTATTTACGTCAAGAAATCGATGAGCGAATCGACTTTAAAGGAAATATTATGAAAGCGCTTAATACCGAGGAAGTTGACGTGATCGTTCATCAATTTAAGGAATTGGGTGTTGAGGCAATCGCCATTTCCCTCATACACAGCTATAAAAATCCAATTCATGAACAACAGTTAAAAGAAGCCATTTTAAAAATTTGGCCTGAGGTATATATCACACTTTCAAGTGAAACGATTAAAGAATACCGTGAGTATGAAAGAACAAACACAACAGTCCTCAATTCTTATGTGAAGCCAATTGCACATGCCTACTTAAAAAGCCTAAAAGAGAAATTAAGCACAATTGGCATTACAGACCATTTAAAAATTATGCAATCGAATGGCGGGACTACAAGCTTTGATAAAGCAATGGAGCTGCCGATTAATCTTGTAGAATCTGGTCCTGTAGCAGGTATGTTTGGAGCTGCAAAATTAGGTCAACTTCTCAAAGAATCCAATATTATCGCTTTTGATGTTGGTGGGACGACAGCAAAATGTTCGCTTATTACAGATGGCAAAGTCAATGTCACAACAGATTACTATATTGAAAGAAATGAAAAATTTGCGGGCTATCCAATTAAAACACCAGTAGTAGATATTGTGGAAATCGGAAATGGTGGTGGCTCCATCGCACGTGTAGATCAGTTTGGCTCATTAAAGGTTGGACCAGATTCTGCTGGGGCAAATCCAGGGCCTGTAGCATATGGCTTAGGGAATACACAGCCAACAATTACAGATGCCAATGTTTATTTAGGAAGATTATCCTTAGAAAACTTTGATAACCCAGTATCCATTGACAAAGTGGAGGAGGCTCTTGTTGAAGCAATTGCGAAACCATTTAATGTGTCAGCAGAAGAAGCAGCACAAGGTATTTTAGATATTGCAAACTCCAATATGTTAAATGCACTGAAGCTGATCTCTATTCGTAAAGGCTATGACCCTGAAGACTTTACAATGGTAGCATTTGGCGGTGGTGGTCCACTACATGCGATTAATTTAGCAGAAGAACTTGGTATGAAAAAAGTCATTATTCCTTATGGCTCATCCGTCTTCTCAGCATTAGGAATGATGATGACCGAATATCGACAAGATTACATTCAAACAAGTTTAATGAACTTTGACAAAGACCATCTTGCGGCTATCCAAGAAAATATTGATCAAGTGATTGCCACTGCCTATGCAGATGCACCATTATCAAAGGATCATTATTATTTTGAAATTAATTATGATTTACGCTACAAAGGTCAAGAGCATGCCGTTAAATTAAATGCATCAACTATTACGCTTGATGAAGAGGGGCTACTTGCATTAGCTGAAGCCTTCCATATCAAACATAAACAAGAGTTTTCTTTTGATTTACCAGCTACACCAATTGAGTTAGTCAACTTACATCTTACAATCTACGGGAAAGATGAGGCGGTTCAATTTAAAGAGCTAGACTTCTCTCATATCGACAATTCCACATGTATAAAGGCACAACGCAATTTATATGTGAAGGGAACAGGATGGGTAGAGGTCAATGTCTTTGACCAACAAAAATTAGTACCTGGCTATGTCATTACAGGTCCTGCAATTGTGGAAAATCCAACATCTACGGTCGTAATCAATAACAAGCAATCGATTGAAATTGATCAATACGGCAACTTGATTGTAGAGATGGAGGGGAAATAAAACATGAAAAAAGATGTTTTTGCAGTAGAAATTATTCAAGATTCATTGCTAGCTATAGGCGATGAGATGTTTGTTGCCCTAGCACGCTCTTCTATGAGCCCAGTTATCTATGAGGTATTAGACTATGCTTGTGGATTAACAGATGCCAAGGGTAATTTAATTAGTCAAGGAAACGGTGTAACGAGTTTTATTGGGATGTTAAGTCCAATGGTACAGCGTGTAATTGAAAAGTTTGATAATGGGAAAAAACTACACGAAGGTGATGTCATTATTATCAATGACCCTTATGTTGGAGGCGGCTCACATTTATCGGATGTGGGCTTAGTTCTCCCTATTTTCTACAACGGTGAAATTATTGCGTACTCTGCCAATAAAGCACACTGGACAGAGGTAGGGGGCATGGACCCGGGTTCGTTTACAAGTAATTCTAATGAAATCTATCAGGAAGGTTTACAGCTACCAGGTGTCAAACTTTATCATCAAGGTGAGTTGAACGATGCAGTCTATGAAATTATTTCTACGAATGTTCGTTTACCAGAGCTTTCAATCGGTGATATGTTTGCACAAGTAGCCGCCTTAAAAACAGGTGAAAAACGAATCGCAGAGCTTTGTCAGAAGTTTGGTGCGGAATCGGTGAAATTGTCCATTCAAAAATTATTGGACAAGGGTGAGAAAATTGTAGAGTATGAGCTTCAACACCTACCTAAAGGTGAATTTTATGCGGAGGATTTTATTGAAGGGGACCCATTAAAGGGTGGACCTTATCCAATAAAAGTGAAAGTCACAATTAGTGATGAGGCGTTTATTTGTGACTTCAGAGGCTCACATCCTGCAGTCAATGTGCCAATGAACTGTTCTCAATTTGGTTTAATGGCAAGTGTGCGCGTTATGTTCCTAGCATTACTTGGCGATATTGACGTAATTAACGAAGGTGTTTTTAAACGCTTAACGATTATCACAGATGACAATTCCATTGTTTCCGCTAAACGTCCACATCCTGTGTCTATGAACTTTGAGGCACGTATTGGGGCAGCTGATCTCATTTGGAAAGCTCTTGCGCCGCATTTACCAGAACGCTTATCGGCAGGGCATTTACAATCTGTTTGTACGTTTATTCTCACTGGAAAAAATCCTGATAATGATGAGTCATTCCTAATTGTAGAGCCATCTGTTGGTGGCTGGGGAGCTGCGAATGATGAGGATGGGCAAAGCGGGCAATACTGTATGGGAGATGGTGAAACATATAATCTTCCAGTTGAAATTGCAGAAACAAAATACGGTATTCAAATTGATGAATATAGCTTAAATTGTGACGGTGCTGGTGCTGGTCAATTTAGAGGTGGCTTAGGTGTTCGTCGCGTTTATACAGTCAATCATGATGGTCAAAAGGTTTCTGTGAACTTAGGTAGACATCAATTCGCGCCATTCGGCTTAAATGGTGGTGGAGAAGGCTCTCACAACTATTTAATCATTCATAAAAAGGATGGAACGAAAATTGGACCAGTGGGCGTACTTGCCAATTATGAATTGCAAAAAGGCGACCGTATTGAGCTTGTGACAGCAACGGGCGGCGGGTATGGTCCTCCACATGAAAGAAGCTCAGAGGCCATTAAACGTGATTTATTAAATGAATATATTTCTGTAGATGTAGCGAAAGAGCGATACGGTTATCAAAACGTTTAAAGGGAGAAATAGATGACTGTCAAGACATTAAAAAACTCATTGGATATACTAGAATGCTTTGCAACGAAAGAAAGTGCATTAGGTGTTCGTGAAATTTCACGCATGATGAAACTGCCGACAAGTGTCGTGCAAAGAACCATTAATACATTTACAGAAGCAGGTTATTTAATACAGGATGAACACACGAAAAAATATAAATTAGGTTATAAAATGTACCTTTTTTATGATGTGTTATCGAATTCAAAAGACCCTCACTCGACCATTTATGAATTGATGCAAAATCTTGCCAGTGAAATCAATGAATCAGTATTTCTTACTTATATGGACAATGAATACGGTGTCACAACGAAAATAGCCGAAAGTAATAAAAATGTAAAGTATGCGGTGTCTTTAGGAACAAAGACACCCCTTTACATCGGTGCTTCCTGTAAGGTCATGTTTGCTTATTTAGAGGAGGACAGACAGCTGGAGTTAATGGCCTTCTTTCATGAGGAACAATCGAAGGAAGAGCAGGTTTCTTTCCTAGCGTCATTAAAGGAAGAGCTGCAACAAATTCGCCAAAACAACTGGTGTGTTACCGTCGGGGAGTATAATGAACATGCATTTGGCATCAGTGTACCGTTATTTAACTATAAAAAGGAAATCACTGCATCTCTTACAATTTCTGGGTTAGTATATGATTTAGATGATCAAAGGGAGAAAAATATGCTTGAACAGTTAGTGAAAGTAGCTCAGCAAATTCAATCACACATTTCAAAATTATAACAACAATAGGGGAGCTGACACTATGAATAATAAAGTATTACATCCAAGGGCTTTAGAGCCTGTAACTCTACTAATGATCGTCTTAACATCTGTTGTGGGGGCAATTATTGGGATACAGCTGATTACGACTTTAGGGATTTCTGCCAATACATCAATCGTTGGGGCAATATTTGCGATGATTCTTGGAAGAATACCGATTGGCAAGCTAATTGCCTTTAAATCTGTACACAGACAAAATATTATTCAAACAGCCATTTCGGCAGCAACGTTCAGTGCAGCAAGTAGTTTAATGTTGCCAATTGGTATTCCATATGTATTAGGCTATGAAAATTTAGTATTACCATTGTTTATCGGTGTCATTTTAGCGATGTTTGTTGATGCTTTATTATTATATAAATTTTTCGATACAAAGATTTTCCCAGCAGCAGGTACTTGGCCACCGGGAATTGCAACAGCTGAAGCCATTAAGGCGGGCGATAAAGGTGGTAAGAATGCAAAAGTATTAATTGGTGGTGTGTTAATTGGTATCGTGGGATCTGTTTTGAAAATTCCAATGTCAGCTTTTGGGGTAGCGTTCATCGGTAATATTTGGGCACTGACGATGTTTGGTGTTGGGCTTTTATTAAGAGGCTATTCTGTTCAATTATTTAATGTTGACTTAAATGCTTACTATATTCCACATGGCGTTATGATTGGTGCTGGGATTGTAGCACTTTTCCAAGTAGCTTTTGCCTTATTGAATAAAAAGTCGGCTAAAAAGTCAGAAGAGTTAAGCTATTCAAAAGATGCAAAAGAAATTCGCCAAGCATTTGGTGTTGGTTTTATAGCTTATTTAGCCATTGCTCTATTAATCGCTATTTTAGGTGGTATTATTTCACACATGTCTTTCGGTATGTTAATAGGATTCATCATCTTTGCAACGATTGCTGCATTTGTCCATGAGCTAATTGTGGGTATCGCAGCGATGCATGCGGGTTGGTTCCCAGCATTTGCAGTGGCATTTATTACATTGATTGTTGGTATTTTAATTGGTTTCCCAGCGCCAGCACTTGCATTACTAGCAGGGTATAGTGCTGCTACAGGGGTAGCGTTTGCGGATATGGGCTATGACTTAAAAACTGGTTTCATTTTACGTGGTAATGGTAGTGATGTTGCATTAGAAAAAGAAGGTCGCAAGCAACAATTGATTGCTGGTATGCTAGCTTTTGCAATTTCGGCAGTTGTAGTACTACTATCCTATAAATCTTATTTTGCACAGGATTTAGTAGCACCTGTTAACCATGTGTATGCAGCAACAATTCAATCGGGCGTTACAGGCGATGTAGCAAAACAATTAATGATATGGGCGATTCCAGGTGCATTAATTCAGCTCATCGGTGGTTCAAAACGTCAAATGGGTATCTTATTTGCAACAGGTCTATTACTTGTCAATCCAATTGCTGGTTGGGCTGTCCTAGTTGGTATCTTACTACGTGTAATTTTCACATATGTGACGAAAGGTAAGAGAGAATCTGAAATGACAGTATTTGCAGCAGGTGTTATTGCCGGAGATGCTTTATATAGCTTCTTCACTTCTATTATCAAAATAGGGAAATAGAAAGGGGGAATAAAGGATGACAAAAGTATTGTCCTATGAGGATGGGATTGCGGCCGTTTATGGAGGAGCAATCCTTGGCGGAGGCGGCGGTGGTCTCCTAGAGGAAGGACTCAAGCTAGTTGAGGAAATCTTTGCAGCAGGTGAACCTCAAATGGTGGATATTACCGAATTAGATCAAGAAGATTTAGTTGCCTGTGTGGCAATGGTAGGTGCGCCATCAGCGGTCGATCAATATATTTCAAATGAACAGCTTTGTTGGAGCTATCGTAGTATGAACAACCATATCAATCAACGTCTAAAGGGCATCATTACCAATGAAAATGGTGCCATCACGACGATCAATGGCTGGTTGCAGTCAGTTTTATTAAATGTACCTGTTGTGGATGCTCCCTGTAATGGACGAGCACATCCAACGGGAATCATGGGTTCTTTAAATCTTCATGAACAAGAAAAATATCAATCCGTACAATTTTATGCAGGAGGAAAAGATGACTTCGCGGTCCATGGCTTTGTGGAAGGAAATTTACACAGCACCGCAAAGACAGCACGCCAAGCTTCTATATTAGCAGGCGGACTAGTAGGGGTCACTCGAAATCCTGTGACGATTGACTATTTACAAAAACATGGCGCACCAAATGCGATCACTATGGCCATAGAACTTGGCTATCGCTTCTTAAATGGGCAAACCTTTGAAGAAAAGTTAGCCCATGTGTTGCAATATTTGAATGGCGTGCACATCGTATCAGGTGCCGTCACAAATTATTCGTTAACAAAGGAAAATGGCTTCGATGTAGGGGAATTATCAGTGGGTGATTACCATCTGACGTTCTGGAATGAATATATGACATTATCGAAGGAAGGACAGGTACAATCCAAATTCCCAGACCTCATCATGACGTTCGATACAGAGAAAATGATGCCAGTTCCAAGTGCAAGTATTAAAGAGGGAATGCATGTCGCAGTGATACATGTAGACCAATCTAACTTAAAATTAAGTACAACCATGCAAAACAAGGCTCTATTGCGGGAAATTGATGAAGTGATCAAAGGCGTTCTATGAAATAAGAAAACAAAACAGTAAAAGCTGCCATCATCTACTTGAATGTAAGATGGGCAGCTTTTATTTGTCCTTCAGCGGGATGGTAATACATTTTATCACAATCGTTCCTACTTCCTTTTTCACTTCATACATTGATGGCTTAAATGAATTTCTTACTGATTTGCACAACTCATCGAACGTGGTATTCACAAGCTGCAAGCAATTATCGTGTACGATTTTCAATAAAGGGAGGAGCTACGTTCATACATAATCAAGGAATTGACTAGAAGAAGGTAACAACCAGTAATGAAAAAACAATGCACTTCTGCTACAACTGGCGAAATCCTTTTGGTCATGCAACAAACTAACTTGTTGTTCACATTTTCGGCATGTACATTTGGCTATGCGGGTTAAACAAAGAATTTCTAAGGGAAAGTGTTCACTTTTATTTGTTTAGATGATAGGTTTTCAATACGCACGTCATCTTTTAAACAGGTTATTCAATTGTAAGCCCGCTGAAGTTAATGTTAAATCTGTTAAACACACAGCTGTTGTACATTGCTGAAAAATATGAGGTACAGAACAGATAGCTGTTCTGTACGTTTATCATACAATATTCTGAAAAATTAGTCAATTGAAATAGATATGATTTTTAATTTTTCTAGATTACCTCTTATGTAATAAAATACAGTATAATTTGTAGGAAAGGATGAGTGTAGACTATGAATCATTTAATGAATAAAGTACGTGAAATATATGAGCAATTTGATGCTAGTCATGATTTTCAACATATTGAGCGTGTCTATCAAAATGCATTAGCTATCCTACATAGCGAGCCAACAGCAGATGAAGAAGTTGTGAAAATAGCTGTACTTTTACATGATGTCAGTGACAAAAAGTATACCGATAGCAAGGAAAAGGAAGAACAGCTTATTGCGGAATTACCTGTTAGCGAGGGAAAAAAGCAACATATTCGAGATTGCATCGCTCAAGTGTCATTTAATGGTGGGAATGAGTTAGAAGCAACATCATTGGAAGCAAAAATCGTCCGAGATGCAGATCGTTTAGATGCGATTGGTGCTATTGGCATTGCCAGAACATTTGCTTATGGTGGAGCAAAAGGTCGCAAGCTTTATGATAAGGAAGAAGAAGTACGCACAAATATGTCAGAGTCCGAATATCGTCAAAAAAATACCGCGTCTGTTACTCATTTTTATGAGAAATTATTACTGCTAAAAGATTTAATGGTGACGGAAAAGGGCAAGCAAATGGCACTTGAACGTCATCAATTTATGGAAAGTTTTTTAAAGCAACTGAAGCACGAAATCGGTCAGTAGCACATAATACAAAAACCGCCTTTTTTAAAATAATATAGGGTAAATAGTATAACAAAACAAAACCAGACCTTATGTTTAGAGGATTTAAGTTTGATTATATATAATCAAACTTTATAATCAAACTTTTCGTATATAAAAATACATCCATTAAATCTTTATTGAGATAATGGATGTATTTTTTATTGTGGTTTTTTAAATAAAGATTGATGATTTATAATTAAGTTCGATCATTTATAATAAAGTTTGATAAAAAAACTGTATGGAATGCAGTTTTCTTATTCCACAAAACCAGCTAATAGTTGTCAAGATTTTTCAATAAAAAAATTAAAACTCGCATGATATACTAAAAAAGGGTACAGCAAATAAGCCTTCCTCTTTAAAATTGGAAGGTTTTTCTCAATGTACTTAA